>NZ_JAATEP010000025.1:0-165356 GCF_012034275.1 Nonomuraea composti | reverse complement strand
GTCGCGCAGCAGGGAGACCTGGCTGCAGGCGTCCTCGGAGGTGACCACGAGCCTGCTGTCCGGCGCGGACCGCGCGAGGTGCTGGCCGTGGTGGCCGGCCACGCCCGCCACATGAGCGACGCGGACCTCGTCGAGGTGCTGCTGCCGGACGAGACGAAGCAGTCGCTGGTGGTACGGGTCGCCGAGGGTGAGGGCGCGGACGAAGTGCTCGGCGACACCGTCGAGATCACCGGCACGCTCGTCGGCGACGCCTTCACCCAGGGCGAGCCGCTGTCCAGCCCCGACCTGCAGAGCGCCCCCTACCCGGGCTCCCCGCTCAGCCGGCTCGGCTACGGGCCGGTCCTGGTGGTGCCGCTCGGCGCCGCACCCGCCATCCGCGGCGTGCTCGTCATGGCCAAGCGGAGCGGGCGGCTGCCGTTCAGCGGGGCGGCCCAGCAGATGCTGCGCGCCTTCGCCGGCCAGGCCGCCATCGCGCTGGAGCTCGCCGAGGCCCGCCGCGACGCCGAACGGCTCGGCCTGCTCGAAGACCGCGACCGCATCGCCAGAGACCTGCACGACGTCGTCATCCAGCGGCTGTTCGCCACCGCCATGACGCTGATGAGCACCGTCCGGCTGGTGGAGCGGCCCGAGGCGGCCAAACGGCTCCAGCACGCCATCGACGAGCTCGACGAGACGATCCGGCAGATCCGCTCGTCCATCTTCGCCCTGCAAGGCTCCCACGACGACGCCGCCCCCAGCCTGCGCGGGCAGATCGTGGACCTGCTCGAAGGAGCCGGCAGCCATCTGGGGTTCATGCCCGGCCTGCGGATGGAGGGGCAGATCGAGACCCTGGTGCCCGAGCCGGTCGGGGAGCAGCTCGTCGCCGTCCTGCGCGAGGCGCTGTCCAACGTCGTCCGGCACTCCCACGCCACCCGCGCCGACGTGTCCGTCGAGGCCGCCGGCCAACGGCTCACCCTGCTGGTCACCGACAACGGCGTCGGGCTGGGCAAGGGCGGCCGCCGCAGCGGGCTACGCAACATCGAGGAACGGGCCGCGCGGCTCGGCGGCACCACCGAGCTGGAGTCGCCGGCGGGCGGCGGGACGCGGCTACGCTGGCAGGTCCCCCTCTGAGGCCATCTCACGGCTCGGCGGGAGGCACGTCGACCCCGCTTCGAGGTCACCGGTCGGCGGGAGGCACGTCGACCCCGCTTTGAGGTCACCGGTCGGCCGGAGGCACGTCGACCCGGCTTCGAGGTCACCGGTCGGCGGGAGGCAGGCCCCGCGCGAACTCCACCGTGACGGCCAGGCCGCCCTCGGGACGGGCGGTGGCCGTGATCGTGGCGCGATGCGCGCGGGCGACGGCATCGACGATCGCAGCCCGAGACCGTAACCGTCACGGCGGCCGTGCCGCTCGGGCGTCAGGCGCTGGAACGGCTGGAACAGGCGCCGGACCTGGTCCGGAGGGACGACGGGGCCGCTGTTGGCGATGGTGACGACCGCCCCAACGCGGGGCCTCACAGCCCCGGCCACCCCAGTGTCGCCCGCCGCAGCACCGCCCGCCGCAGCATCGCCCGCTGTGGAACCGGGCGCTGTGGCACCGGCCGCTGTGGCGCCGATCGCCTCCGCGCCGGCCGTCCCAGCCCTGACCGGTGTAGTCGCGACCGCCCCGGCCCCGGACACGTCAGCCTCGACCGTCCCGGCGCGGACCGTCCCCTCCCCAGACGGGTGCGTGATGACCTTCACGTGGCCGCCCGCGCGGTTGTGGCGGATGGCGTTGTCGACCAGGTTGGCGACCAGGCTCTCCACCAGCCCGGGATCGCCGACCGTCATCGCGGGCGCCAGCCGCCCCCTCAGCTCCACGCCCGCCCGCGCCGCCTCGTCCCGGCGAGAGGCGAGCACCTGCCGCGTGACCTGGGCGAGGTCAAGGGTCTCCAGCCGCCCGACGCCGCGCTCGCTGGTGGCCAGGGCGAGCAGCGCCCGCACCAGCCGCTCCTGGTGCTCGCCCAGAGCCAGCGCCTCCTGGCAGACCGCCCGCAGGGCATCGGCATCCGCGTCGGGATCGGCGAGGGCCGCCGACCGTGGGTTTGCCCGGCGAGCGCCCGTCGTCCGAGCGCTCGCCGGACGTGCCTCTGTCCAGCGAGCGGTCGCCGTGCGAGGGCCCTGCGGCGCGGACGTCGGGAGAGCCCGCGCCGATGAGTCGTCCCTCGACCGGGCCGCAGCCAGTGCGGTTGCTGGTGGCGAAGGCTGTGGTGGTCGGGGTGGTCGGGTTCGTGGCGGGGTTGGTGACCTCCGGGGTCGTCGTTCCCGCCGGGCCGGCGCTGTTGCGTGCGCACCAGAACCCGATCCAGCTGATCACCCTCGCCACAGAGCTGCGGGTGATCGCCGGTTTCGCAGCGCTGACCGCGGCCGTCGCCGTGCTGGCGCTGGGCCTGGCCGCGCTGGTCGGTCGGGCCGTTGTCGCCGCCGTGCCGGCCGTCGCGCTGGTCGTCCTGCCCTACCTGCTGGCTGTCGCGGGCCTGGCGCCATGGTTGCTGGCGGTCACCCCCGCCGCCGCTTTCGCGATCACCCAGAGCGTTCCGACGTTCGCGCACGTGGAGGTGGTCCTGTCGCCGCTCGGCGGTTACTATCCGCTCCCGCCGTGGGCGGGCCTGGCTGTGACCTGCGCGTATGCGGTCCTCGCCCTAGGGGCGGCGGTGATCGTGCACCGGAGGAAGGCGATGCGGTAACCGCATGCCACCAGGCGCAAGCCCAGGCGCAAGCCGCCGGGCCGGGGTGCCGAGGGGGTGGTCTATCGGCGGCCGGGCCCCATCGCCGAGGGGCGTACGGCTGTCACGTAGCTCGGCCGGTCGATGGCGTCGAGGCGGACGACGGTGCCGGTGCGGGGCGCGTTCACCATCTTGGTGCCGCTGACGGCCAGGCCGACGTGGTCGGGGCCGGGGCGGGAGGCGTCGGTCTCGTAGAAGACCAGGTCGCCGGCGCGGACCTGCGAGCGGGGGATCTTGCGGCCCCTGCCGACCTGCTCGTACGTGGTGCCGCCGATCCTGATCCCGGCCTTGCTCCAGGCGTACTCGGTGAGCCCGCTGCAGTCGAACCCCTTGGTTCGCGCCCCGCGGCCGATGCCGTAGCCGGGGCCGGCGGGCCCGCCGCCGCCGTAGGAGTACGGGATGCCGCGCTGCGCCAGGGCGGCGCTCACCGCGAGCGAGGCGGCACCGATCTCGCCGCATCCCGGCTCGAACGCATCGCCCGACAGGCCCGCGCCTCGCTCGGAAGTGCCCGCATCTCGCCCGGGCAGGCCGGCACGTCGCCCGGTCCGGCCCGCGTCCCGTTGGGGGAGGCCCGCGCCTCGTTCGGGCATGGTGCCGGGGCGCATGCGTTCGGACAAGGGGCGTGTGGGCTGCTCACCCGCCGCAAGGGGACGTGTGGGCTGCTCACCCGCCGCCAACCGCCGCTCCGGCCATAAGGACGCGACGAGTTTCCTGGCGAGCTTCTCGTGCTTGGCGTACGCGCCGCGCAGGTCGGCGCGCGGCCGTTGCACGGTGGCGGCGGCCTGGGTCAGCGGCAGGGTCGTCCAGTGGCGCACGCCGACGAGCCGCTTGTAGAAGGAACGGGCGGCGTGGCTGGGGGTGGTGACCTGCTCGCGGGTGCCCCAACCGGCCGCGGGCGTCTGCTGGAACAGGCCGAAGGACCTGCCCTCGGCGGAGACGGCGTTGTTGTCGAGCCGGCTCTCCTGCAGCGCCGTCGCCACCGCGATCTCGGCGGCCCGCCGCGGCAATGCGAGCTGGGCGGCGACATCGACGATGATTCCGGCGTTGGCGGCCTGCCGGGCGGACAGCCCGAGCACGCCAAGGTCACTCCCGCCGTTGCCGGTCCGCCCGGTGGACAGCCCATCCTTGCCGGTCTGCTCGGTGGGTGGCCCAGGCGTGGCGGGACCGTTCCCGTCCTTGCCGGTCCGCCGGGCGGATGCCCCGGGCAGGTCGAGGTCGCTCTCGTCGCCGTCGGCTCCCGGCATTCCCGGAAGGTTGCCATCCTGGCCCATCGGGGAGGCGGGCTCGCAGCTGGTGCCACCCATCTGCCCGGGGTCGGTCGAGGCGGCGGCGGGGTACGTGCCGCCGCCCATCGCGATGATCAGTGCCGCGCTCGTGATCAGCCCGCCTCCCGTGGCGAGGGCCTTCGCGGCCGTTCCGGTGTCGAGGATCACGGGCGGCCGTCCCCGGGCCGGGGGCGGTGGGGTGCCCGATCGCGGTGGTGCTCGGTCATGCGGTTCCTCCCAGTCCGTGCTGGCGCGGGCGACCTCGGACGGGCGTGCGGGCATGACGTCCCCCGCCCGGCGGATCGCCGGCATCGAATGTGGACTGTTCGTGGCGGAGGAGGCCGCGGACGAAGGAACGGAGCACAAAGTCGCTAGGCGCGCTCGTACCGCATGACCACGATCTGGCCGTCGCAAGTGCGCGACTCGACCAGCCGCAGCCCAAGCCGCCGCGCGTCCTGAGCGAACAGCGGGCGGCCACCGCCCAGCACGACCGGGTGCACCGCGACGTGGTACTCGTCGATCAGGCCGTGCTCGGTGAGCGCGGCGGCCAGGCCGGAACCGCCGGTGAGCAGCAGGTCCTTGCCGTCCTGTCGCTTGAGCTCGGTGACCTGCCCGGCGAGGTCGTCGCCGATGATCCGGGAGGCCCAGTCGTCGTCCTTCAGCGTCGTCGAGAAGACGATCTTCGGCGTGTCGCGCCAGCGCGGCGCGAACTTCAGGACGTGCGGGTGGTCCGACACCGACTCGGCGTTCGGCCAGAACGCCACCATGCCCTCCCACACGCCGCGCCCGTACAGGAAGGTGTCGCAGCGCTCGCTCAGCGCCTCGCTGTACGCCGACAGCTCCTCGCCCATCACGGGCCAGTCGAACTCGCCGTTCGGGCCGTCGATGTGGCCGTCGACGGAGGTGTGCACCCAGAAGATGATCTTGCGCATGTCCTGCTCCTGTTCTCGTTGCCTTCACGGGTAGGTCGGGGCCGGGGCGGCGTTCTCTACATCCGCCGGGAGATTTTTCGCGCCGCGTTCTCCGTACGGCGGCCCAGCAGCGCCAGCAGCGCGATCGTGACGACCCCGAGAGCCGACAGCTCCAGCTTGTCGGCGAGCGTCGCGGCGTTGGCCACCACTCCGAACGCGGTGTGCCCCGCCAGCGCCCCGCCGGCCAGGAAGAGGCTGTGCCGGTCCGTCCACCCGCCGCTCGCCGCCCACCGCCGTACCAGCCACCCGGCCGTCACCGCGACCGCCGCCGCGACCAGCATCGGCACCGCCACCCAGCCGCCGTGCGTGAAGGCGGGCCGAACGGCACCGCCGAACGGGAACAGCAGCGCCAGGTACCCGAACCCCACGCCCGCCCCGAGCACCCCCGCCACCCACGGCACGGGAGCCGCCCCGGACGGTTTCGGCCGGGACGCGGGCTCGGGCGCGGGGTGGGAGCCCGTCCGGAGCGCGGGACGGGGCGGCAGGACGCGCAGGGCCACCACCGCCAGCAGCGCCACGGCGGCCACGTACGCGGCCGGCACCCCGGCCGGTGCCTGGTAGCCGGGGTCGATGGAGGTCGCCACGGTCAGCCGCAGCAGCACCCCGCCCAGTACGAACACCATGGCGGCCACCACGACCCCCGTCCGCTTCAGGTAGGGCCGCTCCCGCAAAGACGGGAACGCCAGATCGGCGAGCAGGATCGGCAGCGCCACGCTGAACACGGCGTGGTAGGGCAGGTTGAGCTCGGCGTAGGCGCTGTTCAGCCCGAGGATCCTCGGCGCCCACCCGGCCACCCCGTACATGGTGGGGCTGCTGAGCGCCTGCAGCACCAGCCCCTCCTCGACGATGCCGTACGCCAGCCCGAGCAGCAGGATCGACGGCCAGCCCCCGCGGCGCCGCCGGACCAGCTCCCGGATCAGCACCGTGCCGGCGCCGTAGATCGGGATCCACAGGAGCATCAGCCAGATCCGGCTGAGCGGCGGGTTGCCCAGGGTGAGCTCGGCGATGACCGGGGTGATCACCGCGAGCAGCAGCGCGGCGCGGCGGCCGCCCTTCGGCGGGTCGGGTGCGTTCATGGGCCCAGCGTGCCGGGCGGCGGGTGCCGGCCGCTGCGGGCGGACGGCCGGAACGTGGCAGCCCGCGTCGCTGCCGCGCCGGCCGTCCGGACACCTTCCTGACGACTTTGGTCGTGGTCGTCGTGACTTCGGTTGCCGACGAGGGGGCCGCGGGGCGGGCTACGATCGGCGGTTGTGTTCCTGACCGGCGCGGATGAGGCGCGGATCGGCCGGCTGCGGTCGCGGAGCGGCTGGGTCGCGGGCCTGGGCGGGCTCGTGCCCGCGTTCGCCGCCGCGGTCGCGGTGATCTGGGGGGATCCGGCGGGCGGCCCCGGCTGGCACCTGGTCGCCGACGTCGTGGGCGGCGCGCTGGCCTGCGCGGGGTTGTTGCTGTGCCGCAGGTGGCCGGTGCCGGCGGGGCTGGCGGTGATCGCGCTGTCGGTGCCCGCCGCGTCCGCGTCCGTGGCGGCGGGCGTCGCCGCGCTGATGGCGGCCCTGTACCGGCCGCCGCGCGTGGCGATCGCGGTGGGGGCGGCGGGGGCGGGGGCGTCGCTGGTCAGGTTCGCGGTACGGCCGCCCGGGCTCGCCCCCTACGCCCTGTGGGCGCTGGTCGCGGTGCTGTTCGGGGTGGCGGTGACCGCGTGGGGGATGCTGGCCAGTACCCGCAGGGAATTGCTGCTGTCGCTGGCCGAGCGGGCCCGCCGGGCGGAGGCCGAGCAGCGGGCCCGCGCCGAGCAGGCCCGCCGTGCTGAACGGCTCGGCATCGCCAGGGAGATGCACGACGTGCTCGCCCACCGGCTGTCGCTGCTCGCCGTGCACGCGGGGGCGCTGGAGTTCAACGCGAGCGCGACGCCGGGCGAGGTCACGGAGGCGGCCCGGGTGATCGGGACGAGCGCCCGCCAGGCGCTGGAGGAACTGCGCGCGGTCGTCTCGGTCCTCCGCGACCCGGCCCTCCCGCCGACGCCCGCACCGGTCGCCGGTCTTGAGGCGCCCTCGACCGGGCTGGATCTCGGGGCGCTCGTGGCGGAGTCACGGCGGGCCGGGATGCGGGTCGAGCTGCACGATCACGGGGTACGCCTGTCCGAGGTGCCGGACGTGGTGGGCCGCGCCGCGTACCGGACCGTGCAGGAAGGGCTCACGAACGCGCGCAAGCACGCGGCCGGCCGGCCCGTCACCGTGCTCGTGTCCGGCACGAAAGGGGCCGAGCTGGTCGTCGAGGTGCGCAACCCACCGCAAAGCGAACCACCCACCCCCGCCGGGACGGACGCGGAGTCCGACGCCGAGACCGGCGCGGGGGCCCTCGACGGGCACGCGGCGGAAGCCCTCGCCGGGACCGGCGCCGGGGCGGGGCTGATCGGGCTGGCGGAGCGGGCGTCACTGGCGGGCGGCCGGCTGGAGTGGGGGGAGACGGCGGATGGCGGATTCCGGCTGGTGGCCCGGCTGCCGTGGCCTCGATGAGGGCGGGGGAGCGAGCCTCGTGACGGCAGGGCGCGGGGCTCATGACGGTACGGCGCAGGCGTAGGTGACGGCGGGGAGTGGGGCTCGTGACGGCAGAGCACGGCTTCGGCGACGGCAGGGCGCGGGGCTCGTTAGCATGGCCGGGGTGAGAGCCGACGAGAGCGCGCCGATCCGGGTCCTGATCGTGGACGACGACGCCCTCGTCCGCGCCGGCCTGACCCTGATGCTCAAAGGCGCCCCCGACCTGCACATCGTCGGGGCGGTCGCCGACGGCGCCGAGGTGGAGGGCGCCGTGGCCGAGCACAAGCCCGACGTGGTGCTCATGGACCTGCGGATGGGCGGCGTCGGCGGCATCGAGGCGACGCGGCGGCTGCGGTCCCGCGCGGGAGCGCCGGAGGTGGTGGTGCTGACCACGTTCGACGCCGACGAGCTGGTGTTCGAGGCGTTGCGGTCGGGCGCGAGCGGGTTCCTGCTGAAAGACACCCCGCCGGAGGGCATCGTGGACGCGGTGCGCAAGGTCGTCGCGGGCGAGCCGATCCTGTCGCCGAGCATCACCCGCAAGCTGATCGCGCACCTGATGCCCGAGCAGGAGACCCGGCGGCGTACCGACGCCCGCCGGGTGCTGGACCGGCTGAGCGAGCGGGAGCGCGAGGTGGCGCTGGCGGTCGCGCAGGGCAAGCCGAACGCGGTGATCGCCGGTGACCTGCACATGAGCGTCGGCACCGTGAAGGGCTACATCTCCCGCATCCTGACGAAGGCGGGCCTGGACAACCGGGTGCAGCTGGCCCTCATCGTGCACGACGCCGGGCTCTGACCCTTCCCGCCCGTTTCACGTCCTGCTCGTCATGGCCAGGCGCATGGCCAGCCCGATCAGGACGGTGCCCGAGACGTACTCGAGCCACCGCCGGACGGCCGGCCGCGCGAACAGCCTTCGGGCGGCGCAGACCAGCCGGACGATGCCCAGGTACCAGACCAGGTCGATGAGGGCCGAACCCAGCGCGAGCAGCAGCAGCGTCGGCAGCGCCGGCGCCCCGTCCGGCACGAACTGGGGAAGGAAGGAGAGCGCGAACACGCCCGCCTTCGGGTTCGCCAGATTGGTCAGGAGCCCCATGCGGTAGCAACCCCACAAGGACGCCCCGGCAGGCACGTCGGTGCGGACGCCGGTGGCGGGATCGTTCGAGGAGCGCGCCTGCCACAGGGTCCGCGCGCCGATGCCCACCAGGACGACGGCGCCGGCGATCCGCATGATGTCGAACGCCAGTTGCGAGGCCAGCAGCAGCGCGGACAGCCCCAGGGCGGCCGCCAGGCACCACAGCAGCCAGCCGGTCTCGTTGCCCAGCACCGTCACCACCCCGGCGGCCCGGCCCGACCGGATCGACTGCCGCAGGATGACCACGGTGGTGGGGCCCGGCGCCATGGACACCAGCAAGGACGCGACGGAGAACGCGATCAGCTCGTTCGTCATCGGCACCCCTGCCCCGGTGAGCACTTCCCTGCTCGCCCCATGGTGACAGATCGCGCCGGCGCGTCCGCGCGGACGGCCCGCGGTGGTGCTGCCTATCCACGCCATGGGCAGGCACGCCACGGCCGGGCCCTCGAAAACTGAGGCCATGAGTACGACCGCGACAACCTCAGCTCAGGCGCCGGGATTCGCGCGCACCCGCGTCGGCGCCGTCACGGTGACCACCGTCTACGACGGAGCGCTGCCGATCTACGCCGCCGACATGCACGGCGAGCCGGCGGAGCGGATCGCCGCGTTGCTGGCGGACGGGTTCCTGCCGCCGGAGGGCGATCCGGCGACGGCCGTGAACGCGTTCCTGTTCCGCTCCGGTGGGCGCCTCGTGCTGGTCGACGCCGGCGCCGGCGCCTCCCTCGGCCCGGGCACCGGTCAGCTGCCGGACAACCTGCGCGCCGCCGGAGCCGGGCCGGAGCAGGTCGACGACGTCCTCATCACGCACCTGCACCAGGATCACGCCTACGGTCTGGTGACGGCGGACGGGGAAGCGGCGTTCCCCTCGGCGACCGTGCACGTGGCGGCACTCGAGGCGCGCCACTGGCTGGACGACGTCAGCGGCTACCTGCTGGACGGTGGAGGGGAGCAGCTGCTGATGTGGGGGGACACCATGCACAACCACACGGTCCAGCTGCGCGCCCCGCACGTCGCGATGGAGATCGGCAGTGACCGGGCCGGCGCCCGCGCCGCGCGGCAGCGCGTCCTGGAGGAGATCCGGACGCGGGGACGGACGGTCGGCGGCGCGCACCTGCCCTTCCCCGGCATCGGACGGATCGCCTTCCGCGACGGTGAGGCCCGGTGGGTGCCCGTACCGTACCGGCCCGTGCCCTGGCCCGGCCAGGCGAGGCCCGCGCGTGACGAGGGATGATGGAGGGGTGATGGCAGGCCGGTCGTCGTCGCAGGAGCTGGGCGAGTTCCTGCGGGCACGTCGTGCCGCCGTGACGCCGCAGGAGCTCGGCATCCGGCCCTCCTACGGCGACCGGCGCCGGGTGCCCGGCCTCAGGCGTGAGGAGCTCGCGGCGCTGGCCGGGCTCAGCACGACCTACTACACCCGTCTGGAGCAGGGTGAGAGCCACCAGGTCTCCGACTCGGTCCTCGACGCCCTCGCACGGGCACTCAAACTGTCCCCGGACGAGCGGGCGCACCTCTACCGGCTGGCGCGGGCTCTTCCGCCGGTGCGGGGCACCGGTCAGGAGGACCACGTCCGCGCTCCCGTCCGCGACCTCATCGCCGGCAGCCTGAGCGCCGTCGTGCTCGTCGGGCGGCGTACCGACATCCTGGCGGGCAACCCGCTCGGGTACGCGCTGTGGAGCCTGACGGGCGACGAGATCGCCGCCATCGGCACGCCGGGGGCGCCGAACCAGGCGCGGCGGGTCTTCCTCGACCCGCGTTCTCGCGAACTGTTCGCCGACTGGGAGCGGCAGGCCGGGGATCTCGCGTCCTACCTGCGGCTGGCCAGCGCCGAACGTCCCGGCGGCCTCGCCCTGCACCAGCTCGTCTCCGAGCTGGCGACCGGCAGCGACGACTTCGCGCGCCTGTGGCGCGAGCACGCCGTGCGTGACTGCCTGCACACCGTGCGCCGCTACCGTCACCCTGTCGTGGGAGAGCTGGAGCTGAACGAGGAGATCCTCCGCCTGCCCGACGACCCGGGGCAGCGCCTGATCATCAGCGCCGCCGGGCCCGGCACGCAGTCGGCCGACCGGCTCGCTCTCCTCGCGGCCCTCACAACCGCCTGACCGGCCCTCACAACCGCCTGACCGGCCGGCACTCGGCCGCCTGACCGGCCGGCACTCGGCCGGCGCCCGGCCGGTCGTCGACGCCGTCCATCGCACACGCATCTCTTGCGAGGAACACCATGATCGTCGTCTCATTCGCCACCAGCGACACCGGCTCCGCCGTCGCCGACGCGCTGCTCGCCACCGGTGAACAGGTCCGGGTGCTGGGCCGCAGCCGCGACCGCCTCCAGCGGTACGTGGAGCGCGGCGCCGAAGCGGTGGAAGCCCGCACCGACGACCCCGGCAGCCTGCGTGCCGCCTTCGCCGGCGCCCGCGCCGCCTTCGTCATGATCGCGCCAGGGATCATTCCCGGCAGCACCGACTTCCCCGCCTACCAGCGGCGGGTGATCGACGCCTTCCGGCAGGCGCTGGACGGGCTCGGCGACCGCACCCGGATCGTCAGCCTGAGTGGCTGGGCCGCCAACCATGACGGGGCCTGCGGCCCGGTGTGGGGGCTGCGCCCGCTGGAGGAGGCGCTGGACACCCTGGCCGGCGCGGAGGTGACCCACCTGCGTCCCGGCTGGTTCATGGAGAACGCCCTGCCGATGATCGACGAGGTACGCGCCACCGGCACCGCCCACGGGCTCATCCCCGCGGACCTGCCCCTGCCCGCCATCGCCACGGCCGACATCGGCGCCGTGGCCGCCGACCTGCTCACCGGCCGGCGCGAGGCGGGCGCCCGTACCCTCGAACTGCAGGGCCCCCGGGACGTCACCCTCACCGAGATCACCGCCGCGATCGGCCGGGCCCTCGGCCGGCCGGAGGCCCGCTACGAGCAGATCGACGCCGCCACCATGAGGGAGCGCCTGCTGGCCGCCGGCTTCTCCCCGCACATGGCCGACGGCACCACCGCCATGACCCTCGACGTCGCCGAACGCAGGATCACCATGCTCCAGCCGCGTACCGCGGAGACCGCGACCCCCACCACCTTCGAGGAGTTCCTCGCCCGCGTCCTCGACTGACCGGCGAGCGATCGGGGCGGACGCCGGCTGAAGGGCCGTCCGGCGCGCGTCAGCGGAGTACGACCCACAGCGATTTCAGAAGCTGCGGGCAGTGCTCGCGTGTTCCCCGTTTGGCGCTCGGGCGGGGTGCTGCGCTACCGCTGAGTTCTGCGGTCCTCCTCCTCGGCCCCGAGCACGCAGAGCCGTTCCCTGGTCTGCCGCAACCACTGTCTGTCGCCGCACGCGGAGAACAGGGCGGCGGCCTGCCACAGGTGCGCCTCGCCGGTCGCGGGCTGCCCCAGGGCGCGTTCGGCCTCGGCGAGGCCCACCCGGACGCAGGCGCCGTACCAGAAGTCCCCGGCCGTCGTGTACTGCAGCAGGGCCAGCTCGTAGCCGCGCCGGGCCTCGTCCGGCCTGCTCATGCGCATGGACAGGTCGGCCGCCGCGCGCTGCAGGGCGGCGCTGAGGGGCAGGCCCTCGTCGCGGGTCCGCAGCAGGCTCCGGGCCCGGTCGATCTCCTGCGCGCTGCCCGGCAGATTGCCGCGTTCCATCAGCAGCCGGGCGAGCAGGAGACGCGCCCTGGCCTGGCCGGGTACGTTGCCCATGGCCTCGAACGCCAGCCGGGCCTGGCAGACGTCCGCCATGGCCGATTCCGGTGAGGGGCCCTCGCCGCCGTGGTCCAGGCGGAGCCGGACGCGTTCGCAGGCCAGGCGCGCTTCCCAGGCCAGATCGCCGACGACGAACCGGCCCGCTCTCTCCAGCGACTGCGTCATCCCGGTCAGGTCGTTGCGTCTGGCGGCGATACGTCCGTTCAGTAGCGAAATGAGCGCGGAAAGGTAGGTGTCGTGCCCTTTGCGCACTGGCTCGCCCTCCGTCGGCCCGTCATCGCGCCACGACTCAGGATCCAGCGTGGCGTCGTTCTCGGTCAGGGTCGCGCGGACCGCGCGCTCCAGCATCATGGCGCTGGTGGACTGCACGGCCCGCAACGCGTCCCGCAGCGCCTCGCCGGCCTCGTTGTAGCGGCCGATCTCCTGGAGCGAGCGGCCCTTCAGCAACAGCGCCTCGGCGGAGATCCGCGGCGGGGCCGGCTGCTTGGTGAGCGCCTCGTGCTCCGCCAGCATGCGGATGTGGTCCTCGACGGCCACGGCATGGTGCATGAGTGCCAGCCGGAGCTCGAGCGTCTCGTCGGGAAGAGCGGCCGCGACGGCCTGCTCCACGTGCCCCGCGAAGTCGTCCAGGTTGACCGGGATGCCCATGACGCCGCCCAGCCGGATCAGCAACTGCCGGCTCGCCTCCGGATAGCGGGTACGGGCGAAGACGGCGGCGCTGAGCAGGTTCTCGTGTTCGGCCCGCCGCCAATGCTCCTGGTCGTCGCGGACGATCTCGAGCCAGGCGTCGCGCCGCGGGACCCAGGCGGGCGGGACCTCGGGCCGGGGGACGGGCGGGCCCTGCCCGCCGTCCATGACCTCGCACGACATGGCGAGCACCGTACGCAGGAAACAGTCTCTGACGTCGTCCTGAGTGGTCGTGGCGAGCAGCCCGCCCGGACGGATGGCCGCCAGCCGCAGCTGGTCGGCCAGCAGGCGGGCCAGCGGCGAGAAGCGGTAGCGGGGGAATCGGTAGCGCGCGGAGTCCGGGCCTTCGACCGGGAGCAGCAGGCCGGCCACGCTCAGGGCCGCGATGATGTTGCCCGCCTCGTCCGTGGTGACCTCCCGGCCGATGGCGCCGAACAGCGGTTGCAGCACCCACGGCACGAACGTGGTCGTCTTCACCATGGAGAGCAGCATGAACGCCTGCTGGACGGGCTCGTCCAGCCGGCTCAGCTCCATGGAGTAGCCCTCGGTGACGTCGCGATGGTAGTTCTTCAGCCGCTCCAGCCGGTCTTCTGGGCGTCTGAGCTGCTCACACACGCGGCGCAGCCCGATGTCGGTACGCGCCGCGTCACCCGAGGCACGCAGCGCCCGTGGCAGCCGCTCGCACAGTTCGACCACCTCGGCGGCGCAGCCGGCGTCCTCGGGATTGTCGGGCTCGGCGTAGGCCCGCAGGATCTCGATCGCGTCGGCGGCGGTCGGCGGCATGAGGTGCAAGGGGCGGTGCGCGAGTTGCGGGCCGAGGTTGCTCCGGCTGGTGACCACGACCGCGCACTGGCCGGAGTTCGGCAGCAGGGCCTTGACCTGGTCGGCGTCGCGTGCCGCGTCCAGCACGATGAGGATCCGGCGCCTGGCCGTCATGGCGAGGAAGAGGTCCTGCAGCGCCTTCAGCGTCAGCTGGGCGGCCTTCTCCTCGGACTCGCCGAGCTTGACGACGAACGTCTTGAGGATCACCTGCGGCTCGCGCGGGTCCGCCGCACGGCCGAGGTTGCTGTAGAGCTGGCCGTCCGGATACTGGTCGCGCAACTGGTGGGCCAGCTCGTTCGCCAGCTCGCTCTTCCCCACCCCCGGCCCGCCGTGGATGAGCAGCATCTTGGGGTTGCCCTGGGAGACGCCGGACTGCTCGCGGTGCCGCTGGTGCAGCCAGTCGAGCTCCTCGGCGCGGCCCCGGAACTTCATCAGCCGCTGCGGCAGCATGGCGGGGCGGCGAATCCGCCCCCAGCGTTGCCAGGTGAGGGTGAACGCCATCCCGGCCGCCGCGAACACCACACACGCGGCCCAGAGCGGCATCTTCCAGTGTTCCGGCACCCCCACGTCGAGCGCGGCCGCCGCGCCGGCGGTCGCGCCGGCCAGCAGGCATGCCACCGCTGGTTTGAGATGCCGGATCCGGCCGATCATGTCGCGGGGGCGGGCCCGTTGGAGACGAGCGCGCGGCGGCGCCGGCCGCGGGCCAGGGCGGCGGCCACCTCCATCTCCTCCGCCGCGGCCCGGCGCATCCCCTCGGTGTCGCCGAGTCGCTGGAACGCGTCCTTGGCTGCGGCGACCAGGCGCGGCGCCTCCTGCTCATGGCCGATGCGGCGGTAGATCCGGGCGAGTTCGAGCGAGGCGTCGGCCTCCACCCAGGCATCGCCGCACACCGCGAAGGCCGCGACGGCCTCCTGCAGCCAGATCGCCGCCTCCGCCGGATCGTTGCGCCCGAGCGCCGCCATCCCGAGAAGGTGGCGGCACAGCGCGGCGCCGTAGCGGCTGTGCATCGCCTGGAAGGCGCTCACGCCTGCCTGCGCGTGCTCGGTCGCCTTCCGGTGGTTGCCCGCCACGTACGCGTTGCGTGCCAGAGCATGGTCGATCCAGGCGTTCTGGAGCAGCCCGACCCGCTCTGTCTTGCGGGCCTCGACCAGCGCCCGCTCCGCCGGGCCGTAATGCCCGGCGCTCGTCTCCACGTTGCTCCGCGCCCAGGCGAGCCGGATCCGCAGTTCGCTCGCGCCGGCCTCCCGCTCCACCTGCTCGGCGGCCGCCCTGAGATGCTCGCGGGCGGCCCGCAGGTCATGGCGCAGGCCCTCCAGGACGGCGTACTCCGTGTGGATCCGCACCGACTCATAGCCCTCGCCCGCTTCGGCCGCGTTGCGCAGCGCTTCGTCGAAGTGGTGCGCGGCCTGGTCGAACTGCTGCAGCCGGCGGGCGTTGCGGCCACGGCAGCGCAGTGCGCGCGCCGTACTGCCCGGGTCGCCGCACTCGACGGCGAGGCCGGCGATCTTCTCCGCCTCGGCCATGTCGCCGAGTTCGGTGTAGATCTCGCTCAACGCGGCGTACGCCGTCGCCTTCAGCACCCTCTTCTCCCGGTCGGCGGCGATCTGCGCCGCGTCCTTGGCGGTGTTGATCGCCGAGGTGAGCTGGCCGGCCTGGAGCTGGGTGTACACGTCGACGCGGATCTGCCGGATGATGTCGCGGTCGATCCGCTCCTGGCGGGCGATGGCGAGCTGCGTGCTGCGCCGGCTGCGCAGTTGCGGGTCGTCGAGCGGGGCGAGCCGCCGCGCATATTCCAGTACGGGCTCGACCACCCGGAAATACGGCAGGCCGGAAATGGCCGAGCCGCGGCGCTCCAGTAAACCGGCGCCGGCCAGCCGCACGGCGAGATGATTACCCCGTTCGGGATCTATTCCGGCCGCCGCGGCGAGCTCCCAGGGCTGGAACTCGATGGTGTCGATGGCGGCCAGCGAGCGCAGCGCGTTCTTCTCCTCCTCGGTGAGAAAGACATAAACGGCGTCGTACGGGCTGGCCGCGGCATGGCGTCGCTCTCTTTGCCGGGCGAATTCCTGCAATCGCCGCCGGGCCTCGTCGATGCGCCAATTCGTCCGGGTGGCCAGCGCCGAGGCCGCCAGGGAAAGCGCCAGCGGCACGGAATGGCATTCCGAGATCAGGAATGTCCAGTCCTCGTCGCTGGTCCGCTCCTCGCCGAGGACGTCCTTCAGCAGCTTCAGCGCGTCACTCGCGGGCAGCGGGCCGAGCGGGATCCGGGTGTCGAACCGGACGCCGCTCACCTCGCCGCGCGAGGTGACGATCAACAGGCAGTTGGGGCCCGCGGGCACCAGTTTGTGGATGTCCATGCCCTCGGGAACGTCGTCGACCACCACCAGGACCCGCCGCCTCCTGGTGAGGTTGACGTATCTGCGCAGCAGGGTGGCCGGTGAGTTCGGCACGCTCTCGTCGCCTCGCTGGAGCCCTCGGACGAAGTCGCCCAGCGCGTCGGCGATCTGCAGGCCCGGCGGGCGCAGGGGGTTGAGCACGGTGAAGAGCTGGCCGTCGGTGAAACGGGCCGCCACCTGGTGCGCGACGGTCAGCGCGAGGGCGCTCTTTCCTATTCCGGCTTCCCCTTTTATCAGAATAGAGCGAGCGTTGTTCTCGATATGTGTGGTGAGGAACCGGAGTTCCTCTTCACGGCCGGCGAGAAAGGGGGGTGCGACCGGCAGGCTGGTGGGCACCAAGAACGTCGGCCGGCGTTTGGCCCGGCTTGCGAAGCGCCACGCGATGGCGAGAGAGCTGGGGATCAATGAAAGGGCCAGAGCGGTCACTAAGCCCGCAATCCACACATCATCGGTCATGGCCCCTCCCTACCGACTGTAAGAGTAGAGTGACAGACAGACTTCGATTTGTCAGCACATCATGAATGGCGAGCTTCATACCGGTGCGGCACGGGCAGGGGTGTGGAGATGGGGGCGGGAAAGGACCACTTCGCCGCGCTGATCGCCCGGCTGTCCCTGCTCCGCGCTGCAGGAGCAACGCCGGCGTGCTGCCGACCAGGCCGAGACGCTCCGGTCTGCCGCAGTCGCCGCCCTACGACCCCCGCGAGCACGATCAGTACCTGCGGCATGTCGTGCTGCAAGCCGCGACGGGCGCCAGTGGGATCGCGGTCCTGCCGGCCGGGCTCGACGGCGTCCCAGGTGATGGGCGTGCGGCGGCGGATGCCGTCGGAGGACTGCGCCTGCGCGACTTGTGGCAGGCCCGGACCGGACGACGTCCGCGTGTAGAGCACCGCCCTGGCCGGCGACCGGACGAATGGGTGGTCGCCATTCCTGGTCGAATCGATTCGACCAGGATCATGAGCGTCGCGCCCGGTGGTGGTCAAGCGTGGTGCGGAAGGAGCCGGCCAGACGCGGGGACGTGCTGGCCGGTCGGGATGCGTGGCGGGACGGTCAGATGCGGCGGGACGGTCAGATGCGGCGGGACGGTCAGGGGCGGGGGCGGGCTGGGCCGGTGGTGCTGCGGAGGGAGACCGGTGGGGCGAGCAGGAGGTGGCGGTGCGGGGTGGCGGGGTCGGCGATGCGCTGGATGAGCAGCTCCACCGCGCGGGCCCCCATCTCGTCGGCCGGGACGTCGGCGGCGGTGAGCGGCGGGTGCACGCTCTCCGCCCAGTGCCGCGCCGCCACCCCCGCGATGGAGAAGTCGCGCGGCACGCTCAGCCCCGCCTCGGCCAGGCCCCGGTAGAGGCCGGCGACGGCGGCCTCGTTGATGGTGGCGATCGCGGTCAGCTCGGGGTGCGCGGCGAGGAGCTGCTGGAGGCAGGTCTGCCCGGCCTGGACGTCGTCGGCGCAGCAGACCCGCACGCCGTGCAGGCCGCGCTCGGCCACGGCGCGGTCGAAGCCGGCCTGCGCGCGGTGGCCGGGCCCGTAGCCGGCGGCGACCAGCTCGGCGCTGCGGTTGACCAGCGCCACGTGCCGGTGGCCGAGGTCGGCCAGGTGGTGCACGCACTTGGCGATGAGCGTGTCGTAGTCGACGTCCACCCAGGACATCTCCTCCGGGTGGCGGGTGTGGCCGATGCCGACGAACGGCACGCCGCTGTCGAGCAGCCGGGCGACCCGGTCGTCCTCCAGCCGGATCTCCATCAGGATGACGCCGTCCACGCGCCGGCCGCTGACCACGCGTTCGAAGGAGCGGTCGTGCTCGCCGCCCGAGGGTGACAGCAGGACGTCGAGGTCGGCGCGGGCGGCGGCGTCGACCACGCTGGCCACGAAGCCGAGCTGCATGTCGGTCAGGCGCTGCCCGGCGGGCGGTATGACCAGGCCGATCGTGCGGGTGCGGCCCTCCTTCAGCGCCCTGGCCGAGGCGTTGGGCCGGTAGCCCAGCTCGTCGATGACCGCCTGGATGCGGCGCCTGGTCTCCTCCGACACCGGGCGCTTGCCGGTGAGCGCGTAGGAGACCGTGCTGCGTGACACGCCCGCCCGCTTGGCGATCTCTCCGATGTTCACCGTGCTCCTCGTCCGAACCTGCCGGTCGCGGACCATCGTATGTCGAACCGGTTCTGGCGGCGGCACCCAGGTGCGTGAGGTGCGTTCTCACGCAACGGCTCCGCATCCTTGCCCGCGCACGCATTGACGCGGGCGGGGGAGCGGGCCTATGTTCAGGCGAATCGATTCGACGAATCGATTCGACATCACCTCGAAACGGCCGCGTAACGCCTGTCAGCGGAGGTCAGCTCAATGAGATCAGCGGCAAGGAGCCGGCGTACGGCCGGCGCGAGCCTGGCGGTGGTGGCCGCCATGGGCGGGCTGGTCGCCTGCTCGTCCACGCCCGGCGGCGGCGACGGCGCGGGCACCACGGGCGCCGGGCAGAGCGCGGGCGGCGGCACCTACACGATCTGGGACCCGTACCCGCAGTACGACAAGACCTCGGAGTGGGTGAAGCTGCTGGAGAAGTGCGGCACCGGCGCCGGCGTCAAGGTCGAGCGCACCGGCTACGACACCAGCGACCTGACCAACAAGGCCCTGCTGGCCGCCCAGCAGGGCAACTCCCCGGACGTGCTGATCGTCGACAACCCGGTGGTCTCCACCCTGGCCGAGGCCGGCGTGCTGACCACCACCGAGGAGAACAAGCTCGACGTGTCGGCCATCGCGCCGAACCTGCTGGCCGCGGGGCAGAGCGGCGGCAAGACCTACGGCGTCCCGATCGGCGCCAACACCCTGGCCCTGTACTACAACAAGGACGTCCTGAAGGCGGCCGGGGTGGACATCGCCTCCGTCAAGGACTGGGCGTCGCTGACCGCCGCGCTGGAGAAGGTGAAGGCGAAGGGGAAGAAGGGCATCACGTTCTCCGCGATCGGCACCGAGGAGGGCAGCTTCCAGTTCCTGCCCTGGTTCTGGGGCTCCGGCGCGAGCCTGACCAAGCTCGACTCCCCCGAGGGCGTCTCCGCGGTGACGCTGTGGAGCGACTGGCTGAAGAAGGGGTACGCCCCCAACTCGGTCATCGGCAACACCCAGACCACGAGCTGGCAGGAGTTCGCCACCGGCGACTACGCCTTCGCCGAGAACGGCACCTGGCAGCTCGCCAACGCCAAGAAGGCCGGCTTCCCGTACGGGATCATCCCCATCCCGGGAAAGACGGGCGGCACCGCGCCCGCGCCGACCGGCGGCGAGTTCGTCAGCATCCCCGTGCAGGCCGACACCGGCCGCTACGCCACCTCCCAGAAGCTGGTGACCTGCCTGACCAGCACCGACAACTCGCTCACCACCACCACGACCCTGTCCTACGTCGCCCCGACGGAGGCGGTGCAGGCCAAGCAGGTGGCGGCCACGCCCGACCTCAAGGTGTGGGTGGACGCGGTCAAGGCGGCCAAGGGCCGCACCAGCGACGACCTCGGCACCAGGTATCCGAAGATCTCCGAGCCGATGTGGGGCGCGGTGCAGGCCGTCCTGAGCGGATCGAAGTCGCCGCAGGAAGCGATGACGGCGGCGCAGACCGCCGCGGCCCAGTGACGGCATGAGCGACACCATCCGAACGGCGGCGCCTGCCCCGGCCGCCCGCGCCCGATCCGCCCGCGCCCGATCCGCCCGCGCCCGATCCGGCCGCATCCGATCCGGCCGCATCCGATCCGGCCGCATCCGATCCGGCCGTGTCCGATCCGGCGGCGCGCGGTCCGGGCAGTGGGCGGCGTGGGCGTTCCTCGCCCCCGTCGTCCTCTACCTGCTGCTCTTCTACGCCTACCCCCTGTTCCGCAACGTCGAGCTGAGCCTGCGCACCTACACCGTGCGCTCCTTCGTGCAGGGCGGCGCGCCCTTCGCCGGGTTCGGCAACTACGCCAAGGTGTTCGGCGACGCCACCTTCGGGCCCGCGCTGTGGCACACCGTGGTCTTCACGCTGGTGTCGCTGGTCTTCCAGTTCGGCATCGGGCTGGCGCTGGCGTTGTTCTTCGTCCGGCACTTCCCGCTGTCGGCCACGTTGCGGGCGCTGTTCCTGGTGCCGTGGCTGCTGCCGCTGATCGTGTCGGCCTCGACCTGGTCGTGGATGCTCAACAGCGACTCCGGGGTGGTCAACGCGGCGCTGTCGTGGGTCGGGCTCGGGCCGGTGAACTGGCTGACCTCGCCGGACTGGGCGCTGTGGTCGGTGATCATCGCCAACATCTGGATCGGCGTCCCGTTCAACCTCGTGGTGCTGTACTCCGGCCTGCAGGCGATCCCCGCGGTCGTGTACGAGGCCGCCGCGCTGGACGGGGCCAACGGCCGGCAGCGGTTCTGGCGCATCACCTTCCCGCTGCTGCGGCCGGTGTCGGCGATCACGCTGCTGCTCGGCCTGGTCTACACGCTGAAGGTGTTCGACATCATCTGGATCATGACCAAGGGCGGGCCGAGCGGCGCGTCCACCACGTTCGCCACCTGGTCCTACCGGCTCGGCTTCGGCAACCTCGTGCCGTCCTTCGGGCCGGGCGCCGCCGTCGGCAACCTGCTCATCGTGATGGCGCTGGCCTTCGGGCTCGTCTACATCCGCGTGCAGCGCAGGCAGGCCCTGGCATGAGGCGCTGGAAGAGCGTGGTGGGCGTCGTCCTGACCGCCGTGATGTTGTTCCCGGTCTACTGGATGATCAACGTGTCGTTCACCCGCGACACCGACATGCGCAAGTCGCCGCCGAACTGGTTCCCGATCGACGGCACCCTGGACGGCTACCGGGCGGTGCTCGACCAGCAGCTTCCCTACCTCGGGGTGAGCCTGGTCGTCGGGCTGGGCACGGTGGCGCTGACCCTGCTCGTCGCGGCGCCGGCGGCGTACTCGCTGGCCAAGCTGCGCCCGCGCGGCGGCGGGGCGCTGAGCTTCGTGCTGCTCGTGGCGCAGATGATCCCGGGGATCATCATGGCGATGGGGTTCTACGCCATCTTCCTCAACACCGGCCTGCTCAACACCGTGCCCGGCCTCATCGTCGCCGACTCCACCCTCGCCGTGCCGTTCGCGGTGCTCATCCTGGCCACGTTCATGTCGGGCATCCCCGAGGAGCTGCTGCAGGCCGCCCGCACCGACGGCGCCGGGGTCGTGCGGACGTTCCTGTCGATCGTGCTGCCCGTCTCCCGCAACTCGATCATCACGGTGTCGCTGTTCGCGTTCCTGTGGGCGTGGTCGGACTTCGTCTTCGCCTCCACCCTCGACCAGGGCGGCGACCACCAGCCCATCACCCTCGGCATCTACCACTACATCGGCAACAACAACCAGGAGTGGAACGCGATCATGGCCACCGCCGTGATCGCCTCCGTCCCCGCCACCGTCCTGCTGGTGATCGCCCAGCGTTACGTCGCCGCCGGCGTCACCGCCGGGGCCGTCAAAGATTGAGAAGGGACCCTCATTTCATGACCGCCGCCGCCTCCGGCCCGGTGTTCTCCCTGCGGGACATCCCGTTCAGCCATCGCGGATCATGGTTCGGCTTCTCGCCCGTCGTGGCGCAGCACACCTACGCCGAGGACGTGCACCTGGTCTCCCACCAGACCGGCATGCACCCGATCCTGAAGCTGATCCCCACGGCGCCCGCCGCGATCACCGCCACCCCGCACCGGCTCACCTGGGCCGGCGAGCACGGCCGGATCGAGCTGGCCTACGAGAGCACCGACACCGTGCGCGTGCGCGGCCGCGGCCTCGGGCTGCGCCTGCTGGCCGCCGACCCGGTGCTCACGCCGTTCAGCGGGCCGTACCTCTACCAGGACCCCGTGGACGGCTCGTGCGTCTTCACCGTCTACCAGACCGGGCGCCGCTACCGCGTCACCCTCCTGTCCGGGCAGGCCGAGCAGCTCGGCACGCAGGCCCTGGCCACCGCCGAACGCGGCCTCGTCCTCGACGGCGACTGGGAGCTGGCCATCGAGGAGTACGAGACCGCGCGCGTCCCCTACACCGGCACCGGCCCCTTCGAGCAGGTGGTCAAGGCCGCGCGGGCGGACTTCGACGCGTTCGTCGCCGCGGTCGCGCCCTGGCGCACCGAGCGCACGCCCGCCGCCGAGCTGGCCGCCTACGTGCTGTGGTCGGCCACCGTGCGGCCGGCCGGTTTCGTCACCCGCCCCGCCGTGCTGATGTCGAAGCACTGGATGGACAAGGTGTGGAGCTGGGACCACTGCTTCAACGCCCTCGCGCTCGCCGACGGGCTGCCCGAGCTGGCGTGGGACCAGTACCGGCTGCCGTTCGACCACCAGGACGCCGCCGGCGCGCTGCCCGACTCCGTCACCCACTCCGAGATCCTCTACAACTTCGTCAAACCGCCCATCCACGGCTGGGCCCTGGGCCGCCTGCCCGCCGGGCCCGACGTCTACGAGCCGCTGGCCCGCTGGACCACGTTCTGGCTGGAGGCCCGCCGCGCCCCCGGCCGCGAGCTGCCGCACTACCAGCACGGCAACGACAGCGGCTGGGACAACGCCACCACCTTCGACCCCGAGCGCGTCGTCGAGACCGCCGACCTGGCCGCCTTCCTCGTCCTCCAGCTGCGCGAGCTGTCCCGGCTCGCGCCGGACGCCGGGTGGGGCGAGCAGGCCGACCGGATGCGCGACGCGCTGCTCGCCGAGCTGTGGGACGGCGAGCGGTTCGTCGCCCGCGGCGCGCTCACCGGCCGCACCTGGGGCAGCTCCAGCCTGCTCGACCTCATGCCCATCGTGCTGGGGGAGGAGCTGCCCGAACCGGTCCGGGCGGCGCTGGCCGCCCGGATCGAGCGGCACCTGACCGCGTTCGGGCTGGCGACCGAGCTGCCCGGCTCGCCGCACTACCAGGACGACGGGTACTGGCGCGGCCCGATCTGGGCGCCCTCGACCGTCCTGATCGAGGACGGGCTGCGCCGCGCCGGCTACCCGGCCCTGGCCGACGAGATCAGCGCCCGATTCCGCGCTTTGTGCGAAAAATCGGGATTCGCCGAGAACTTCGACGCGCAGACGGGGGAGGGGCTGCGCGACCGCGCCTACACCTGGACGGCCAGCGCCTACCTCATCCTCGCCGCCGCCCACGAACGGCGCGCCGCCGTCAGCGGCCCCACAGCCGCCACGTCTGGTTGAGCGGGCTCGCCTGGCCGGCCGGGTTGCACGTCCACTGATGGACGGGGGCGCGGGGCGCGGTGGAGACGGTGCTCACGTCGACGCACTTGCCGCTGTGCCGGGCGACGAGCTGGTAGTCGTGGGGGTCGTTGCCGCCGTAGGTGACCTTGCGCAGGGTGAACTGCTGGTTCTGCGCCCCGTCGGCGCAGGACCGCTGGCTGATCGGCGCGCCGTCGGCCGTGGAGCTCCCGCCCACCTCAAGGCACTTGCCGCTCTGCTGGTTGACCAGGGTGAACGTGTTGGCCACCCCCGCGACCGGGCGGAAGTTCCACAGCTGCTGGTCGCCGCCCTCGCAGGAGTACTGCTGCTGCACGTTCCCGTCGGCGGTGCTCAGGCCCGTGTTGTCCAGGCACTGCTGGGAGTGCTGGGCGACGGCGACCGACTGGAAGCCGCCCTCGGAGGGCGGCAGCAGGGTGATGGTGAACGTCTCGTCGGCGTTGGTGTGCGGCAGGTTCAGCGTGACGCCATCACCCGACAGCGTCAGGACCGTGTTCTGCACGGTGACCGGCCCCTGCACCGCGCCGCCGCCGTTGTACGGGATGCGCTGCACGACCGCCCGGACCTGGTTGTTCTGCACGATGCCGCTCGTGGCGCCGAGCCGCCGCAGGGCGACGGCGACGTTGCCGGTCGTCCCGCCGCCGCCCACCAGGACCTTGGCGGTCCCGGCCGTCTTGGTGGCGAACGCGTCGTAGGCCGGGCTCGGCGTCACCGACACGATCTGACCGGTCTGGGAGGCGTAGAAGCGGTAGGCCCACCACTCGCCCTTGGGCAGGTGCTGGCCGGCGCTGTTGCGGACGAGCAGGTTCGCCAGATCGTTGTGCAGGTTGCCGGCGCTCGCCCAGTTCGCGCGCAGCCCGTCGGCGCCGGCCCGCTCCAGGCGGGCGATGTACCAGGCGCCGTCACCCGGGTTCTGCTCGTTCGTGGCGCCGTACTCGTTGATCTGGTACGGGCGCGGGTGCGCGATGCCGCGCGAGCCGAGCGTGGTGTCGGCGGCGGCCACGTTGGCCACCGGGTCGCCGGGCAGCGAGTGCCAGCTCACGATGTCGGGGACCACGTTGTTCGCGCGGACGAAGTCGAGGTAGGCGTTCCAGAAGGCGTGCGTGGTGGAGGGCACGCAGGCGCAGCTCGGGCCGACGATCAGGTGGCTCGGGAACGCGGCGCGGATGCGCTGGTAGCTGCGCCGCCACAGCTCGAAGTACTGGGACTGCGGGCGGTTCCAGAACAGGGAGAGGTTCGGCTCGTTCCAGATGTCCCACTGCACGGTGATGCCGGCCGCGCGCACGTCGTTGATCAGCCGGGTGAGGAAGGCGTCGTAGTCGGACCAGTCGCCGTTGTCGCCGGGGAAGCGCGAGATGGGGTAGCCGTCGGCGCCCCACAGGTCGTGCGGCAGGATGACGAACTGGCCGCCGAGCGCGATCGTCCGGCGGGCCTGGGCCAGCGTCGCGTTCCACCTGCGGTCGTAGCTTCCGGCCACCCAGCCGCCGGGCGAGCCGAGCTGGGCGCCGCCGGCTCGCATGTAACGGAACTTCACGTCGCGGAAGAAGTGGTCCGCGGGTGCCGCCGCGTTCTCCGTCATGCCGTAGATCCAGCCGGACGCGCGGTAGGTCGGCGCGCCGCCGGCCACGGAGAAGTCGACGCTGATGGCCTCGTCGGCGGCCCGCGCCGGGGCGGGGGCGGCCGGGAGGAGGACGGCGATGAGGGCCGCGGCCACGGCTTGCGGCAGGCGGCGGCTGAGGGGCGGTCGTCGGGTGTTCGTCATCGTGCGTGGCTCCTTCGGGGGAGTCGCAGCCCTTGCTGAATCGATTCCGTACTTGGGCGCGCAGTCACGGCCCGGTGTCGGAAAGGGCGCTGCTAAGAGGGGGTGCGGAGCTTAGCGAATCGATTCGATCGGATCGTAGATCTCTCCCCGAAGGCTGTCAACGGCCCGTCATCCGCCCGATCGCCGGGGAAGCGCGAGCATCACGAACGCCGTGACCCGGTACAGCACGGCAGAGGCGAGCAGGACGACGGCGAGCGCGCGACCGTGGCCGGCCTCCACCGTCGCCAGGTTCGCCCCCGGCGGATCGACCGTCGAGCAGGTCACCCCGGCCACCTGCCGGCTCACGCTCGGCGCGTGGTCGTGGCCGGGCCCGGCCGGGCTCCGCCAGGCCCTGCACGCCCTGCGCACCCGCATCACCACAGCCCTGCGCCACTCCCACCGGCTTGACGGACGATCACAAGAGTGATGGGATCCGTCGTCAGCGTCGCGGTGCACCCGGCAAGCAGGCCGCCGAGGGCATGGAGGCGCCGAAACCTGGGACATCCATGGGCACTCCCACCCCCGCCGACCGCCTCACCGCGTTCGGCAACCAATTGATCACCGTGCACGCCTGGCTGCGCGAAGAGCTCGCCACCCTCCGCGACGACGCCTACGCCTACCTGACGACCCGTTCGGCGCGAGCCCCCGACCTGTCGGCCCACTGCCCGGTGTTCTGCTCGGATCGTCAGCGACACCCTGCGCAGGCTGCAGCGCCTCGTGGACGGCCTCGGCGACGCCCAGAACCGGAATGTGCAAGGCGAGCTGGACGGATTGGCGGCGCTCGTGGAATCCCACTTCACCTACGAGGAACGGAAGATCGCCGCGGCCCTGAACGCGCTGGACGTCCCCGAGTGGAGCGACGCACCGCCCGCCTTCCTGCTCACCGCGGACGCTCTTCCCGAAGAGTGAGATGACATTCTCAATGCTTGGACTCCTCGCCAGGTTTCCAGGTCGAGTCGAGCGATCGGGAGGAGCTTGCCAAGGAGGCGAATCGGGGTGGGATGCATCGATCGTGACCTATGGCCTTGACATGTCCGGGTGGAGCCGGGCCGGGCGCTGGACGATCTGGGGGCCGAAGGGGACGAGCTCGACGCCCTGGTGGTGGCGCGGCTCCGGGACGTACCGGCTGATCAGGCGTTCCCGTGGTACGGCTTGGAGGCGGACGCGGCGCTCATGGCGCCGCTGCGGCTGATGGAGACGTGGGCGCACGGGCAGGACGGTGTCGCCGCGCAACGCGTACAGGGCAGCGCGCTCGACTTCTGCCTGCGGGTCACCCGGCGCAGGTCCCTGGCCGAGACCGGCGTCACGGCGGTCGGCCAGGACGCGCGGACGTGGCTCGACGTCGCGCGCGTCTTCCTCTGATCAGCCGCCCGGCCGGCCAGGCGCCCCGGGCCCGTCCGGGCCGGGGGTGACAGGGCGGGGGCTGAAGTGGCGGAGGGCGGCGTCGAGCCGGCCCGGCGTCGTGTTCAGCTCGTCGAGGCGGCACAGGCCGATCGTGTCGGTGGCCTTGTCGCGCCACGGCGAGCGCGCGGCGGTCCAGGACAGCCGCTGCCCCTCGAACGGGTCGGCGCCCGTGAAGTCGAACACCGGGCGCAGGACCAACGTGGCGTGCGCCTTGCGCCCGACGCCCGGGACGATCGCGACCGAGGCGATGCGCGGCCAGGCGAAACGCACATGACGCAGGCCGCGGGCGAGCTCGACGCCCTCGGCCGAGATCCGCAGATAACGCGGCCTGACCAGCTCGAACGCGAACATCCACGCGGCGTGCGCGGCGAGCAGCAGGGCGACGACGGCCAGGCCGATCACCACGTACGCGACGGCTCCCAGCACGGCCGACCCGCCGCTCTCCTGCGGGGTCGTGACGAACCAGGGCCGGGCCAGGAACCAGATCACGAGCGCCAGGCAGATCCCCAGGCCCCACAGGAGCCAGCTCGCCCTGCCCTGGCGGGCGACGCTGCCGGCCTTGATCCGGACGACGAACGCGCCGCCGGGCGGAGGCTGCGGTTGCTCACCCATCACACGCCGACGATACGCCGCACCGGCGGCCCCGCGCCATCGCCCGGGCGGGCCTCGCGCCGGCGGCCTCGCGCCATCGCGCCCGCCGGGTCAGCTCCCGGTGGCGGGCCGGGGGCGGTCGAGCAGCAGGTCGGCGGCGTGGGTGAGGACCTGGGCGCGGGTGCGCCCGGCGTGGTCGGCGGCCAGGAAGTGCGCGCCGATCGCCGCGCAGAACGCCAGCACGCTACGGGCCTCGACCTCGTCGGGGTCGGCGCAGAACGTACCGATCATCTCGCGCAGCAGGGCCATGCGCCGGTTGTCGACCCGCCGCAGCCGCTCGGCGACCGCCTCGTCGCGCCTGGCCCAGCCGCGTACCGCGAGGTCGATGGGCAGCAGGCGGTCGCTGGAGAAGGTCAGCATGCCCGCCCGCTGGATCTTGGCCTTCGGGTCGCCGCCCTCGCGTTCGACGCGCTCGATCACCTCGTCGATGCTCTCCCGCTCCCAGGTGTCCAGCATCGCGGTCAGCAGGGCGTCGCGGTCGGCGAAATATCCGTAGAAACCGCCTTTCGTGACGCCGAGCCGCTTGGCCAGCGCCTCGACGCGCACGGCGTCCGGGCCTCCGGCGGCCAGGGCCTGCAGCCCGGCCTCGATCCACTTGTCGCGTGGTGTCCGGATCGCGCCCACGATGTGTCCCACCTCACCCTGTCCACCGTCTATACGGCACCGTATAACTGGGGCTAACCTCGATGTATACGGTAGCGTATAGACGAACGGAGACCAGCGTGACGACCATTCCCGCCGCCGTCCGCGAGCTCAGCCCGCTGTCCGGCTACACCGACCACTTCACCCTCGCCACCGACGTCCGGGCCACGCCCGAGCAGTGGGCCCGCGCGATGTTCGGCGACGTGCCCAACGCCTCGGAGCGGCTGATCTGGAGCGGCTTCCTCGGCCTGCGCCTCAGCGCGCAGCCGTCGCCGGACACCGTGGCCGGCTGGCGCATCGCCGAACGCGGGCCCGACTGGATCCGCATGGAGGCCGCGTCCTCGTTCCTGACCGCCCACATCGTGGTGCGCGCCACCGAAGGACAGGTGGCGGCCGCCACCTTCCTCCGGTACGACCGGCCACGGGGACGCGTGGTGTGGACGGCGCTGTCACCGATCCACCGCGCGCTGGTGCCCTGGATCCTGCGCAAGGGCGCCTCCGTACGCGCGCAGGCTCACGGCTGAGCGCTCACCGATGGCTCAGCACGTTCACCACCCGGCCGTTGGGATCGCGCACGAAGAACCGGCGCACCCCCCACTCCTCGTCCCGCAACGTGTGCACGATCTCCGCGCCGCTCGCCTGCACGGCCGCATAGGCAGCGTCCACGTCGTCCACCTCGACGCTCAGGTCGGGCACGACCGGCGCGCTCCGGTCCTGGCTGATGAACGTGACCTGCGCGCTCGGGGTGGTGGGGGAGGCGAGCGTCATGACCCAGCCGAGGTTCATGACCTCCTCGAATCCCAGCAGGGCGTAGAAGTCCCGGCTCTCCTCCATGGCCTCGGAACGGATGTCGGGCATGACGCGGCGGACGGACATGAGCGGTCCTCCTGGTAGACGAAAGCAACGTGGGGCCCCATCGTCTCCAGGGGCGCCGCGGCCGAGCTTGAAGATTTGGGACCTTTACCCGGCCATACCCTCCGCGCGCAGCCACGCGGCCGGCGTACATCCCGCCATGGCCCGCCACTCCCGCGTGAGATGCGCCTGATCGGCGAACCCCGCCCCCGCCGCGACCGCCGCCAGGCTGACCGCCCCCGCACGGGCACCCGCCACCAGGTCACCCCGCGCGGCCTCGAACCGGAGCAGCCGCTGGTACTCCTTCGCCGTCACCCCGCACGCGGCCCGGACCGTACGGCTCAGATAACGCCTGGACCACCCCAGAGCCCGCGCCGCCTCCTCCACCCTGGCCGTCGCCGACAACGCCGCCAGCACGGCGCCGAGCGCGGGCCCACCGGCGCGCTCCTCGTTCCGGACCAGCCCGGCCAGCAGCGCGTTCTCGACGAGAGCCCGCCGCTGCGGCCAGGACCCGCAGCCCGCCAGCCGCTCCGGCAGCTCCGCCATCGCCGGCGCCACGTCCGCCAGCTCGACGACGTCCCCCGCCAGCTCCGACGCCGGAACCCCCAGCAACGCGACCGCCCCCAGCGGGCTGAGCGTCACCCACACCCCTCGCGCGCCGCCCCGCTGCCTCAGCTCGGCCGCCCCCAGATGCAGCCCGGCCACCGCCGCCTGAAACCGCCGCCCCGACCCCGGCCGCCCGAGCCACCCGATCTCCACGGCCCCCGACCGCGGGATCGTGATCGACAACGTGGACGAGGGCAGCCCCCGATGAACGGCCACCGGCCCTAGCTCGTAGTCACTCGACCTCACGACGAACGGCGCCAGCGCCGCGGCCCGCTGTTGCCCCTCAGCCACGACAGCCATCACCCCCAGCAAGAGGACATCATGGTAGCCGCCCGGCCATCCAGGTCCCCGTTGCCGGCGACCGGATCCCCCACACGAGGCGAGCCGGCGGCCCACGTCATGCGGACCGCGGGTGCAGGTACCGTCCTGGACGTTGTGGTCAGCAGGGCGGCAAGCTCTAAGCTGGCGGGGGTGACGGGAGCGGCGGCGGGCGTGCGGACGCAGGAGCAGGTGCGGCAGCGGAACCTGAGCGAGGTGCTGCGGTGCGTCCACAAGGAAGGGGCGGTGTCGCGGGCGGTGCTCAGCCGCCGGATGGGCCTCAACCGGAGCACGATCATGGATCTCACCGGCGAGCTCATCGCGGCCGGGCTCGTCCGGGAAGGTGTTCCCACCGGGCAGGGGCGGGCGGGGCGGCCGTCCATCGTGGTCATGCCCGAGCAGGAGAAGGTGTACGGGCTCGCCTTCGACGTCGCCGTGGATCGGTTGCTCGCGGCGCGGGTCGGGCTGGGCGGGCGGGTGCTCGACCGGCGTGCGGCCGTGCGGACGCGGGCGGGGGTCGATCTGGAGGACGTCGTCGGCGTTCTGGCGGCCTTCGGGCGGGAGCTGGTCGCCGGGGCGGACGGGTTGTGCGTGGGGGTCGGCGCGTCGTACTGCGGGTTGATCAAGCGTGCGGACGGGACGGTCCGGTACGGGCCGCACCTCGGCTGGGAGGACCAGGCGTTCGGGCCGGAGCTCGCCGCCGGGCTGGGTCTCGGGCTGCCCGTCGAGGTGGGCAACGAGGCGCATCTGGGCGCGGTCGCCGAGCACGTACGGGGTGCCGGGCGGGATGTGGACAACCTCATCTACCTGCACGGGGACGTCGGCGTCGGTGGGGGGATCATCGTCGGCGGGAAGCTCCTCGACGGCGACGCGGGCTACGGGTGCGAGCTCGGGCACATGCTGGTCAACCCGTTCGAGGGGAGGCCGTGCCTGTGCGGGTCGCGCGGCTGCCTGGAGGCCGAGGTGGGGGAGGAGGCGCTGCTCGACTACGCCGGACGCTCGAACGGCCTCATCGGACGCGACGGCATCCGGGCCGTCGTCGCCCTCGCCGCGGCCGGTGACGCCCGGGCGCGGGACGCCCTCGACCGGGTCGGCGACTGGCTCGGCGTCGGCGTCGTCAACCTCATCAACCTGTTCAACCCGGCGCTCGTGGTCTTCGGCGGGATGCTCAGCGACGTCTACCCGGCGGCCGCGGCCCGCGTCCGCGCGCGGATCGACGCGCACGTGCTGCCGGTGTCACGCGAACGCGTCCGCCTGGCGGTGACGGCCCTGGGCGAGGACACCACGCTCGCCGGTGCCGCCGAGCTGGCCTTCGCCGGCCTCCTGGACAACCCGCTCCACACGCTGGCCGCCCTGCGGTGATCGCGCGGGCACCCGGCCATGCCGTCCCGCTCAGGCTCGCGCGCCGCCGATGCCGGTACGTCGAGAACGAACGCTCGCCCGGCGGGCTCTGAGGCCCGGGGACGACGCCTGCCGCGTCAGGGCGACGACCTGGACGCGGTCGTCGCCCTGATGCCCGGGCTCAGCCCAGCGGGATGACCGGCTCCGTCGAGCGGCTCGCGTAGAAGCAGCCGGTGGTGGGCAGGCTGCTCGCCGCCGGCGGGGTCGCGCCGTCGTAGATGGCCAGCAGGAAGTTCTGCGGGCAGCGCCGCGTGCTGCCGGTGCGGATGCCGAAGTGCAGGTGCGGGCCGGTCGAGTTGCCGGTGTTGCCGGTCAGCCCGATCTGCTGGCCGACGCCGACGGACGCGCCGTTGGAGACCGACCACGACGAGAAGTGGCAGTAGGTGTAGATGGCGCTGTCGGTGCCGGTCAGGTTGATGCCGCGCCCGCACAGGCTGTCGTCGATGACGGTCACGGTGCCGGCCCGGACGGCGTAGGCGGGGGTGCCGGTGCCGACCGGCAGGTCGATGGCGGGGTAGTCGTGGTGCGGGTCGTCGTACTCGCTGCGCGGCAGCGCACCGCGCGGCAGGGGCAGGGAGAACGCGGCCCCGCCGGTCGAGGGGGTGAGCCGGATCGCGTCGGCGACGACGTAGCCGGGCTGGCTGGTCCAGCGGCTGACGCCGACCACGTTGTAGTCGCCGGCGGCCAGGGTGAACGTGCCGAGGCTGACCCAGCGGCCGCCGTTGGCGCGCTGGTCGACGGTCACGCTGCGGGTGCCGTCCGCGGTGGCCACCACGAACGGGGTGGCGCTGTTGTAGCCGGCGTCCGCCGGATACCAGACCTCCACCAGGTGGGGGCCGGCCGCGGGGATCGAGGCCCGGAACCAGGCGGCGTCACTGGCGACGGTGTTCGGTGTGGCGAACCGGTAGTCGGCGCCGTAGCGCTGCGCCGACCACGCCGAGGTGCCCCAGTCGGCGCCGGCGGTGAACTGGCCCGCGGTGGCGTTGTCGACGATGGTGCTCGCGGCCGCCGCCGGGTTCGCGGAGCCGAGCAGGGCCAGGCAGACCGCCACGACGGCGGCCGATAAGCGAGTGATGGTTCTCACGAGCTGTTCCCTCCGGGGGGTTGAGGGGAAGCAGGGGTGAAAGTATTCAACCAACATGCGGGCGGCGATGAAAGATATCTCGCTCCGGACGGAGCGGGGCGCGGTATCCGGTGAGCCTTTGGTTGCCGTGAGTGACGTCAGTCTGTCGGCTAAGTGACTCTCTGTTAGTATTTAATTACTTAGAGTAGGGATGTGAGGCTTCCCCGATCCGCTCCCCGTCCTGACGGCACCCCCGCGCCCCTGGCCGTCGTGCTCTTCTCCGGCGGGCTCGACTCCACGGTGCTGGCCGTCCACTACGCGAGGACACACCGGCTGCTGCTGCTCTCCTTCGACTACGGCCAGCGGCACCGCGCACCCGAGCTCGCGGCCGGCGCGGACGTGGCCGCACACCTGGAGGCCGAGCACCACACGGTGACGATCACCGGCCTGAGCCCCCTGCTGACCGGGTGCTCGCTGACCGACCCCGACGAGCAGGTGCCGACCCTGGTCCCCTCCGATGCCGCGCTGCGCTCGATCACCATCCCCAACCGCAACGCCTTCATCCTCGACATGGCCGTCGCCGTCGCCACGGCCCGCCGGGCCGAGGTGGTGGCGCTCGGCGTGCACCACACCCGCGAGGGCTACCCCATGCCCGACGGCCGGCCCGACTTCTTCGAGGCGTACCGGGAGATGGTGCGGCTGGCCTCCCGGGGGTTCCACACCCCGCGGGTCGAGGCGCCGTTCATCAGCATGCAGAAGGAGGACATCGTCGCCTACGGCGCGCGCCTGGGCGCGCCCATGCACAAGAGCTGGACCTGCTACCTCGACGGTCCCGTCCACTGCGGCACCTGCATCGCGTGCATGACCCGCAGGAGCGCGTACGCCCGCAGCGCCACCCCCGACCCGACCCACTACGACAGAGAGGCGCTTGATGACGCATCGGATCCGGGTCTGCCATAATTTCGAGACCGCTCACCGGCTGCCCCATCTGGGCGGCAAGTGCCACAGCCTGCACGGCCACTCGTGGTGGGCCGAGGTCGTGGTCGAGGCGGAGGAGCTGAGCGCGGACCAGACCATCGTCGAGTTCGGCCCGTTCAAGAAGGAGCTGCGCGCGTTCATCGACGCGCACCTCGACCACGGCGCCATGCTGGGCGCCGACGACCCCCTCGCGCCGCTGCTGGCCGCGCACGGCAGCAAGGTCTACCTGTTCGGCCAGGCCCCCTACGTCCGCGACCTGCCTCATCCCACGGTGGAGGCGGTCGCGGTGCTGCTGGCCAGGGCGTCCGAGGCGATCCTGGACGGACGCGAGCGCGCGGCGGGCGCGAGGGTCGGCCGAGTCCTGGTGACGGAGACCCAGGTCAACGCGGCCGAGTACGTGCCAGGCAACGGCGGGCGAACTCCCTCACTCAGGCGACCGGCGGCGTCATGACGATCGAGAAGGCCGCCGCCATCGACCAGGCCCCCGCGCACGCCCGCCGGCTGATGGCCGCGCTCGGCCTGCCACTGGACGCCCCCGGCCTCGCCGACACCCCCGCCCGGCTCGTGTCGGCCCTGTACGAGCTGACCGCCGGGATGCGCGAGGACCCCGGCCGGCACCTGGAGGTCACCTTCCCCGCCGAGTCCGCGCAGTCGGGCGTCATCGCGGTCACGGACCTGCCGTTCATCTCGCTGTGCGAGCACCACCTGCTGCCCTTCACCGGCAGCATGACCGTCGCCTACCTGCCGTCGCCGGGCGCGCCCATCGTGGGGCTGTCCAAGCTGGCCCGCATGGCGCAGGGCTTCGCCGCCCGGCCGCAGGTGCAGGAGCGGCTCGGCGAGCAGATCGTCGAGAGCCTGTGCGCCCGGCTCGACTGCATGGGGGCGGCCTGCCAGGTCGTCGCCGAGCACTCCTGCATGACGCTGCGCGGCGTGCGGGCGGCCGGGGCGAAGATGACGACCCTGCACCTCAAAGGCGTCTTCGAGCGCGACACCCTGGCCCGCAGGGATTTCATGGGCCTGTGCCGAGCCTGACCCCGCTCTCAGCCGTGGCCGATGCCGTAGAAGTGGAACTGCATCCTGGCGCCGTCGGGGAACGCCCGCTCGTTCGCGATCGTACGCAGGTGGCGGGCGCCGGCGAAGGCGGCGTTCAGGGAGTCGTGGAGGATGCGGTCGATGGTCTTGATCCCCACCAGGCACGGCCTGCCGTCGCGGGCCCGCAGGATGTCGGCCAGGATCTCCGGCACGGGCGGCGACGTGCCGAGCAGGTCGAGGCCGTCCGGAGAGATGGCCGGCCCCCAGGGCGGCTCGACGATGTAGGTGTCGCGGGGCCCGCGGGCGGGGAGCCGGGGGAGGAGCTCGCGGTAGTCGATCAGCTCCAGCCGGGTCGCGGCGCCCATGAGGGCCAGGTTGTGGCTGGTGGCGCGGTGCACGAGCGGGTCCAGCTCGGCCGCGTGCACCGGCACGCCGAGCCGGCGGCCGAGGTGCAGGCTCAGGTTGCCCGAGCCGCAGAACAGCTCGGCGACGAGCGGCCGATCGTGCTCGCCGGGCGGTCCGTGCAGGTCGGCGACCGTGTCGGCGACGGCCGTGGCCATGATGTCGGCGCAGCACTCGGCGGCCGTGCGGCCCAGCACCCGCAGCCCGGTGGCCGCCATCGCGGGGGCGGCGACGCCGTACAGGCTGAAACGCTCGGGCGCGCCGTAGACGACCTCGCCGATCTCGCAGAGCTGCGCTCCCGTCAGCTCGGTGGTCCGGTACGGGCCGAGCAGCCGCAGGCACAGCTCGTAGTACACCTCGCGCGGGCTCGTCGTCACGCGACCTCCTTCTGTACGGTCGGCATACTCGTACGATACCTGTCCGTAGTCAATTGAACACTTTCCGTAGGGGCATGACAGGCATGGCGACCCCGGAGAAGAGGAGCACCAGGTGTGAGCGAGGCGGAACGCTGGCTGCGCGAATGGAGTCACCGGCTCGGACCGGCCGGCCAGGCGGAAACGGGCACAAACGTCGGCATGTTCCGGCCCCGGCGGGTGCTCGGCACCCTCCGCCCCGGCGACGTGGAGCAGGTCCGGGCCATCCTGCGCACGGCCGTCCCGGGCGTGACGCTCCACCCCCTCAGCACCGGGCACAACTGGGGGCTGGGCTCGCGCGAGCCGGTCCGCGACGGCGCCGTGCTGCTCGATCTGCGGCGGCTCGACCGGGTCCGCCACCTCGACCTGGACGTCGGAGCCGCCGTGGTGGAGCCGGGCGTCACCCAGGGCCGGCTGGCGGGGCTGCTCGACGGCAGCGCGTACATGCTGAACGTCACCGCCTCCTCCGCGCACACCAGCATCGTGGGCAACGCGCTGGAGCGGGGCGTCGGGCTGCGCCGCCAGCGCTGCGAGGACGTCGCCGGGCTGGAGGTGGTCCTGGCCGACGGCCGGCTGCTGCGGCTGGGGAGATGGCCCGACGAGCGGGGCCGGGTGGTGCCGTACCGGCACGAGGTGGGCCCCGCGCTGATGCCGCTGTTCACGCAGTCGAGCTTCGGCGTGGTGACCGCCGCGGTGATCCGGCTGCTGCCCAGGCCGTGCGCCCTGCACCTGGTACGGCTCCGCTTCGGCGCCGGCCGGCTGGCCGAGGTGGTGGACGAGCTGCGCGACTACCGGGGGCAGCGGCTGGCCGGCGGGGTGCTGAAGATCTACCAGCCGGGCGACTCCGAGGAGTGCACCGCGTACTGCTGCGTGGACGGCGACCCTGAGCTGGCCGCGCTCGCCCGCGACCTGCTGCTGCGCCGGGCCGGCGGCAGCGGCCTGTTCGACGACGTGTGCGCGCACCCGGGCGGCGAGCAGCTGCCCGACCAGCTGCGCCGCTGCCTCGGCGGCGACCCGGGCGGGAACGAGGCGGTGCTGCGTGACTGGTTCGGCACGACCTCGGGCGGCGTCGACGCCAACCCCGGCACCGGCTACCTGTTCTTCCTGCCGCTGCTGCCGTTCCGGGGCGCGGCGGTCGCCCGGGCGCGGACGCTGGTGCGCGAAGTGGGCGCCGAGACCGGCACGCGCTGGCAGGCCACCGTCAACGCCATCTCCGGCGACGTGATCGACCTCGCGGTGTCGTGCCTGTTCCCCAAGGCCGGGGCGGCCCGTGCCCACCAGGCGCTGGACCTGCTGCACCGCCGGTTCGCCGAGCACGGCTGGCTGCCGTACCGGCTGGATGTCGATCACATGACCGCCGGCGGCCCGCCCGAGGTGCTCGGCCGGTTGAAGGAGCTGTTCGACCCGCGGGGGGTGCTCGCGCCGGGCCGCTACGAGCCGGACGACGGGTAGCGTCTACCCCGCGAAGCCGATCACGAAGGGTGCCTGCCGTTGCAGCAGCAAGACATGTCTCCCCGCGCGCGAATCAGCAGGTACGGCGACGTCGCGAGCGCGCTCGCGCTGCACAGCGACCGGCGGCTCGGCGAGTCGCTGGCGCGGGCACGGCCCCTGGGCTCCGGCATCGGCGGCACCTCGGCACTGCTCGACGTCGGCGGCGTGCCCGTCTTCGCCAAGCGCATCCCCCTGACCGACCTCGAACGCCGCCCGGGCAACATGATGTCCACCGCGAACCTGTTCGGGCTGCCGCCGTTCTGCCAGTACGGCATCGCCGCCATCGGCTCGCCCGGCTTCGGCGCCTGGCGCGAGCTCGCGGCGAGCGTCATGACGACCACCTGGGTCCTGACCGGCCGCAGCGCCGCCTTCGCGCTGCTCTACCACTGGCGGGTGCTGCCCGGAGCGCCGCCGCCGACCTCCGAGCACGCCGACGTCGAGGCGGCCGTCCGCTACTGGGACGGATCCGCGGCGGTGGGGGAACGGCTGCACGCCCTCGCCCGCGCGTCGGCGAGCATCGTGCTGTTCCAGGAGTACATCCCGCACACCCTCGACACCTGGCTCGCCGCGCAGCTCGCCGCCGGCCACGACGCCGCGACCGAGGCGATCGCCATGGTCGAGTCGTGCCTGCTCACCGACGTGGCCTTCATGAACGGCCAGGAGCTGATGCACTTCGACGGCCACTTCGGCAACATCCTCACCGACGGCGACCGCCTCTACCTCGCCGACCTCGGCCTCGCGACCTCCTCCCGCTTCGACCTGTCCGAGCAGGAGCGCAGCTTCCTGCGCCGCAACCGCACCCACGACCTCGCCTACGCGATGACGCGCCTGGTCAACTGGCTCGTCACCCACGTCTGCGGGGTGCCGGCGCCGCCGGACGGCAAACCGCGGCCCCGCAACGACTACATCCGCGCGTGCGCGGCGGGCGCGGACCCCGCCGGCGCCCCGCCGGCCGCCGCCACGATCATCCGCCGGTACGCGCCCGTCGCGGCGGCCCTGAACGACTTCTACTGGGATTTGTACGGCACCAGCCGGACGACGCCGTACCCGAGCGAGACGATCGAACGCGCCACCGGCGCGATCCGGGCACGCTGCGGCGACGTCACACCCGCCTGCCCTTGAGCAGCACCGTGCTCAGCCGGCGATGACCGAGGCGGGGCAGGCCCGCAGCTCCATCACGGCCCCCTTACGCGGCGATGTGCTCGGACGGACGCCCAGGCCGATGAAACGTCCGAGGAGGTGGCGCAGCGGCGGCAGCGTGCGGAACGCGGTGAAGATCGGCGGCGCGTTCCCTTCGCGCCTGCACCCGGGCCAGGTCGGCGTCTTCGGGGGTGCCGCCCCGGGCGAGGAGTGGGCCCAGCAGGTTGGCGGTGGCCACCGCGTCCTGCACGGCCAGGTTGATGCCGACGCCGCCGGCGGGCGACATGGCGTGGGCGGCGTCACCGATGCACAGCAGTCCCGGCCGGTGCCAGCGCGGCAGCCGGTCCACGCGCACGCTCGGATGGTGCACCGCCGCCCAGCCGCCGAGGTGCTCGACGCGGTCGCGCAGGGCGGGCGCCAGGTGCGCCACCCGCTCGCGGAACGCGGCCGGCCCGGCGGCCTTGAGCTCGGCGAAGGCGCCGGCCGGGATCGCGGAGGCGAGCTGCCAGTAGTCGCCGCGGTCGATGGAGATCAGCGCCCCCTTGCCGCCCTGGAAGAAGGGCACGTGGTCCTGAGGGTGGCGGGGGAGTCGGAACCACAGGACGTCCATGGGGGGCGAGGAGCTGACGGGGGTGAGGCCGGCACGGTCCCGTACGGTGGAGTGGCGGCCGTCGGCCCCGATCACCAGGTCGGCCCGCACCTCCAGGGGGCCGTCGGCGGTGTCGGCCAGGACGCCGGTCACCCGCCCCCGCTCGGTGATCAGGTCCGTGGCGCGGGCGCGGCGCAGCAACCGGAAGGACGGGTACGCGACGGCCTTGGCGGCCAGGAAGTCCAGCACGTCCCACTGCGGCATGAACGCGATGTACGGGCAGCGCACGTTCAGCCGGGTGAAGTCGGCGAAGGTGACGTCGCGGCCGCCCATGTTGACCGTCACCTGGGGCATCCTCGTGTGCGAGAGGTCCAGGAACTCCTCGATCCAGCCCAGCTCGGCGAACAGCTGCAGGGTGGAGGGGTGGACGGTGTCGCCCCGGAAGTCACGCAGGAAGTCCGCGCGCTTCTCCAGCACCACCACCTCCACGCCCTGGCGGGCCAGCAGCAGCCCGGCCATCATGCCCGCGGGCCCGCCTCCGACGACACAGCACTGTGCGCGCATCTCATCCTTCTTCCGGGAACAGCAGCCCGACCAGGGCCGCGACCAGGTCGTCCCGCCGGTCCGGCGGCGGGACGAGGTCGGCGGCCTCGCCCGCGCCGAGGCCCAGGACCAGGAAGCGGTCGCCGCCCGCGCGCCCGCCGGGGGACTCCCACATGGTGCGGCCCGGCACGTTCCGCCAGCGGCGCAGCAGCACGTCCCGGTCCACGCCGGCCTGGAAGTTGGGCTCGTCGAAGGCGAACGCCCGCGCGGCGGCCGGTCCGGGGTCGCGCCAGGTGCGGGCGCCCTCGATGGGACGACCGCGGGGTCAGCGGGCGGTCGCGTACGCGCCCGCGTCGAGGTCCTCGACGAGGGTCGGCCCGGTGGGCGTCCAGCCGAGGAGGTTCTGGGTCGCGGTGCTGGTCGCCGCCAGGTCCATGCCGAAGAACGTGCCGATCCACCCGAAGTGGCCCGGCACGTCGGCGGGGTCGATCGAGCTGACGGGCAGGTCGAACGCGCGCCCGATCGCCTCCGCGATCACCCGGGTCGGGACGCCTTCCTCGGCGACGGCGTGCAGGCGCGAGCCCGCCGGCGCCTTGCCGAGGCCGAGGGTGACCAGGCGGGCGGCGTCGCGCACGTGCACGGCGGACCACCGGTTGGCGCCGTCGCCCGGGTAGGCGGAGACGCCCTTCTCGCGGGCGATCGCGGCGAGGATCGCGATGAACCCGTGGTCGCCGGTGCCGTGCACGGTCGGCGCGAAGCGCAGGCTCACGCTGTGCACGCCCTGGCCGGCGAACTCCAGCGCCAGGTTCTCGCTCCCGCCCCGGGGCGAGCCGGGGCCGTGGTGCGGGGACGCGTCCTCCTCGGTGGCGGGCCGGCCCTGGGCGAGCCCGGCGACCCCTGCCGCGACCAGGAACGGGCGGCCGGTTCCCGCCAGCGCCTCGCCCATGGTCTGGACGGCGGCCCGCTCGGCCGCCGCCGTGCCGGCCGGGTCGGCCCAGTCGTGCTTGTTCGCGAGGTGGATGACGGCGTCGGCGTCCTGGGCGCCGAGGCGCAGGCCGTCGAGGTCGTCGAGGTCGCCCCGGCGGACCCGGGCCCCCTTGGCCTCCAGGGCGGCGGCGGAGCGGTCGGACCTGGCCAGGCCGGTGACCTCGTGGCCGGCGGCGAGCAGGTCGTCGGTCACGGCGGAGCCGATCCAGCCGGAGGCTCCAGTGACGAAAACGCGCATGAGGGTTCTCCTTCGGCGCACCGCCGCCAGGGCGGAGCGCGTTCTCCTGGAAGTGATGTCTGTGACTGACGTCAGTCACAGACATCACCGTACCCCCGCATGTCGGTCGCTGTCATCACTAGACTTGACCGCATGACGCGTTGGGAGCCCGGGGCCGCGGAACGGCTGCAGGAGGCCGCGCTCGACCTGTTCGCGACCCGGGGGTTCGAGCAGACGACGGCCACAGAGATCGCGCAGGCCGTCGGCCTGACCGAGCGCACCTTCTTCCGCCACTTCAGCGACAAGCGCGAGGTCCTCTTCCACGGGCAGCACCTGTTCACCCAGGCGTTCCTCGACGGCGTGCAGGCCGCGCCGCCCGACGCGTCCCCGATGGAGATCGTCGCCTCCGCGCTGCGCTCGGCGACGTCCTCCTTCCCGGACGAGCGCCGCCCTCATTCGCGCAGCCGGCAGGCCGTCATCGACCAGAACCCGGCGCTGCAGGAACGCGAGCGGCACAAGCTCGCCAGCCTCGCCGCGGCGATCGCGGACGCCCTGCGCGCGCGAGGCGTGGACGACCTCGCCGCCACCTTGGCGGCGGAGTCAGGCGTCACGGTGTTCAAGGTCGCCTTCATCCGCTGGCTGCGCGAGGACGAGCGGCGCTCCCTCACCGACCTCGCCGAGGACGTGCTACGCGAACTGCTGGCCCTGGCCCGCGACCCCTCCTGACCTCCAGGACGGCGGAGGGCGGCGACGACGTCACCCGGTACGTCGCGGACGTCCGCGTCCGTTCGCCGTCACGAGCCGCACAGAGCGGCCAGCCGGCGGAGGTCGGCGCGGATCGAGCGCCGCAACAACCACCTCAGCACCGGCTCCAGCAGCCGCTCGGAGGTCGCGCGCGGGGTGACGCGCACGCGGAAGGTGAAGCGGCACCGGTCCGCGCCGAGCGGCTCGACCAGCCGGCCGCCCTCGGCGTCGATCCCGGACGTGGTGCGCCACCCGAACGAGCGCCCCGGCTCCACCCGGACGACCTCGCCCCCGTTGCGGTAGGTCCGGCCCGCGAACCGCATCACCTCGGCGGTGGTCGTGCCCACCCGGACGACCCCCTCGGGGCTCGGCGCCATCGTCTCGACACTCTCGCGCCAGCGCGGATCCTGACCGTAGTCGGCGACGACCGCCCACGCGCGGGCGGCCGGGCAGGCGATCTCCCGGGATTCCTGAAGCTCGATCACCCGGCGATGATAGGCGCGGGTCCGTCCGGCCCCTGACGAAAGTCAGGGGGTGAGCTGGACTTTCGGGCGTGCCGGGCGGGGCGGCGTTGTTCCTACAGTGCTGGGCATGATCAGAACCCGACGTAACTCCGCCGCCCTGCTTCTCGCCCTGGCCCTGGCCCTGCCGGTGACGGCCGCCACCGCGTCATCACCCGCCGCCGCTGCGGCCGCCGCCGACGTGCGGCTCGCGATCCCGCACCCCACCGGCCGGTACGACGTCGGGCGCGACACCCTGCACCTCGTCGACACCGGCCGCCGCGACCCGTGGGTGCCCACGGCCGCCCGCGAGCTGATGGTGTCGGTGTACTTCCCGGCCAGGGCGGGCGGGGACGCGGCGCCGTACATGACCGTCGAGGAGGCCCGGCTCCTCCTGGAGGGGCAGAAGCTCGACGCCGTCATCAAGCCGGAGCAGCTCGCCGGGGTCGGCACGAACGCGCACCTGCGCGCCCGCCCCGTGGGCGGCCGGCACCCCCTGGTGGTGCTGTCGCCGGGATTCACCCTCAACCGCGCCACCCTGACCACGCTCGCCGAGGACCTCGCCTCCAAGGGGTACGTCGTCGCCCTCGTGGACCACGCCTACGAGTCGTTCGGCACGAGCTTCCCCGGCGGCCGGACCCTGACCTGCGTCGCCTGCCGGACGGTGGAGAGCGCCCCCTCCGACGAGGCGGAGAAGGAGCTGATGGGCAGGGCCGCGGCCGGGCGGGCGGCCGACCTGTCGTTCGTCATCGACCGGCTCACCCGTCCCCGCCGCTCCGCGCCCGCCTGGAAGCACTGGCAGATGATCGACCCGCGCCGGATCGGCGCGGCCGGCCACTCGCTCGGCGGCAACGCCGCCGCGAGCGTCATGGCCACCGACCGGCGCGTCCGTGCCGGGGCGAACCTGGACGGCTCGTTCTTCGACCCGGTCCCGGCGAAGGGGCTCGGCGGGCGGCCGTTCCTCATGCTCGGCACCAAGGCCCAGCACTCGCCCGGCTCCGCCGACACCACCTGGCCGCGCGACTGGCAGCGCCTGAACGGCTGGAAGCGCTGGCTGACCGTCGCGGACGCCGGCCACTTCACCTTCATCGACCTGCCCGTCCTGGGCGCGCAGGCCGGGATCACCGACCCCTCCGCGCCGCTGCCGGGCAAGCGGTCGGGGGAGATCACCACCGCGTACGTGGGCGCCTTCTTCGACCAGCACCTCAACGGCGAGCACCAGCCCCTCCTGGACGGCCCGTCGCCCGCCAACCCGGAAGTGACCTTCCAGAACCCCTGAAAGGGGAAGGGGCTTGGGGTCCGGTTTGCGGGGACGGTAGAGTCTGGCACCGGATCATGAGCGGCGCAGGGGTGAGGAGGGGGATGTCCATCACGCCCTTGTCCCTGCCGCAGCCGCCCGCGAAGGCGCCGGAGTTCGGGCGCGACGCGCTGATCGTGTGCGAGAGCCTGGTGCGCATCTACCAGTCCGGGTCGGTCGAGGTGCAGGCGCTGCAGGGGCTGGACCTGGTCGTGGACGGCGGCGAGATGGTGGCCGTCGTCGGGGCGTCCGGGTCGGGCAAATCGACGTTGCTGTCCATCCTGGCCGGGGTCGACGCCCCCACCGCCGGGCGGGTGCGGGTCGACCGGTGGAACCTGCTGGACATGTCGCGGGCCGACCGGGTCCGCTACCGGCGGCACACCGTGGGCTTCGTCCGCCAGCAGACGGCCGCGAACCTCATCCCGTACCTGACCGCGCGGCAGATGGTCGACCTGCCGATGACGGCGGCCCGCACCCCGGGCCGGGTCCGCCGCAAGCGCGCCGCCGAGCTGCTGGGCCTGCTCGGCGTCGCCGACTGCGCCGACCGGCGGCCCGCGCAGCTGTCCGGCGGGCAGCAGATGCGGGTGGCCATCGCGGTGGCCCTGGCCAACGAGCCCAGGGTGCTGCTGGCCGACGAGCCGACCGGGGAGCTCGACAGCGCCACGTCGGCCGCGGTGTTCGGGCTGCTGCGGGAGGTCAACCGGCGGCTCGGCGTCACCGTCGTCATCGTCACCCACGATCCCGCCGTCAGCGGGCAGGTGGAGCGGACGGTGGCGATCCGCGACGGGCGCACGAGCAGCGAGGTGCTGCGGCGCACCGCCACCGGCGACGACGGCGCCCAGCGGGTCATCGCCGAGGAGTACGCGGTAATGGACCGGGCGGGGCGGATCCAGGTCCCGCGCGACTACCGGGAGGCGCTGGCGCTGACGCGGCGGGTCCGGCTGGTGCTGGAGGCCGACCACGTCGCGATCCGCCCCGACGACGGCGAGGCCGGAATGAGCGGCGGTGCGGCCGGATGAGCGGCGGTGAGGCTGGATGAGCGGCGGGCCCCTGGTCAGCGTGCGGGGGGTGCATCGCCGGTACGGCAGCGGCGCGACCGCCGTGCACGCGCTGCGCGACGTGACGTTCGACCTCGCGCCCGGCACCATGACCGCCCTCGTCGGCCGGTCCGGCTCCGGCAAGACCACGCTGCTCAACATCATCGGCGGCCTCGACCGCCCCGACTCCGGCACCGTCCTCGTCGACGGCACCGACGTCACCGCCCTCGACGAGGACGGCCTGTCCCTGTTACGGCGGGAGAAGGTCTCGTACGTCTTCCAGACCTTCGGCCTGATCCCGGTGCTGTCGGCCGCCGAGAACGTGGGCGCGCCGCTGCGGCTGGCCCGCGTACCGGCGGCGGAGCGGGAGCGGCGGGTCGCGCTGCTGCTGGACCTCGTCGGGCTGGCCGCCCACGCCGAGCAGCTGCCCGGCGAGCTGTCGGGCGGGCAGCAGCAGCGGGTGGCGATCGCCCGGGCGCTGGCCGGCTCGCCCCGGCTGCTGATCGCGGACGAGCCGACCGGGCAGCTCGACGCCGAGACCGGGCTGTCGGTGATGGCGCTGCTGCGTGGGGTGGTGGAGTCCGAAGGGGTCACGGCGCTGGTCTCCACGCACGATCCGACGATGCTCGCGCTGGCGGACCGCGTGATCCGCATCAACGACGGGCAGCTCGACGGGCGGCTCGACGGGCAGTCGGACGCGCGGCTCGATGGGCGGCTCGACCAGCGCTCCGACGGCCGGGGCGAGTCTTGATCAGCGAGAGCCGTCCGTGCTGAAGCTGGTCGCCCGGCGGGCCCGGGCGCAATGGCCGTTGCTGGCGGCCCTCCTCGCCGTCGCCGTGGTCGGTCCTACCCTGCTGGGCACCTGCGCCCTCCTGCTCACCCGTACCGCAGAGCAGGCGCTGGAGACCGCCGCCGCGCGCGCCGGCGCCGACCAGGTCGACGTCACCGCCTACACCGTCACCATCCGCGGCGAGCACGCGCGATCCGTCGCCGACGACACCCGCGACGTGCTGACCTCGGCCCTCGCCCCGTTCGCGGCGACGACGGCCGCACGCGCGTCGTCCGTGATGCGGGCGCTCCCCGGCGCGGGTGCCCCGTCGGTGGCGTACCTGTCGGGGGTGTCGGACCTGCCGTCTCGCGCCCAGCTCGTCACCGGGCGGCTGCCGCGGGCGGGTGCCGCGCCGGCGGAGGCCGTGGTCCTGGAGAGCACCGCGCGGCAGCTCGGCCTGGGCGCCGGCAGCCGGGTTCGCCTCGGCAGGGAGCTGGCCGACGACCCCGACGAGAGCGCCGAGATGCGCGTGGTCGGCGTCGCACGCCCGCTGCCCGGCACCGGCTGGGACCGCGATCCCCTGGCCGCCACCGGCTTCGACCCGGCCTACCGCGACGGCCGCTCCGCCCGGCCCGTCCACGCGTACGGGCCGTTCCTCGTGGACCTCGCCGACCTGCTCCGCGGCGGCTCCACGCTCGACCGGCTGGAGATCACCGCCCACCCCGACCTGTCCGCCGCCACCGTCCGCGACCTCGACACCGTCACCCAGGCCGTGCTCGGCGCGGACCGCCGGCTGGGGCGCACGCTCGGCGACCGGGTACGGATCCAGCGCGTCGCCTCCCGGCTGCCCGCGACCCTGCTGGCCGCGCACGACCAGCAGCGGGTCACCACGGCCGCGGTGCTGGCCGTCGCCGCCATCGGCCTCGTCCTGACCGCGACCGCCCTCGCCCTCGCAGGCCGGCTCAGCGCCGGTGTGCGCGCCGGCGAGACCGCCCTGCTGTCGGCGCTGGGCGTCGGCCGGGGCCAACTCGCCGGCGCCGCGCTCGCCGAGGCCGGCGCGCTCGCCGTGCTCGCCGCCGCGGCCGCGATCCCGGCCTCGTCCGCCCTGCACGCCGGCCTGACCCGGCTGGCCCCCATGGCGGAGGCCGGGCTCGCCGCGCCCGCCGGCGTGAACGCCGCGCAGGTGCTGTCCGTCGCCGGCGCCGCGCTGGCGCTGGCGGCGGTGCTCGTCGTCCCCTCGCTGCGGGCCCTCTCCGCGGCGGGCGTGCGCGGGCGGCGGGAGCTGCTCGCCCGCTCCGGCGCCGACCTGCTGCTCGTGGCGCTCGCCGCCGTCGGCTGGTGGCAGCTGCGCGACCAACCGGCCGGCTCGGGGTCTCCCGTCGACGCCGTACGGGTGCTCGCGCCCGCGCTGCTGCTCATCGCCGGCTCCGCGGTGGCGCTGCGCCTGGTGTGGCCCGCGTTGCGCCTCGTGGAGCGGCTGGCCCGCCGGGCTCGCGGGCTGATGGTGCCGCTGGCCGCGTTCGAGGCCGCCCGCCGGCCGCAGGCGGTCGCGGCGGGGCTGCTGGTCGGGCTGGGCTGCGCGGCGGCCACGTACGGGATCGGGTTCGACGCCACGTGGCAGCGCTCCCAGCAGGACCAGGCGGACCTGTCCGTCGGCACCGATCTCGCGATCACCCTCACCGCCCCGCCCGCCGCCGGGCAGGGCCCGCTGGTCGGCGCGGCCGGCGGGGGAGAGGTGAGCCCGGCCACCGACCGGGGGATCGCGGTCGGGCAGTGGCTCGGCGGCGCCGGCGACCCGCCGCGCCTGATCGCCGTCGACACCACGCGCGCCGGGGCGCTGCTGCGCGGCCGGCTGGACGACGGCCGCACCTGGGACGCCGTGGGCGCCCGCCTCGCGCCGCCGGCCCGCGCCGCCGGCGTTCCCGTCCCCGCCGGCGCCGCGCTCACCCTGACCGGGAACGCGACCGGCCCGGCGCCGCTCACCGTGACGCCCCGGCTGCTGCTCCAGGACGCGAGCGGGCTGCGCACCCCGTGCACCGGCGCGCCCGTGCCGCTCGACGGCCGGGCGCACCCGCTGCCGGACTGCGCGACGGCCGGCGGGCTCCGCCTGGTCGCGGTGTCCCTTCCGGTCGCGATCGACACGGGGAACGTGGGCACCGGCCACTCCGCCTGGACGGAATCCCCGGCGGGGGACAGCCGCGTCGCCGTGACGCTCACCGTGCCGGGAACAACCGGGGAGACGCCACAATGGACCGCCACCTCGGCAGGCCCGGCCCCCGGGCAGCTCGGCAACCCCGCCGTCGCCCTGACCGGCACCTCCGCCGGCACCGAGCTGCGGATGACCACGACCGTTGCGCTGAAAGGCCCACCGGACGCCGCCAGGAACCTGGTCGCCACCGCCTTCCCGGCCCCGGTGCCGGTGCCCGTCGCGGTGTCGGCCCGCTTCGCCGAGGAAGCGGGCGCCCGGCCAGGGTCCCGGCTCGACCTCACCGTCGGTCTCACCCCCGTGCGGGTCAGCGTGGCCGAGGTGCTGCCGGCGGTGCCGTCCGCCCCGGGCGCCGCGGCCGTCCTGGCCGACTTCGACGCCCTGTCCCGCGCCCTCGCCGTCAGCGGCGACTTCGACGTGCCCGTGGACGCCTGGTGGGTCGGCCGCCCCGCCAAGACCGACCTGCGCCTCGGCGGCGTCACCACGCGCGCGTCCGAGACCGCCCGGCTCACCGGCGGCCCGCTCCAGGCGGGGCTGCCGGCCGTGCTTCGGCTGCTCGTCCCGGCCGCGGCGCTGCTGATGATCGCCGGGATCGTCCTGCACGTGATGTTCGACCTGCGGGCCCGCGCCGTCGAGGTGGCGCGCCTGCGGGGGATCGGGATGACGCGGCGCGAGATCCGTGCCGTGCTGCTCGGCCAGCACGTCGGCATCCTGCTGCCGCTGCTCGCCGTCGGCGCGGTCGTCGGCGCGCTGGCCACCCGGGTCGTGGCGCCGCTGCTCGTCCGCTCCGACACCGGTGCCGCCCCCGTGCCCGAGGTGCTGCCCGTCTGGCCGTGGGCCGCCGAGGCCGCCCTGCTCGGCGGGCTGCTGGCCGGGTGCGCGCTGGCGGTGGGCGCCGTGGTCGCCGTCCAGGCCCGGCGCGCCGACGCCGCGCACCTGCGGGTGGCGTCATGAAGACCCCGGCACCGCGCCCGACCGGTGCCGAGAGGACCCCGGCACCGCGCCGCGCCCGTGGCATGCGGATCCCGGTGCCGCACTGGCCCAGCGTCGCCGGGCGCGCCCGCGCCGACGCCGGGCCGCTGATCCTCGCCGCCGTCGTCGTGGCGGTCGTCACGCTGCTCGCCGGCGCGGTGCCGCCCCTGGTGTCCGCGACCGCCGACGCCGCCGTCCGGGACGCGGTCCGCAGCAGCGGCGCCGACCTCCAGGTCCACGCCCGCATGGAGGACGACGACGGGCCGGGCGGCAGCCGCGCCCGGCACCCCCGCCTCGCCGAGGACGTCGACGACTTCCGCGCCAGGGCGGCGGACGAGCTCGGCCCCGGCCTGCGCGCCGTCCTGCGCCCACCCGTCGCCACCGTCATCAGCCCCACCCTCAAGATCACCGACGGCAGCGTGCTGCGCACGTTCCAGCTCGCCTACGTGGCCCGCGACGGCGGGCCCGCCGTGACCTGGATCGCGGGCGGGCCGCCCGAGCCCACCGCCTCCGAGACGGCGCAGGTGCCCTACGGCGCGCCGCCGTGGCCGGTGCAGGTGGGCCTGTCGGAGGCGGACGCCGCCGCTCTCCAGCTCCGCCCCGGCGCCCGCATCCCGCTGGCCGACGACCAGGGGAACGTCAAGAAGGCGCAGGTCAGCGGCATCTTCCGGCCTCAGGACAGCGCCGACCCGGCCTGGCGGCCCGTCCCCGCGCTGCTGAGCCCCGTCGCCGGCGCCGACGGCGCGGGAGGCACCCGGTTCGCCGGGCTGCTGTCCCGCGAGTCGCTGCCCGACGCCCGGCTCGCCTTCGGCCAGGACGAGCTGCGCCGCACCGTCCGCTTCACGCCCGAGCCGGCCCGGCTCACCTGGGACGCCGTCCCGTCGGTCATCGCGAAGGTGGTCGCGCTCAAGGCGGCCTCCGGCTCCTCCGGCGCCCGGGACGGCTCGCTGAAGTGGGAGACCGGGCTCGACGGCGTGCTGCGGAACGTCAGCGCCCAGGTCGGTGCCGCGTTCGCGCAGGCGTCCGTCCTGCTCCTCACCCTGCTCGCCGTCGCGGTCCTGGTCCTGCTCCTCGCCGCCGACCTGCTGGTACGCCGCCGCGCCGCCGCCCTGGCCGCCGCCCGGCAGCGCGGGATGTCGCTGCCGGTGATCGGGGGCGAGCTGCTGCTCGAATCCGCCGTCATGGCGCTGCTGGCCACGGCGGCCGGGCTCGGCCTGGCCCTGGCCGTCGCGCCGGGCGTCTCCTGGCAGTGGACGGCCCCCGTGGTGGTCACCGCCGTCGCCGCCGGACCGGCGTTCGGCACGCTCACCGCCGCCCGCGCCACCCGGGACCGCCGCGTCCCGGCCAACCGGAGCGCGCGCCGGTGGCTGCGGAACACCGCGCGGCTGCGGCGGGCCGCTGTCGAGGCCGGCGTGCTGCTGGCCGCGGCCGGCGCCGCCGTCGCCCTGCACCAGCGCGGGGTCGGCGGCGGGGTGCTGCCCGCGAGCGCGCCCGCCCTCTGCGCGATCGCGGGCGCGCTCCTGCTGGCCCGGGCGCTGCCCCGCGCCACGCGGCTCGTGCTCAGGCGGCTGCTGCGGTCGCGCCGGCCGCTGGCGGTGTTCGGGGCCGCGCGGGCGGCGGCGGCCTCGGCCCGGGTGCTGCCGCTGCTGGTGCTCGTGACCGCCGCGGCCCTGGCCGCGTACGCGCTCACCCTCGGCGCCGCCCTGGGCCACGCGACCGCCCTGGGCCACGCGACCGCCCTGGGCCACGCGACCGCCCTCGGCCACGCGACCGCGGACGGCCCGCTGGCCTCGGGGCTGCTGCGGCTGACGTGGGCCGCGGCCGTGACCCTGCCGGTCCTGGGCCTGCTGGGGCTCGCGCTCGGCACGGCCGCCGGCGCGCCGGAGCGCTGGCAGACCCTCACCCGGCTGCGCACCCTCGGCCTGCGGCCCCGAGAGGCGCGCTGGGTCGCGGCGGGAGAGCTGCTGCCGCCGGTGACGCTCGCCGCCGTGGGCGGCCCGCTGCTGGGGGTGCTGCTCGCCCGCCTGACGTTCGGCTCGCTCGCCCTGCCCCTGCTCACCGGCGCGGACCTGGCCCCGGCGCCGCCGTGGTGGGCGCTCGCGCTGGTGACGGCCGTGCTCCTGGCGGCGGTCGCCGTCGTGGTGCCCGTCGAGTCGGCGCTGCGCCGCCGGCGACGGCTGAGCGAGGTGCTGCGCGCGGGCGACACCTGAGCCCGCCGATCAGGTGACGAGGCCGGTCAGGTGGTGACCCGGCGCCGAGGCCGGTCAGGTGGCGGGCCCGGTGCCGAAGCCGCTGAGGACCCGTTCGGCCTGCCCCATCATGTCCGCCACGATCCGGGCGGCGAGCTTGATGTCGTGGATGAGGCCGACGCCCTGCCCCATCAGCCAGGGCATCTCCTCCCAGTCGGCCTCGGTCCCCGCGACCCGCCAGCATCAGCGGGAACTTGCGCACCGGCACCGGCTCGCGCTCCGGATGGACGCGGGCCTCCTGCGAGGCGACCATGCGGGTGCCGACCCACACGCCGTCCGCGCCCAGGCACAGGGCGGCGGCGACCTGGCGCCCGTCGGTGATCCCGCCCGCCGCCAGGACCAGCGCCCGCCCGCCCACGGCGTCCACGACGGCCGGGACGTTGACCATGGTCGGCAGGCCGCCGTAGTTGTGGCCGCCGGCCTCCCAGCCCTGCGCGACGACGAGCTCGGCCCCGTCGGCGGAGCCGACCTGCTCCCCCACCGACACCCCGGCCTCGCGCAGCAGCTTGAGCTGGTCGGCCGGCGGATGCCCCCAGTGGAAGGAGACGATCGGCACCCGCTCCTCCGCGCACACCTCGACCAGCTCGCCGATGGGGAAGAACGTGATGAGGTTGACGTGGAACGGCCGGCCCCCGGTGCGCTCCCGCACCTCGCGGATCATCTCCCGCAGCCGGTCCGGGGGCAGCAGCGCGGCGCCGATCGCGCCGATGCCGCCCGCGTCGGTGACCGCCGCCGCGAACTCGGGCGTCTCGGCCACGAACGACATCCCCGCGCAGACGAACGGGTACGGGACGGCGTAATGTCCGCTCCACGACGATCTCCGGGTTGGCCGCTCCCTGGACGAACACGTCGGGGTCGTCGCCGGTGTGGCCCGTGTCGGTGCCGACGGTGGCGTACCCGGCCGCGAGGGCGGCTCCACCCATGGAGGAGAAGTCGATGGCGGAGCTGTAGCCGCCGTTGCCGTACATCAGCAGCCGCTGGTTCCACCGGCGGGGGATCCACACCTCGAAGCCGATGGTGGAGCCGGGCACCGGCCTGGCGACGCCGTGGACGCGGCAGAACGCGGGCACGGACGGCAGCGCGCGGCCGTCGGGAGCGGTGTAGGCGCCGGCGGGGACGGACTCGGCGGTGGTGATCGTCGTGTGCGGCAGCCGGACGGCGGTCAGGCTCTCGCAGGCCCGGCCGCCGGAGCCGGCGGCCGCGGGGGTGACCGGCACCACCGTGACCGAGAGGACGGCGATCGCGGCCAGGAAGGCGCGCAGGCGGGTCATCGCGGCTCCGTCCACGTGGTGAGGGTGATGCCGGTGCCGCCGCGGCCAAGGCGCAGGTCGACGTGGCCCGCAGGGGCGTCGGAGTCGATCTCCGGGTAGTCGTCGCTGGAGACGGTGACGCGCAGGCTGTGCCCGGCGGCGAGCCGGTAGTGGGTCGGCCACGTGCGGATCGTCAGGTCGTAGGTCTTGCCGGGGCGGACGGGGACGGCGCGGGTGTGCCCGAAGCGGTGGCTCGCCTTCAGCCAGCCCTGGGTGATGCGGGTGGCCGTGCCGTCGGGGCGCACGTCCTCGGCGACGACGGCGATGTTGCCGTCGGTGGCGGTGAAGGCGGCCCGGACCTCGGCGGTGATCTCGCCGGTCAGGACCAGATCGGAGCCGTATGGCTGCGTCTGGAATGTCAGGCGTTCGTCCGGGGTCGCGGGCGCCTCGCCGGTGTTGACGGCGAAGCGGCGGACCACGGGGGCGCCGGGGCGGGCGGTGAGCGTGCCGTCGCCGCCGAGGCCGAGCCGTTCCCGGCGGGCGCCCGGCGGGGGCCAGGTGGACCAGCTCTTCCAGCCGCCGCCGGCGCCGGCCTCGTAGGAGGTGACCTTGGCGGCGGGCAGCGGGGCGTCCCGGCGTCCGCCGAGCCAGCGGTCCCACCAGGCGAGGTAGGGGCCGTTGCCGATGTCGGCGGGCTGCCCGGCGGGCCAGCCGTGCTGCCACGGCCCGGCCACGAGCCACACGTTACGGGGGCGGGCGCGGAAGTTGTCCACCATGGCCTGGCGGTAACGGTCGTACCAGCCGGCGATCTCCAGGACCGGGACGTCGAGGTCCTTCCAGCGGGCCTTGACGCTGCGCTCGCGCCAGAAGTCGTCGTAGAGCGGGTGCTGGGCGTAGGTCGTCAGGGTGTCGGGGGCGGTGGCGCGCTGCCAGTCGCGGATCCTGGCCGAGTAGATGCCGCCGCGGTAGATCGTGTTCTCGTACCAGTCGCTGATGCCGTCCACGGGGATGATCGCGGCCAGGTGGGGCGGCTTGTTGACCGCGACGAGCAGGGAGGAGTGGCCGCCGTAGCTGACGCCCGTCTGCCCGACCCTGCCGGTGGACCAGGGCTGCGCGGCCAGCCATTCGATGAGGTCGTAGTTGTCGCGCTGCTCCTGGGCGCTGAACGGGTCGAGGTGGCCGGGCGAGTCGCCGGAGCCGCGGGCGTTGCAGACGGCGGCGCTGTAGCCCCGGGCGACGAACCAGGCCGCGGCCCGGCCGAGCGTTTCGAGCTGGTCGTAGGCGGTGTAGTCGTACACGATCACCGGGAAGCGGCCCTCGGCGGCGGGCCGGTGCAGGTCGCAGGCCAGGTGGCCGCCGTCGCGCAGCGGCACCTGGACGCGTTCGGTGCGCACCTCGTAGGTGGCGGGCCGGTCGTAGGAGAAGAACGGGTCGGCCGGGGCGGCGGGCGCGGTGAGCGTGGTGAACGCGGTGGACAGGGCGGCAAGGAGGTGGCCGTACGTCATGAAGGGGGTCTCCTCAGAACGAGATGGCGCCGGTCAGCAGCGCGACGACGGTCATGACGGCGGTGGTGGCGAACGCCCAGCCGAAGATGAAGCGCTGGTGCTGCCCGAGCTGCACCCCGCTCATGCCGACCAGGATGAACGTGGCGGCGGTGAGCGGGCTGAGCGGGAAGCCGGTGGTCATCTGGCCGAGGACGGCCGCCCGGGCGATCTCGGCGGAGTCGATGCCGAAGCCGGCGGCGGTCTGCGCCAGCACGGGCAGGACGCCGAAGTAGTAGGCGTCGGGGGTGAAGACGAGGCTGAGCGGCATGCTGGTGATCGCCACGAGCAACGGCAGGTGGCCGCCGAAGGAGTCGGGGATGATGCCGACGAACGCGGTGGCCATCTGGTCGATCATCTTGGTGCCGTTGAGTATGCCGGTGAAGACGCCGGCCGCGAAGATCATGGTGGTGACCAGGACGACGCTCTTGGCGTGCTTGTCGAGCAGCGCCTGCTGCTTCTCCCAGGTGGGCAGGTTGACGACGGCGGCGATCGCGAAGCCGAGCACGAACAGCACCGGCAGCGGCATCACCTGGAGGACCAGCGCGACCAGCAGCACGACGGTGAGCACGAGGTTGAACACGGTCAGGGCCGCGCTCCTGCGCTCCGGGGCGAGCGGGGTGCCAGGCCCGTCGCCGCGTACCGGCTGGGGCTCAGGCTGGGGCTCGGCGGGCAGGGACGCCGCGCCCAGGCGGCGGCGCTCGCGCAGCCCGATCAGGTACGCCGCGACCAGCACCCACGCGATGCCGGCGACCATGGCGGGCAGCACCGGGGCGAACACCTGGGAGGCGTCCAGCTTCAGCACCGCCATCGCGCGGGCGGTGGGGCCGCCCCAGGGCACCATGTTCATCACGCCCGCGCCCAGGGCGACGACGCCGGTGAGCACCAGCGGGCTCATGCCGAGCCGCTTGTAGACGGGCAGCAGGGCCGAGACGGTGATGAGGAAGGTGGAGGCGCCGTCGCCGTCGAGGGCCACGCACATGGTCAGGACGGCGGTGCCGACGGCGATGCGCAGCGGGTCGTCCTTGGCCAGGCGCAGGATGCCCCTGATCAGCGGGTCGAACAGGCCGCTGTCGATCATCAGGCTGAAGTACAGGACCGCGAAGGCGATCATGATGCCCGTGGGCGCGACCTTGCCCAGCCCCTCCAGGATCATCGGGCCCATCCCGGAGGCGAAGCCGCCCACCAGCGCCGTGGCCACGGGCACCAGCACGAGCGCGGTGAGCACCGAGACGCGCCTGGTCATGGTCAGCACCAGGAACAGGCCGATGGTGAGGAAGCCGAGTATCGCGATCATCTGGCGCCTTTCGCCGGGCGGGAGGTTACGGGCAAGTTTCCGAGCGGCGACGTTTCACGTCCACCATCAAAGGTGGATTTATCCATGCGCTATGCGCAAAAGTGGTGAGCTGTGGACACCAGCCTGCGGCAACTCGCCGCCTACGTCGCCGTCGCGCAGGCCGGCGGGTTCACCGCCGCCGCCGCGCGCCTGCGCGTCTCCCAGTCGACGCTGAGCCGCGCCGTCTCCGACCTGGAACGGGTGCTCGGCGTCCGGCTGCTGGAGCGCGACACCCGCAACGTGCAGCTCACCGCCGCCGGCCGCGAGACCCTGCGCGTGGCCGAGCAGATCGTCGACGCCCACCGGTCCGGGATGAAGCAGCTGCGCCGCTACCTGCTGGGCGAGTCCGGCGTGGTGGCCATGGCGACCCTCCCGTCCGTCGCGGCCGTGCTGCTGCCCCGGCTGATCTCCGCCTTCCGCGGGCGGCGGCCCGGCGTGAGCGTGCGCATCATGGACGGCCTGGAGCGGGCCGTGCTCGGCAAGGTGCTGAACGGCGACGCCGACTTCGCCGTCACCACCGTCGGCGCCGCCTCCGACCGGCTGGAGCACCGGCCGCTGATCCGCGACCGCTTCCGCGCCGTGCTGCCCGAGAGCCATCCGCTCGCCGACCGCGACGAGGTCACCTGGGAGGACCTGGCCGCCCAGCCCTTCCTGGCCGTCGGCCCCGAGTCCAGCGTGCGCCGGCTCACCGACGCGGCGTTCGAGCAGGCCGGTGTGGTGGTGGCCCCCGCGGCCGAGGCCGGGAACGTGGCGACGGTGGGCGGGCTGGTCGCCGCCGGGCTCGGCGTGTCGGCCATGCCCGCCCTCGTGCTGCCGCTGCTGGGGCCCGGGCACGTGGTGCACCGCACGCTGGTGGGCCCCGCCGTCGAGCGCCGGCTCGACATCGTCGTACGGGCCCGCCGCACCCTGCCGCCCGCCGCCGCCGCGTTCCTCGACCTGCTGGATGAGGCCCGCACCGAAGGGCGGGAGGTGCCGGAGGGCGCGGCCTGGATCACCCATTGATCCGGTAAGCGCATGAATTAATCCGCTTCCCGTGCTGGACCCGCATCGCCGCACCCGTGCACGATGAAGCTCCGTCGAGCGGGCCGAATCCGAGCGGCCGAAGCCGTAGCGGGCCGAAGTCGAGCAGGTCGAAGTCGAGCAGGTCGAAGTCGAGCAGGTCGAAGGAGTCGTTGCGTGGCCGTTGAACAGCGCGGGCAGTTGCGCGGGTTGAAGGTGGTCGAGTTCGCCCACGTGGTGGCCGGGCCGCTGGCCGGCTCGCTGCTCGCCGACCAGGGGGCGGACGTCGTCCATGTCGAGCCGCCCGGCAGCGGCGACGCCGCCCGCGCGATGGGGCCCACCCGGGACGGCGTGCCGCTGTGGTTCAAGGTCGCCGGCCGTAACAAGCGCTCGGTCACGCTCGACCTGCACGACCCCGACGGCCGCGAGGTCGCCCAGCGGCTCGTGGCCTGGGCCGACGTCGTCATCGTCACGCTGCGCGCGTCGCGGCTGCGCGCGTGGGGGCTCGACTGGGACAGCGTGCACCGCATCAACCCTAAAGCCGTCCTGCTGCAGGTCAGCGGCTTCGGCGCGCAGGACGACGCGCCCGGCTTCGGCAAGGTCGGCGAGGCCCGCAGCGGCGTGGTGCACCTGACCGGCTTCCCGGACGGGCCTCCCGTGCACACCGGCTTCTCCCACGGGGACGCCGTCACCGGCCTCATGGGCGCCTACGCCGTGCTCGCCGCCCTGCACCGCCGCGCGAACGACCCGGCCTTCGACGGGGAATGGATCGACCTGGCCCTGTTCGAGCCGCTGTTCCGGCTCGTCGAATGGCAGATCATCACCCACGACCAGCTCGGCGTCGTCCCCGGCAGGTCCGGCAACCAGCTCGCCGTCGCCCCCGCCGCCGTCATCAACACCTACCTGTCGGCCGACGCCGACTGGATCACCGTCACCTCCGCCACGCTGAGATCGGTGCTGAACGTCGTCCGCCTCCTGGGCCTGCCCGAGCAGGAGTACGCCACCACCGCCCAGCAGCTCGCCGGCCGGGAACGGCTGGACGCCGAGCTGCGCGCCTGGGTGGCGGCCCGCAGCACCGAGGAGTGCCTGCGCGCGTTCGCCAAGGCGGAAGTGGTCGCCTCGCGCGTCTTCACCGCCGCCGACATCGTCGCCGACCCCGTCTACGCCGAGCGCGGCGACATCGTCACCGTCGACGACCCCGACCTCGGGCCCGTCCGCATGCAGGCCGCGCTCCCGCACTTCCGCCAGGCGCCCGGCCACATCTGGCGCACCGGCCCCGCGCTGGGCGAGGACAACGCGCTCGTCTACCGCGACTGGCTCGGCCTGCCCGCCGACGAGCTCGCGGAGCTGGAGCGACGCGGTGTCATCTGAACGCCCGCCGGGGAGCGGCGAGGCGCGCTCCGCACGTCCGCCGGGGAGCAGTGAGGCGCCCTCCGCACGCCCACCGCGGAGTAGTGGGGTGCCGTCCGGACGTCCGCCGCTGCGCTCGCTGCTGTTCGTCCCCGGCACCAGGACCGGCTGGCTGGCCAAGGCCGAGGCCGCCGGGGCCGACGCCGCCATCCTCGACCTTGAGGACGCCGTCCCCCCGGACGGGAAGGCCGCCGCCCGCGCCGCCGTGGCCGAAGCCGTCGCGAACACGACCGGCGACCTGGCGCTCCTCGTCCGCGTCAACCCGCTCGACGGCTGGGCGGGCGCCGAGGACCTGCGCGCCGTCGCCCATGCGCACCTCACCGCCGTCGTGCTGCCTAAGGTGCACGGCCCCGACGACGTGCGGCTGGCCGACCGGCTGCTGAGCTGGTGCGAGCGCGAGCACGGCCTGCCCGACGGGCACATCGCGCTCGTCCCGCTGCTGGAGAGCGCGACGGCGCTGCGCGAGGCGTACGAGATCGCCCGCGCCGCGCCGCGCGTCGCCTACGTCGGCGCGGTCACCGGCAAGGGCGGCGACGTCGAGCGGGCCGTCGGCTACCGCTGGAGCCCGTCCGGCGCGGAGACGCTGGCCCTGCGCGCCCGCGTCCTGCTCGACGCCCGCGCCGCGGGCGTGCCGTGCCCCGTCGCGGGGCTGTGGACGGACATCGCCGACCTCGACGGCCTGCGCGCCTTCGCCGAGCAGAACCGCTCGCTCGGCTACGAGGGCATGATCGCCATCCACCCCTCCCACGTGCCCGTCATCAACGAGGTCTTCTCTCCCACTCCGGAGGAGCTGGCCCGCTACGAGCGCCTGCTCGCCGCGATGGAGGAGGCTCAGGCGAGCGGCGCGGGCGCGATCGTCTTCGAGGGCGACATGGTGGACGAGGCCATGGCGGCCCGAGCCCGCGCCGCCCTCCACAAGGCACGGCGAACCCCCGCCTGACGGGCGGATTCGGCGGGCGGGGCCACGGCTGGACCGCTGAAAGGTTCAGCCGGGCCGGCCGACGCCCTTGACGATCACGTCGATGATGTCGTCCAGGCCGATGCCCTTGTGGGCGAGCGGCCCGAGCGTCGCGAACTCGGCCAGCCCGTGCGCGGTGGCCAGCAGGGCCGCCATGGTGGCCTTGCTGCGCGGGCCGTGGCCGGCGACGTCGGGGCTGAGCGCGGTCATCACCTCGTCGATGGCCTCCTCCAGCTCGGGGTGGTGGCCGACGGGGAACTGCGAGGCGAACACGAGCCGGTATTCCTCGGGGTGCTCCACGGCGTACTCGACGTAGCTGCGGTAGAAGGCCCGCAGCCGCTGCTCGTGCTCGCCGTGCTGGAGCACGGCGGCGGCGAGGTGCGCGGTGAGGTCGGCGATGACCCGGACGGCGAGGGCCGCGAGCAGGGCCGTCTTGTCGGCGAAGTGCCGGTAGGGGGCCATGCGGGACAGGCCGGCCAGCTCGCCGACCGCGCGCAGCGTCACGGCGTCCAATCCTTGTTCACGCAGCAGACTCAGCGCGCTGTCTATCAGCCGGGTCCTGGTGCCGTCGATCATGGCTCCCACTCTCTCACGACGTGCCATGTTGACAACGTCAACGCAAATGCTGACACTGTCCACATGTCGTGTTGACAACGTCAGCAGGAGAGCTATGAAGATCATGGTGAACGGTGTCCCGCACGAGACGGACGCCGGGAGGGACGACCCGGTCGTGGACGTGCTGCGCGACGGCCTGGGGCTGACCGGGGCCAAGGCGGCGTGCCGCACCGGCGTCTGCGGAGCGTGCACGATCGCGGTGGACGGCACGCCCCAGGTGAGCTGCCTGCTGCCGGCCGCGGCCGTGGAAGGCCGCGCGGTCACCACGGCGGAAGGGCTGGACCATCCCGTCCAGCGGGCGTTCGCCGCCCATGACGGCCTGCAGTGCGGCTACTGCACCCCCGGCTTCGTGGTGGAGGCCGCCGCCTTCGTGGACGCCTGGCGCGCCGAGCACGGCGACGTCACGCCGCCGCGCGACATGATCGCCGCCGCCCTGGCCGGTCACCTGTGCCGCTGCGGCGCGTACGCCGGGATCTACGCCGCAGTCGAGGCCGCCTGCCGGGGCGAGCACGACGGAGAGGCCACGGCGCCCGCCCGCGTCGAAGCCATGGAGAAGATCACCGGCCGCGCCCGGTACACCACCGACGTCCACCTGGACGGCCGGCTCGAAGGCGCGATCATCCGATCCTCGCAGGCGCACGCGCGGATCACGTCGGTGGAGGTGGATCACGCCCACGTGGTGGACCTGCTGCCGCCCGACCGCGTCGTCCGCTACGCCGGCCAGCCGATCGCCGCCGTCGCCGCCCCCACCCGCCAGGAGGTCCTGGCCATCGCCGAAAGCGCCAGGATCGGCTACGAACCGCTGCCCGCCGCCCTCGACGACGCCCCGGACGCCCCGCCCGTCTACGACGAGCAGAGCAGGAAGCACGCCCCCAGCTCCAGCGAGGGCATGACGCTGCCCGGCGGCTGGAACGGCAACGTGCGCGGGCCGTTCGCGGGGGCGAGCCGGCGCTCCCGTACGGCGGTGAACCGCATCGAGGCCGCCCGGCGACGCGCCGACCCGCTGCTCGTGACAGGGACGTTCAGCACGGCGGTGCAGGTGCACACGCCGTTGGAGCCGCACGCGTGCGTGGCCCGCTGGGACGAGCGGGGAGATCTGCACCTGTACCTGTCCACGCAGACGGTGGCGCTGGCCGCCGAGCAGGCGGCCAAGCGCTGGAAGCTGGACGCGAGCCGGGTCCACGTCATCGCCGACCACGTCGGAGGCGGCTTCGGGGCCAAGTCCGGGATCACCGTGGAGGCCGTCGCCGCCGTCGAGCTCGCCCGGCTCTGCCGCGCCCCGGTCCGCGTCGTGCTCAGCCGCGCAGAAGAGCTCACCGACGCGGGCAACCGGCCCGGCAGCCGGACCCGGATCGCCCTGCTCGCCGACGGCGGCGGCGAGCTGTCCGCGCTCGCCATGGACGTGCACGGACGCGGCGGCGTCGCCATCGGCTCCTCCGCCGCGCTGCTCGCCCGCCTCATGTACGGCACCGCGCCGCGCCGCCTGCGGGACTTCGACATCGTCACGAACGAGCCCCCCGGCACGCCGTTCCGCGGCCCCGGAGCGCCCCCCATGCTGTGGGCGCTGGAGCAGGCCGTGGACGAGATGGCCCACCGCCTCGACGAGGACCCGATCGCGCTGCGCCGCCGCTGGGACGGCAACCCCAAGCGGCACGCCCTCTACGACTGGGCGGCGGCCCTGCCCGTCTGGCGGGACCGGCCGCGCACCGGGTCACGCTCGGGCCGCTTCCGCCGCGGCGTCGGCGTGGCCGCCGCCAACTGGATGTACCTGATCGCCCCCGCCACCAAGGTCGAGCTGGAGGTCGAGGGCGACACGGTCGTGGCCCGCACCGCCACCCAGGACATCGGCACCGGCGCCCGCACCGTGATCGCCGGCGTCCTGGCGGAGGAACTCGGCCTGCCCGCCGACCGGATCCGGGTCGAGATCGGCAGGTCCGGCTTCGTGCCAGGCCCGCCGGCCCTCGGCAGCCGCACCACCGCCTCCGTCGGCCCGGCCGCCCGCGACGCCGCCCGCCTCCTGCGCGCCCAGGGCCTGCGGCCCGGCACCAAGGTCGTGGGCCGGCGGCGCGGCGACCGGGGCGGCTACCTGACCCCGTTCCCGGTGCACGGCATGGCGCTCGGCCGCGGGTTCAGCGGCGCCGTGCACGTCACCGAGGTCGAGGTCGACACCCGCCTGGGCACGATCAGGCCCCTGCGCGTCTGGGGAGGCATCGCCGCCGGCCGCATCTACGCCGAGCGCCCGGCGCGCAACCAGTGCGAGGGCGGCATCATCCAGGGCATCGGCTACGCCCTGTACGAGGAACGCCGCACTGACCCCGTGACGGGCACCGTGCTGACCGCCGGCCTCGACGACTACCGCATCCCCGGCATCGGCGACACCCCGGAGATGACCATCCACTTCCACCAGGACGGATGGGAGCACGTCAACGGCCACGGCGTCGGCCTGGGCGAGGTCTCCACCGTCGGCGTGGCCGCCTCCGTCGCCAACGCCGTGCACAACGCCACCGGCTGGCGCCCCCACGACCTGCCCATCCGCCCCGACCGGCTCCTCGAAGGGATCGGCCGATGACCATCCCCATCGACCTCCTCCCGGCCGACCTCCTCCGGCTCCTCGAAGGGATCGGCCGATGACCGTCCCCACCGAACTCCTCCCCGCCGACCTCCTCCAGGCCGCACGGGACGGCGAGCCGCGCGCGGGCGGCACCGACCTGATGAGCCGGCCCGCCGCCGGCCCGCACGTGGACCTGACGGGCCTGCGCGACCTGCCCGGCATGTCCGGCATCACCTGGCAGCCGGACGGCTCCGTCCACATCGGGGCGCTGACCACGATCGCCGACCTCGCCCGCGACGCCCGGCTGCGCAGCGCGTACCCCGCGCTGGCCCTCACCGCGCAGGCGCTGGCCACCCCCCAGATCCGGGCCGTGGCCACCGTCGGCGGCAACCTGCTCCAGCGCAACCGCTGCCGGTACTACCGCAACCCCGCCTTCACCTGCCACCAGAACGGCGGGAACTCCTGCCCGGCCCGCACCGGCGACACCCTGGACGCGGCCGTGATCGACACCGGCCCCTGCCTGGCGCCGCACCCGTCGTCCCTGGCCATGGCGCTGCTGACCTACGACGCCTCCGTCCAGGTGCACGACCGCGGCCCGCTCCCGGTCGCCGGCCTCTACGGGGACGGCTCCGACCCGTCCCGCGACCACCTGCTCGACCCCGGCGAGCTGGTCCTGGCGATCCACCTGCCGCCGCCCGTCGCCGGTGAGCGGGCGGCCTACCACCGGGCCACCGGCCGCTCCGAGGCCGAATGGCCGCTGGTGGAGGCCGTCGCCCGGCTGGTCCTGGACGGCACCCGGATCAGCCACGTCGCGGTGGGCGCCGGCGGCGTCGCCCGGGTCCCGCTGCGGCTGGACGAGGTGGAGAAGGCCGTCCTGGCGGGCGAGCCGTTCGCGACGGCGGCCGCGCTGACCGCCGGCCGCTGCACGCCGGCGCCCGGGAACGCCTACAAGGTCACGCTGCTGGCCGGCACGGTGCTGGAGGTGCTGGAACGGGCCGCGGGCACATCGAGCTCCTAGGCGCTGGCGGCCAGATCGACCGGCCGTACAGGGTGGGCCAGGGGGAGCCCGGACGCGAGACTTCCGGCTCCTCCACAGGTCGTCCAGGGGGAGCGGGACGGCGCCGAGCGCCGCGGCCGAGGCGTCGCCGACGTAGGGACCGTACAGCGTGACGGCCAGGTCGAAGGGGCGCAGCAGCTCCGCCCTGCTCGTGGTCTGGAGCTTGTTCGCCGCGTCGGCCTGTTTTCTTGCGTGCTGCCTGCTGTACGAGGTGTTCGAACCGCTGGTGGGCTGGCAGGCCGGCCACGGCGCGCTCTGGCTCGGCGCCCTCAGCCTGACTCCGGTGGGGCCGGGGCTGCGCGGGCTCCTCGCGCCCGGTCGCGCCATGGGTGGACGCCCGCGACGCCTCGGGTGGTCCGGTGTCTGGGCCCCACCCGAGCACCACTCCTGAACTCGGGCCGCGATGAGCCCGAGAAGGGCTGCGCCATGTGGCCAGTCACAACTTTTGCGACCCGTTCACGGACCATGTGGTCCAGATTCGGGAACAGGCCGGCGATGCGGGATTCGTCCATCCCGGAATCAGCCTGTCGGCGGCGAAGCTGCGCAACGCGCAGCGGAAGCACGCGCCGGTGTCGAGCCGGACCAGCCGCTGGACGGCGGCTTCAGTCTCGTCGGGCTGCGCTGCCGGGAGGTCGACGATGCGCTGGGCGCGCTCGCCCAGGCCCTGATGTGGGTGATGACTGGCGACGAGGTGTACCGGCGCAAGGCGATCCAGGCACTGACGCTCGACCGCACCGACTTCCTCGCCCGTCAGGACTCCTACGACACCAGCCGCATGAGCGACCAGGCCCTCGAAGGTTCCAACGACCTCACCACCTGGAAACGACCGACGCCCCCGGCCACCCGCACCCTCGACTGGGAGAACCTGCCGTCCCTGGGCAGACGCGGCGTGGATGCTGTCATGGCCACGGGATGCGACGTCACGGTGGCACAGCACGGCGAGATAGCTGTGGACCGACAGGAGCCATCAGCTTCCGCCGCCACTGAAAGTGGCCGGACGCGCTGACCGGGCACACCTCGATGCGGGTGACCTCAACGACCAAGATCCGTTCACCGAAACCCCGTCGCCACAGGCATGATCAAGGAATACCCGCCGCGCCGCATAACCGCCTACCTCGGTATTCGAGCGGCGCACATCGCAAGATGACCCATCAAGATTGATATACGGGCCGCCGGGCCGCGTTGAACCCTCGCGCCACAGCGGTCCCAAAAATCAATACTCTTCAAACGATGAAGAAGGTCCGGCACAATAGTCGCACACGGCCGCCCGTCGAATGGAGGGGAATGTGAAAGATCCTGCCGTTCGCGTGGAAGTGGTCGAGCTGGACAGATCGAATACCCAGAACATCAGCCGTAAAAATCGGGCCACCGTTCCACTCGACGAGCAGCGGGGCGAGATCCGGGCCGCCATCGCGCAGGCGGCCGGAATCGCTCAGGAGTCGCTGCGAGAATTTCCTGAGGATCCGAAGTGGCATGTCAGCCAGCTCGAGGTGAGCTTCGGGCTGACGCTCGCGACCGAGGCGAGCGTCATCGTCGCGAAAGGATCCGTGGAGGCATCCTTCGAAGTGACCCTCACCGTCGAACGAGCGAGGTGACCGGTGGCCCGCACCGAATACTGGGTGGAGGTACTGGACAGGGGCTCTCGCGCAGGCGGCGGTGTACGCATCACCAGGCAGTATGTGATGACTGCCGCGCATTGCCTGACGGGGGAGCCGTCGCGGTGGCGACTCACCGTGCGCCTGCCCGACGACTCCACGGTCGAGGCCGGTGTCGTCGAGGAGCGGCCTGAAGTGGACCTCACCCTGTTGAAGCTGAATCTACCTCCCGAGAAATCGGGCATTCCGCGGCCCAGCACCGACCGGGCCGCGAGGGGTGATCTCTGGGAGGGCACATATCGTCCCGAGCAGAACGCTCCCTTCCTCGACGGCCAGGTGAGCAAGGTGGTGCCGAACCATCAACTGCCCAATGGCACGGCGATCACGGCTATCCAGCTCCTGGTGAACCAGCTGCTCGGGGATTACCACGGCTATTCGGGCAGCCCAGTGGAACGTTGTACGAAATTCCGCTCTCCGGCCGTCCTCGGTGTCATCCTCCAGCAGTACATGGAGCGTATCGACTCGCACAGTCGGCACAGCTCCAACGTCTTGTTCGCGGCGACGATCAGGGAGGCGATGAGCGGGTTCAGCCTCCTGCTGAAACCGTTCGCGGAGGATCCCGACGACCCGATACCGCCGGGCGACAGCAACAGCTCAGCGCCGTCAGACAGCCGATGGGGGAACAACGGCTGGATGGCTCCGTTGCATGCCATACAGAAAAGACTCTGGGGGGACAAGAGATGATCGATACTCTCGAGGAGGCCATCGAGGTGGCGGAGAAGGCGCTCGGTGGTGACCCCTCACCGTGGCAGAGCCCCGACCGGCGCAAGCTGAGGCGCTACGTCACCCGGCTGGAGCACGAGCAAGCCGCGGAGGAGCGCGGCGAAACCGGGGAAATCGTCGATCAGCTCCACCGGTTCGCCGAACTGCTCACCGATCTGGAGATGCGAGAGGACTCGCTGATCGTCGTCCGAGTCTCGATACGGCGACTCGAGCGGGCCACGGCGTATGAAGAGCGCACCATGGCAAAGCGCTGGAACCAGGCGGGAGTGCTGCTCGCGGACCACGGCGAACTCGACGAAGGGCGCATGGCGCTGTGGTACGCCTTGACCTGCGCACGGCGGGAGGCCGACCAGGATCTGCAGGTCCGAGCCATGGTCAACCTCAGTGCGGTTGCGTTGGCCCAGGACGACACGACAAGCGCCAAAAGGTGGATCAGAGACGCCTCGGAGATGCCTCGGGAAACGGCAGACCTGGAACGCGAGGTATTGATCGCCTCGTTGCGGATGGCCATCGCCGTGCGCGGGAACACCGCACTCGAGCCCGCGTTGCGCGAGCTGGAGAAGGTGTCGAAGCGGTTCGTGAACGTGTACGGAGCCGATCACCCTCAGTCACTGGTCGTCTGGGCCTCGATGGCGGTCGCGCGTTACGAGGTCGCCGACGCCTTCGGCGACCGGGTACGTGCCGGGAAGGCCATCGACGAGCTGGAGCTCGCCACTCAGTTCCTTTCCGCGACGCTGGGCGCGCACCACCCGCAGTCGCTCACGGCGTTGGCCAACCTGAGCGACATCGAGTACCGAGAAGCCCGCGCTCATGGGACCCCCGAGCGACAGCGGGGCGCGCTCGACCTTTTGGGATTCGCTTCCCAGCACAGCTCGGCGAGCCTCGGCGGCGGGCATCCGCAGTCTCTCATCGCGCTGAACAATCTGCGCGGCGCCCGTAAGGAGTTCGCGGCGCTGGTCTCCGACCATGAGCACATCGACCGGACGTACCGACCGCATGAGAACGACCTGCGAAACCGCGCCAAAAAGGCGGCTTTGGAGAACGAAGGGGAGCGGGTCAGGCTGATCGCACACGCCGGCGCCTCATTCTTCCTCAACTCCCTGCAGCGGTTCCTGCCGAGCGTCATTCAAGCGCTGGAAAACAAAGTGCGATTCTTCGTCATCATCAGCAATCCCTGGAACAACATCGGGCTGTTCGCCGACGAGGATGGGGCGGATCCCGATCAGGTCATCGCGCGCATCGAGTCGAGTCGCTACTATCGGGAAGCCTTCAGGCCGGTCATCGCGGCGTACGAGACGCTGCAGGAACAGTATCCGGGGCAGATCGAATTCCGGGTAACCTCGCTCGACATTCCCGGAACGACGCTGCTCACCTCGTCCGTCGGATTCTACGAGCCCTACATGCTCGCCGATCCCGAAGGGCGTACCGGACATGGGCTTTTGACGTTCGAGATCGAATTCGACCAGCACAGTCTCTATTACGCGATCGGAGAACGATCCTTCACCAGGTTGTGGAAGGGGTCGAGCAGCGTCGAGCAGTTCCGGGAGCATGAGGAGCACTACAAGCGCAATCTGCGCGACCTGCTCAGCATCCCCAGGGCGTCGTGAGCATACAGGTCACCGTTCCGGACGCGGGCCAGCACGTGGTCGGAGCCGACGAACAGCGGCTCCGGCAGTGCCATGACCGGCCAGAAGGCCCAGCGCGTGCAGCGATGGGGCTCGAGGACGCGAGGCTGACCCTCGTACTCCAGCACCTCGAGACCGATCTGCATATGGTAGTTGGCGCGGACGTCGGGGTCGGTCACGCAGGCCAGCCGCATGCGTAGCGCGCGGATCCCGGTCTCCTCGGCCAACTCGCGGGCGGAGGCTTCCAGCAGCGTCTCACCCGTCTCGACCAACCCCCCGGGAAGCCCCCACGTGCCGTGCCCGAAGGTATTGTGCCGGAGCCCCAGCAGCACTTTGTCGTCCGACCGGACGATCACTTGGACGCCGACCCTGACGACGGGGTTCTCAGGCATCCGGGTATGTCCCCACGAAGTTGCCTACGTTACGCGCAGAGTCGACCGCCAACTCGATGTCGGTGTCGAGCTCGAACAGGTTGCCTACCCTTCGTTCGCGACCACCCTGAACGACCACCACCTGGCAGTCGGGATCGATGAAGAGGTAACTGCCGGAGCGGCCGGCATTGCGATAGACGCGCAGTCGCACGCCCCGGTTCGCCGCGGCCTTCTCACAACGCTCGACCACCTGCTCGAACGCTGTGTCGCTGATTGACAGCAACTCCTTGTTGTCCTCGCCGTAGTTGGTCTCCGACATCTGGTAGATCTTCCAGACATCGGGCAGGCTGCGCTCATCCTCGATGAGGTCGAGAACACCCGGCGCCCCGTCAACGTTGCGCCGGGTGACGACGGTGCCCAGCTTCACCCGTACCCGCGCATGATTCTTCCGTACCTCATGCAGAAGTCTCAGCACCCTGTCACGGTGTGGCGCTTTCCCTATCCGCAACGCCCGGTGCTCCTCGTCATCGGCGGACTCGATGGGGAGCGCGATCCACGCCAGGTGGGGCAGGATTCGCTCCATCGACCGCAGCGGCGCCAGCCCGTTCGTGGACAACACCACCTTGGGCCCCGGCTCACCGGACGGTAGCGGCCTGCTCAGTGCCTCGACCAACCTCGGCAGATAGGGCAGAAGCGTGGGCTCGCCGCCAGAGATCACAACGCCACGGACCCCTGCTTCACGTACGGTAGCGACCACCCGCATCGCGGTCCGCTCGGACATGGAGGGAACTTCATGCCGAGGACCGAAACAGAACGGGCACTCAAGATTGCATCGACCCAGTAGGCGCAGATCAACGTAATCGGGCAGCCTTAGCTGCGGATTGGACATTCGTCACGCACCCAACAGGCGATCACCAACGTTTATGGGGTACGAACGTAGCGGAGGAATGCCTGGTGCGCGATGCGCGTGACGCGGACGTTCCGAAACGTCTGCATATGCGTATCCGGAGCGGATCACCACGTGACTAGGACGCGCTGAGGGGCCGGCGCTGGTCAGGTTCCTGCTCGAGTTCTGGAGGTGGCAAGGATGGAGCCGGCGCAAGGACACCGCTGCCGGTCCGCTCGCCCAACTCGACGCCCATGGGAGCGGGACTACGAGCGGACGCCGGTGCGGCGCGGTGCCAGGGACTCGATGTCGAGGATGCGCTCGGCTGTCTCCAGCCAGTCATACGTTCTGGCCGCGTCGGTCGCCGCCAGCAGGAAGCCGACGCTCTCCAGCCCCGAAGGGAGGTCCGTACGCCGCTTGCCGATGAACCATCTCGTCTGGTTGCTTTGCAGGAGATCGGCCGCATGGACGGCGAGCGCCTTGAACGCCCGGTACCGGCGGTAAGCCTCGTCATCACCGTCACTGGCATACCATCGCAGTTCACTGTCGCCGCGAACGCTTTCCCGCAGTGACTGGTACGCCTGCCTGAAGCAGGCCAGCAGCCGCAGGTCGTCCTCCGTGAGCCGCCGCTCGAGCACGATTTTGCTCAATATCGCCTCCAGGCTGCCTTCCACGGCCGCCGCGCGTTGCAGGCATTGCCACTGCATGTCGTCCGGAGTCGCGACCTGCAGTGAATGGCGTTTGTGCGCGCCCCACAGACGCCAGACCTCGATGAAACATCCGTAGGCGCGATAGAAGCTCTCGACGGCGGCAGATCGAGCTCTCGCCGTCGTTTGACGTCGTCCCAGCGGTAGGTGATCTGGCTGCCGATCAGCCAGGCCAGCCCCGATGCCAGGCCACCGACAGCAACCCGGTCATGGTGGGCCTCCGAGAACCAGCTCTCCAGGTTCCAGCATGCAATGCCGAGAACCGTCCGGCGGCGCTCCCGGCCGCTGAATTGGCGATCGGGCCTCAAGGATTATGAGGGCGAGGTTTCGGTGAGGAGGTGTTGTTCGAGGACCGCGTCGAGTTGCAGCTCGCGATATCCGGCCGTGTCGAACAGAACCGTCAGGCGGTCCTCGCCGCGCTGGATGACCTCGCCCGGCCCCCACGTGCGGTGCTGCACGCGGGCGTGCGGGGGGAACGGGCCGGTTTCCTCCTGCCGGCGTTCGGGCGTGCCGGCGAGGCAGGTGTCGCAGTTGCCGCAGGGGTCGGTGAGCTGCTCGCCGAAGTAGCCGAGCAGGAAGCGGCGGCGGCAGTCGTCGGTCTCGGCGTAGTGGCGCATCATCTCCAGGCGGGTGCGTTCGACGTCGCGGCGGCGTTCGGCCAGCCGGCGGGCGCGGTCGGCGGCGGTGCCCGGGGCGGGGGCGTCGGGGGCCGGCTCGATCCGGCGGGCGGACAGGCGCACGGCGCCGGTTCTTTCCAGCAGGTCGAGCAGGAGTGTCAGGCGGCGGGGCGACAGGCCGGTACGGGTGCTCAGCGTCTTGCGGTCGGTGCCCGCGCCGGCCTCGGCGACGGCCTGCGCCACTTCGGTCAGAGTCTCCAGGTCCGGTACGGACGCGGTGAAGTAGCGTTGCAGGCCCAGGTCCTCGGGGCGGTAGAACAGCACCGCCCTGGCGGGGTCGCCGTCGCGGCCGGCTCGGCCGATCTCCTGGTAGTAGGCGTCCGGGGAGCCGGGCACCTCGGCGTGCAGGACGAACCGGACGTCCGGCTTGTCGATGCCCATGCCGAACGCGCTCGTGGCGACCACCACGTCCAGGTCGCCGGCCATGAACCGGCCGTGGACGTCGTCGCGTTCCGCGCGACGCAACCCGGCGTGGTAGGGGGCGGCCCGCACGCCGGCGTCGGTGAGCAGGTCGCTGAGGCGGTGGGTCTGCTTGCGTACCGCCGTGTAGACGATGCCCGGCCCTGTTTCCTCGCGCACCGTGGCGACGATGTCGGGGGCGGGGTCGTCGAGCATCCGGCGTACGGAGAGGGAGATGTTGGGGCGGTCGAAGCCCTGGACGATCTCCATGGGGTCGCGCAGGCCCAGCCGTTCGGTGATCTCCGCCCGCACCGGCGGGGCGGCGGTGGCGGTCAGGGCCGCGATCGGTGGGCGGCCCAGCGCCTCGGCCACCGCTCCGAGCCGCAGGTAGTCGGGCCGGAAGTCGTGCCCCCACGAGGAGATCAGGTGGGCCTCGTCCACCACCAGGAGGGAGGGCCCGGCGGCGGCCAGGTCGCGTACGACGTCGGGCTTGGCCAGCTGCTCCGGCGCGCAGAACAGGAACTCCGTCTCCCCGGCCCGCAGCGACTCGAAGGTCGTCCTGCGCTCGCCGGCGGGGGTGCCGGCGTCCAGGCTCACCGCCTCCTCGTCGCGCTCGCGCAGCGCCTCCACCTGGTCGCGCTGGAGGGCGATCAGCGGGGAGACCACGACGGTGGGGCCGGGCAGGAGCAGCGCGGGCACCTGGTAGATCGCCGACTTGCCGCCGCCGGTCGGCATCACGACCAGGGCGTCCCGGCCCCGCGCGAGCGCGGTCATCGCGGCCAGCTGGCCGGGCCGCAGGTCGGTCAGGCCCAGCGCCTGCCGCGCCACCCGTTCACACTCCGCGCCCACCTCTGTCATCGGACCTCCCGCCGCGCCACCCGTTCGCACTCGGCGCCCACCTCTGTCATCGGACCTCCCGCCGCGCTCGCACTGCCGGACTGTCGTTCCTGCCCCGGCAGGCGGTCGGCATGTCATCCGACGGAGGCACGAACCGGCGCAGGTTCACGGCGGCTTTGGTACGACTCCGATCGAGCGCGGCGTGACGGCCGAGCCGGTTCAGGTCTTACGCGGTCACCCGGGCAGGAGGGGTCTCCTCCTTGGCCGCAGGCTGCGGGCCGCGGACGGCGGTGTAGACGAGCAGGACGCCCATGACGGCGACCCCCGCCCACATCGCCTGCTGCCAGCCCTCGACGAACGACTGCCGGGCGGCATCGACCAGGGCCCGCGCGTGGGGGCCGGCGCTGCCGGCGGCTTCGATGGCGTTGGCGACGCCCTGGCGGGCGGTGTCCGCCGCGCCCTGGGGGAGGCCGGCGAGCCGGTCGTCGACGGCGCCACGGTAGCCGCTCGCCAGGAGGGCGCCGAGCAGGGCGACGCCGAGTGCGGTGCCGAACTCGCGGGTGATGTCGTTGAGCGCGGAGGCGACCCCCTGCCTGTCGCGGGGCAGGGAGCCGGTGATGGCCTCGGTGGAGGGGGTCATGGCCAGGCCCATGCCGATGCCCATGGCGAGCATGCCGGGCAGGATGGACGGGTAGCCGCCGTCGACGGAGACGATGCCGGCCATGAGGGCCAGGCCGGCGCCGAACAGCGCGATCCCTGTCGCCATGGTGGCGCGGGCGCCGATGCGCGCGGCCAGGTGGGGCGCCAGGCCGGAGGTCGCCATCATCAGCACGGCCATGGGCATCATCGCCAGCGTCGACAGCAGCCCCGACCAGCCGAGGACGGCTTGCAGGAACGGGAAGAGCACCACGAACACGCCCGCCTGGACGCCGAAGACCGCCAGCAGCGTGATGGAGCCGCCGGCCAGGCCGCGCTCGCGGAAGAGCCGCACGTCCAGCAGGGACGCGTCCGCGCGGCGCAGCTCCCAGGCCACGAAGAAGATCAGGGCGGCCAGGCCGGCGACGAGCCCGGCCAGGGTGACGGGGTCGCTCCAGCCGCGCTCCGGGCCTTCCTGGAGGACGAAGATGAGGCCCACGACGGCGACGACGGAGGCCAGCGCGCCGACGGTGTCGAAGGGGTGCCCGGAGCGCTCGCGGGAGTCGGGCACCGATCGCATCATGCCGAGCGAGACGGCGACCAGGACGACGGGCAGCAGGAACAGCCACCGCCAGTGCGCGACGTCCACGAGCAGGGCGGACAGGAACATGCCGATGATGCCGCCGCCTCCGGCGACGCCGGTCCACACGCCGATCGCCTTCCCGCGCTGCTCGTCGGGGAAGGTCGAGGTGATCACGGCGAGGGTGATCGGCATGATCACGGCCGCGCCCGCGCCGCTGAGCACGCGGGCGGCGATCATGATGTCGGCGGACGGGGCCAGGCCCGCGAGGGCGCTGGCGGCCCCGAAGATGATCAGCCCCGTGACCAGCATGGGCTTGCGGCCCAGCCGGTCACCGATCGCGCCGAGCGGAAGCAGGAGGGCGGCCAGGGTGAGGGTGTAGACGTTGATGATCCACAGGATGGTGGTCTGTGAGGCGCCGAACTCGACGGCCATGTCGGGCTGGGCGACGTTCAACCCGGTCACCGAGGCGATGACCGCCATCAACGCGACACAGACGGCGATCAGGATGGTGCGCAGCCGGCGCGCGTCCGGCGCGCCGGTTTCCGCAGGGTTGGTGCTCATGAAATGTCCTCTCGATCAAGGCAGGTCGAAGCCGCCACCGGCGACGTTAGCCACGCCTTGCACGAGGGGCATAGCATCTTGCCTATGAAGCAAGAAGATGAGGACCTGGACAGCCTCGTACGCAAACGCATCCGCGCCCTGCGGGTCGCGCAGGGCTGGTCCCTGGAGGAGCTGGCCACCCGGGCCCGGCTCAGCCAGTCGTCGCTGAGCCGCATCGAGAACGGCCGGCGGCGCCTCGCCCTCGATCAGCTCGTCACCCTCGCCCGCGCCCTGGACACCTCCCTCGACCAGCTGGTCGAGACCGCCAGTGACGACGTCGTCATCAGCCCGATGATCGACGGCACGCAGGGCTGGATGCGCTGGCCGGTCAAGGGCGACCCCGGCATGACCGTGATGCGCCAGCGCCTGACCGAGCCGCCGCCCGACAACCCGGCCCGCATGCGCGCCCATCCGGGCCGGGAATGGCTCGTCGTCCTGTCCGGCACGGCGACTCTCATGCTGGGCCACCGCCGCATCCGTCTGGAGGCCAACCAGGCCGCCGAGTTCCCGACGATGATGCCGCACGCCCTCGGCGCCGAGGGCGGGCCGTGCGAGATCATGGGCATCTTCGACCGCGACGCGCGGCGCGGGCACCAGCGCGACGATGACGGCACCCGGCCGCCCGGCGACTGAACCGGAGCCGGCAGGGGCTCCCGAGCGCAGGGAAGACGGACCATGACAGCCTCCGACCAGCCAGGAGTCAGCCGCCGCACCTTCGTCCGCGCGTCGGCCGTCGGGCTGGCGCCGGCCGCGACGGCCGGACCGCTCCCGGCGACGGCCGGACCGCTCCCGGCGGCAGCGCGGACCTCGGCCATAGGAGCCGCCGGGATCCCGTACGTCGGCGCCGGCAGCAACACGCCGGTCAGGCCGTTCCAGCTCGGTGAGGTGCGCCTGCACGCGGGCCTGCTGCAGGAGAAGCGGGACCGGATGAAGGCGTTCCTGCGGGCCCGCTGCTCGTGCCGATCGTCGGCGTCCCCCGGAGCGGCGGCTACCGCGAGCAGCCCCATTCGGCGTACTTCCGCCGGGTGGAGCCGCAGATCGTCTTCGGCAGCATCGACTCCGGCGTGCCCAACGTGCAGCGCGACGACGGGCTGCCGGAGTACGACGTCCCGGTCAGCGGGATCCCGTCGCCCGGCACCGACGGCCTGACGTTCCTCGACGTGGTGTGGGACCGGGCGCCGTTCGCGACCCACGGGGCGTTCGTCTCCACGGTCGCGAGGGCGGCGGGGGAGCTCGTGCGGGCGGGGCGCCTGACCGGGGCGCAGAAGGACGCGGTGGTGGCGGCCGCGGCGAGCGCGCGCAGGGAGCTGACCCCGGAGCCGTAGGCGACCAGGCGGGAAATGCCCGCCTTATGCCCGGGTGACGCCCTGGTTCGCGTACGGCGTGATCTTCACAATCGAGCCGTGAAACTCCAGCGAATCATCCGGTCCTTACCCATCACGACCCTCTCGCTCCTGATGGTCATCTCTTCGGCGGTGCTCTGGGCAGGGGCGACGCCGGCCCAGGCGGTGCGGGGCGGCGGCCCCGTGACCGACGGCACCTGGGGCTTCGTGGCGAAGGTGAACGTGGGCGAGACCCACGGCTGCACCGGAGCCCTGATCAGCCCGCAGTGGGTGCTCACCGCCACCAGCTGCTTCGCCTCCCCGGGGCAGTCGCTGACGAGCGGGGCGCCGAAGACCGCGACGACGGTCACGGTCGGCAGGACGGACCTGTCCGGTACGGGCGGGCGGGTGCTGCCGGTGGAGTGGATCCACCCGCACCCCACCCGGGACGTCGTCCTGGTCAAGCTGACCCTGCGGGCCGTCGGCATCACGCCTGTCACGCTCGGCTCCACCGCCCCTGTCCCGGGGGACGCGCTGCAGGTCGCCGGCTTCGGCCGGACCGCCGAGCAGTGGGCGCCCAGCCTGCTGCACGCCGCGCCGGTCGTGGCCGGGACCGTGGCCGCCGGCTCGTTCGGCTGGAGCGCGGCGAGCGGCGACGTGAGCGCCTGCCAGGGGGACGCGGGCGCGCCGGTGCTCCGCACGAACGGGAGCCGCGCGGAGCTCGTCGGGCTCAGCTCCGGCTCGGGACAGGGCGGCTGCCTCGGTGCCGCCGCCGACGGGACGCGCGGCGGCGACGCGATGCGGGTGGACGACCTGGCGAGCTGGATCCGCACCGCCGCCCCCGAACCCACGACGTCCTTCGCCCAGTACGGGTCCAGCCTGACCGGGATCGGCGGCTACGACCTGAAGGACAACCGTGACCAGGTGGTGGCCTTCGACTACGAGCACTCGGGCAAGCTCGACCACCTGGTGCTCTACCGGCCGGGCACGCAGATCGTCTCCATCGTCAAGCGGAACACCGACGGCACCTACGCCTCGGTCTTCTCCTCGACCACGGGCATCGGCGGCTACGACCTGAAGGACGCGCGGGACCGCATCATCGCCTTCGACTACAAGGGCACGGGGAAGCTGGACCACCTGCTGCTCTACCGTCCGGGCGGGGAGACGGCCTGGATCCTCGAGCACGGCACCGGCACCACGTTCAAGGCCGTCTTCCACAGCTCGGCCGGCATCGGCGGCTACGACCTGAAGAGGGACGAGGACCAGATCATCGCCTTCGACTACGCGGGGTCGGGCAAGCAGGACCATCTGCTGCTGTACCGGCCGGGGATCGGCACGGTCCACATCCTGCAGCGCGGCGGCGCCACGTTCGCGCCGGTCTTCGCCACGGTCGACGGCGGGATCGGCGGCTACAACATGAAGGACGTGCGGGACCGGATCATCGCCTTCGACTACAAGGGCACGGGGAAGCTGGATCACCTGGTGCTCTACCGTCCGGGCGGGGAGACGGCCTGGATCCTCGAGCACGGCACGGGCACCACGTTCAGAGCCGTCTTCAACAGCTCGACCGGCATCGGCGGCTACGACCTGAAGAGCACGGCCGACCGGATCATCGCCTTCGACTACGAGCACTCGGGGCGGCTGGACCACCTGCTGCTCTACCGTCCCGGCGGGAAGACGGCCTGGATCCTGAAGCACGGCGCGGGCAACGCGTTCACCGCGGTGTTCCACAGCTCGGCCGGCATCGGCGGCTACGACCTGGAGATGGCGAAGGACCGCATGATCGCCTTCGACTACCGCGGCACGGGCGGGCAGAGCCACCTGTTCCTCTACCGGCCGGGCGACCAGATCACCTACTTCGCCGGACGGGCTCTCCCGCCGGTACGGGTGGTGCCGGTCACGGTGACGCCGGCCATCGGCCAGGACTCCATCGTGGAGCGGTACGCCTACCCCCTGAACTTCCCGCACGCCTACGCGGGCACCTCCGGCCAGGCCGACTGGGGCACGGACGAGGCCGAGGCGCGCAACTTCGAGCTGATCTCCGGCAACGGCGGGCTCATCTGGGTCTCGTGCACCGTGGCCCCCGAGAACGGGGTCGGCGTGATCAAGGTGTTCCCCGGGCTGCTGAACGGCCAGACCGAGATCGGCGAGCCGCATCTCGGCGTGACGGCGGTCTGCTTCAAGGTGCTCGGCGCCGGCGGCTGGGTGAAGCTGCGCATCCCGAACGTCTACGAGGTGCAGGGGGACAGCCGCTCGCCGGGGGCCGGCCACGACGTGGACGCGACGGTCGTGAACGTGTCCTCCGGAGCGGAGCGGACCAAGCGCGTCGAGCGGGACGAGAGCGAGCAGTTCGGACGTACGGACACCACCTGCGACGAGGGTCACCCGGACTATCCCGACAACTGCCGCGAGACCCTGCTGGAGCTGCGGGTCGTCGCCTGACAACGTAACGGCCGGCCACCGTCCGGGGGCCGGCCGTTCCCCCCATTCCTTGATCGTGTGGACGGAAGCGGTGGACGTGAAGACGAATCGAGCGTTACGTGGCACGGGAGTCGTGGGCAGCGTGCTCGCGTTGCTTCTCGTGGGCAGCCCGATCACCGAGGCCGCGGCGGCGGACCCGCCCGCCGCGCCGGTGTGCGAGCGCCAGGTGGTGTTGGAGGCGTGGGTCACGGGCGGCGTGAACGTGCGCCCGGCCGCGGAGCAGGCCCTGCTCGGGGACAAGGCGGCGATCTGCGCCATGCTGGCGGAGCTGCCCCGGCTCACGGCGCAGGACGACCGCGAGCAGGCCGGCCGCATCAAGGCCCATGCAGGGCCCGAGGTGGCCGCCGCCGCCAACGCAGCCCTGCGCTCCGACGACTCCGGCGCCGTGTCGAAGTTTCTCGACGGCGGCTGGCAGAGCGCCCGGGAGATCGACCTGCGCGCCAGCGTGAACCAGATGAAGGCGGCCGGCGGGCCCGAGGTCAAGGCCGCGGCGAACGCGGTGCTGCGTAACGGGTCACGGGAGGCCCTGGGGCAGTTCATCGAGTCGGGGTGGCGGCTGCCGTACAAGCTGGACCTGCGGGCGGTCGTCAACCGCGCGATGGCGGAGGGCGGCCCGCAGGTGCAGGCCACGGCGAACCGGGCGCTGCAGGACGGCAGCCTGGAGATGCAGGAGAGATTCGTCCAGATCGACTGGGGCGTGGCCCAGGCCAGGGACAACGAGAACCAGACCCTGAACGACCTGCGGGCCAGTGCCACGGAGGCGACCCGGCTCGCGGCGTTCGAGACGGTCTCCGCGGTCGCGCAGGCCGACCGCGCGAAAGCCGAGGCGGCGGCGGCCAAGGCCGACGCGCAGGACGCGGAACGCCTCGCCTCGCTGGCCGGGCAGGAGTCGGCGGAGGCCAAGCGGCAGGCCCAGCGCGCGGCCGAGGCCGCCGACCGCGCCGCGATCGCCTCCAGCGTCGCCGTCCAGGCCGCGCAGGCCGCCGCGCAGGCCGCCCGCGCGGCGGCCGGCGCCGCCGGACGTGCGGCGACCGCGGCGGCGCGGGCGCACACGAAGTCCGACGAGGCGTGGGCGGCAGCGGCGGCGGCGGAGCTGGATGCCAAGGCCGCCGCCGACGCGGAGAACCACAACCGGGTCATGCAGCAGATCGGGCCGCAGATCACCGCCTGGCTCTCGCCCATCGACCAGATCACCGCCGTGACGCAGCAGGCCTACGCCGCGGTCGCCGCCGCCGACTCGGCGCGGGCGAACACCGCCGCCGCCGGGCGCGCCGCCGAGGCCGCCGGCCGGTACGCGGGGCAGGCCAGCGCCGAGGCCAAGGCCGCGTTCGCGGCGGCGGCCCGCGCGGGAGCCAGCGCCGAGCGGGCGAAACGCGCCACCGAGGAGACCGTGCGCCAGGCCGACATCGCCAAGGACGCGGCCGGCAAGGCCAGGGACGCCGCGACGCGCGCGGTGACGTACGCGGAGCAGGCGGCGAGCGCGGCGAAGAGCGCGGCCGAGCACGCGGGCAACGCCGTCAACGCGGCCGAGCTGGCGACGCAGCACGCCAACAACGCCTACCGCGCGGCGGAGGACGCGTTGCAGGCCGCCGAGACGGCGCAGACCGTGTACAAGGCGGCACGCGCGGCGGACGCGGAACGGCTCAAGCACGAGCTCGAACTCGAGCTGTCCTTCGCCCGGCACGTCAGCCAGAAGGCCGCCGAGGCCCGCCTGGGCGACGCCCGCGGCTTCGCGGCGCCGATGCGCCGCTACCACACGCCCGAGATCGACGCGCTGATCGCCGAGGCCGCGAACCCGCAGGCCGACACCGCGACGGCCGCCCGCAAGGCGCGCGAGGTGGCCCGCTACTTCGCGACCGTGCCCGGCACGTGGACCAGCTCGGCGGCCATGGCGGCGCTCGGCGAGGACGACGACGTCCGTACCGTCGCCTTCGTCAAGACCGGGCTCGCGGCGGCCGAGGAGCAGGACGACCGCACGACCCTGACCGGTCTCATGCCCACCGGCACCCCCGCCATGAGAGCCGCCGCGCAGCAAGCCCTCGACGGCGCGTGGGCCGACGTCGTCGCCTTCCTCGACGACCCCGACTACCCCGAGCGGGCCGCCGAGCAGCGCGAGCAGGTCGGCCGCATCCTCGCCGAGGCGCGCGAGGCCGGCCACGCCCAGACCGAGGAGGCGGCGAACCTCGCCCTGCGCTCGGACGACCCCGGCGCCCTCCAGGAGTTCCTGGACGTCAAGCACAACACCGCCTACACCATGGACATCCGCTCGAAGGTGGGCGCGATCGCCGGCGACGCCTCCAACGGCACCGAGGTGCGCAACGGCGCCCAGATCGCGCTGGCCGGCACGACGGCGATGCAGGCCGAGTTCCTGGAGGTGGAGCGGCACCGCGCGGCCGAGCGCGACTACGCGACCGCCACCCACAACTACATCGCCACGTCCCTGATGATCGAGACGTCGGAGATCGCGCAGCGCGCCGTCGACTTCGCCCGCACCGCGCAGGCCGCCGCGGCGGAGGCGCGGGGCGCGGCGGAGGAGGCCGTCGGGTACGCCAACGCCGCCGGAAGGGCGGCCGACCAGGCGCGGACGTACGCCACCGAGGCCGTCGCCCACGCCCGCGACGCCGCCGCCTCCGCCGAACGGGCCGCGCAGGCTGTGCGCACCGCCGCCGCGGCGGCCCAGCAGGCGCAGCAGTCGGCGGGCAGGGCGTCGCTGTCGGCCCGCTGGGCCCGCGCCTCGGCCGTCTCGGCGGCCCAGGACGCGGCCGGCGCCTACGCCGCCTACGACACCGCGTACGCGGCGCAGATCCGGGCCGGCAACAGCGCCTCGGAAGCGGCCAGGATCGCCGCCGAGGTGTTCGACCACTACCGGGAAGAGGCCCAGCGCCGCCTGAACACGCTGAAAGGCGAATGGCTGGGGCACTGCAAATGGGGGCCGGAGGACGGACTGCCCGGATACCACGACTGCAACGCCTACGTGGAGGACATTCTCAACGACCCCAAGGGGCCGCTGCACGACCCGGACGGCTACGCGCACGCGAACGCCGAGCAGTGCCGGCGGCAGTTCGTCGGCAAGGCCCTGGACGCGTGCCTGTCCGTCGTCATGAGCCCCCTGTTCTCCTTCGCGAAGACGGGGATCGCCGACCGGGAGACGGAGACCCACCGTCTCGCCGAGGAGTACATCAGCCTGACCGCGCTGGACCTGTTCAACGCCGCCCAGCAGTACGGGATGATCAGCGATTGCAAGTCCGCCTTCAAGGGCGCCCTCAGCGGCCGGGTGTCCAGCTTCTCGGACTGCGTCACCGGAGCCTTCGACCTGACGGAGGATCCCGACTGGAACGAGAACGCGAGCCAGTGGAAGGGCACCTTCGTGGAGTCGCTCATCCCGGAGGAGCTGCGCTTCGCCGAGTACAACTCGATCTGGGGGCCGATGTACCTGCTCCACCACATGTCCGACCGCACGATCATCGTGGCGACCTACGAGTCCTCGCTGGCGACCTCGCTGGTGCGGATGCTGCCCATCGGCTGCGTCCAGGAGGGCGGGCAGTGCCCGTACGCGGACGCCGCGAGCAAGCTCAGGGACGTGAGCGAATCGATCAAGCAGCTCAACAACCAGGGCTACATCGTCGACGAGTCCGGGCGGGTGCTCGACGCGAACGGCCTGCCGATCGCGAACCTGCCCCCCGCCGACGACCTGTCGAAATGGGCGAACTACACGGTCGAGAGCGGCCTGCACGACGACCTGGCCGCCCTGGAGAACCGCCTCGACCTGCTGTACCGGCAGCAGTTCGGCCTGCCCATGGCGCCTCCGGCCTGGCACCTGGAGACGCAGCTCGCCTACCGCGTCGCCACGCGGGAGGTGGCCCTGCGCGACTCCACGCTGCGGCTCGTCATGAACAACCCGGGCGGCGTCTGCGACGCGGTGCCGCTCACCGGCACCGGGCCCGACCGGCAGCGGCAGGCCGTGGCAGGGTGCGTCCAGGCCGTCAAGATGCTGCTGCCGGCCGGCACCACCATGATCATCTACTATCCCGATCCGGACAATCCGGCGGAGCTGCTCGAAATCACCGTGCGCGGGGTCGGGCGCTGGCTGGACTGAAAACCGGCGGGTGAATTCCGGCGAAGGCGCGGCCGTCGAAAGACGCCCGCGCCTTCGGCCCGCGCGATTTCCCGATTGCGCTGTCTTGACCGGGAAAACGGGCCCGTGTTTCAATCCAGGGCCGCTTTTCTGCGGCGTGCTGAATCGCGGGGACACGGAGACACCGTCATGGAATTAGGCCGGCGGGAAGCCGTCAAACTGGGATTGGCCGCATTGGCCGGTGGCGGCGTCCTGCGCATGGCGCCCGCCGCTCACGCGGCCGGCGCCGTCAACACCTATCCGGCGGGCGAGGACAGCGTCGTCGTCGCGCTGCGCCGCGCGCTCGACAACGCCGCCAACGGCATCGCCGGACCGGCCGGGCGCGACGCCCAGGGGCGGATCATCGTCCGGGCCACGGCGAACCATCGCCACGTGCTCAAGGGGCGGCTGATCGTGGGCGGCAACACCCACCTGGACGCGACGAACGCGCGGTTCGTCGCCGCCTTCACCGCGCCGGGCACCTCCGAGACGATGGTGCTCAACCACGTTCCCAGCGCGACGACCGGGGGGTACAGCGCGCCGGGCACCATCAGGATCACCGGCGGCTCCTGGGACCCGATCTGGCAGTACCTCCAGGACGGCCGGACGCCGCCGCCGTCGAACGTCATCACGATGCAGCACACGTCGGGCGTCGAGCTGGCCGGCCTGACCATCTACAACGTCAAGTGGTACCACGCCATCGAGCTCAACGCCGTACGGAACGCCACCGTGAGCGGCTGCGCCCTGTACGGCTGGGTGCTCGACCCCCAGTACGTCGACAAGCGCTACCACGGCGAGGCCATCCAGCTCGACCTGCCCGGAGACAAGAACACGTGGGCGGGCGCGAGGGACCACACGCCCTGCACCGACATCCGCGTCCTCGGCAACACGTGCGACCAGTCGGGATCGCAGGGCCCCTGGGGCACCCTCGTCGGATCGCACACGGCCGTGCCCGGCGTGCGGCACTCGCGGGTCTGGATCGAGGACAACGTGGTCAACAACACCAGCTACGACGCGATCACGCCGTTCAACACCGAAGCCGTTCACATCCGGAACAACCGGATCACCGGCTGCAACGGCGGCGTGTACGTCCGGGCGTCCGAGACCGAGGCCAACCCGCTGACCACCGTGGAGATCACCGGCAACACCGTGGGCCCGCTCGTCCCCGACTACCAGGGGAAGATCAGGTCGGGCATCGGGCTCGTCGCCCACGAGGGCTCTCCCATCAGCGACATCCTGGTCAGCGGCAACACGGCGCCGTCGTTCATCTACCGGTCCCGGCAGCTGATGACCTTCCGCGAGCCGCCGCAGACCAGCTGACGCCCTCCCGCCCGGCGGCCGGGCGGGAGGGTCTCAGGAGCTCACCACCTGAGGGGCAGGGTGGCGATGAACGAGCCGAGGGCGCCCGCCAGCGCCTTGTGGTCGTGCAGGGACGGGTGCCAGTCGCAGCCGAGCAGGTCGAGCCCCAGCGCGGCGTTGTCGTAGTGGAGCGCCTTGACCCGGCCGTCCCCCTGGCTGTTGCGCTGCCGCACGACCTGCTGGACGGAGTCGGCCAGGGCGGTGGTGTTGGACATCGTGGGGTAGGTCAGCACGATGTAGGTGCTCTTGCCGTACCTGGCCCTGAGCGTGTCCAGGAAGCCCAGGTAGGCGGTGCGGTAGTCGGCGGCGAGGGCGTCGAGGTCCGCCCAGGGCTCGCCGGGGTTGAGCGCGGTGGAGAAGTCGTTGATGCCCAGCCCGACCACCACGAGCTGCGGCTGCCAGCCGCGCGGCCGCTGCCACACCTCCGGATCGGCGGCCTGGAGGGTGCGGTCGTAGGAGGTGCGGAAGGTGGTTCCCGGGTTGCCGCCGTTGTAGTTGCGCACCATGCCCATGCCGGACCAGGCGGTGAGCTGGTAGTCGGCGTTCAGACCGCGGGCGGTCAGGGCGCCGAAGGTCTGGTCGGCGTTGGAGTTGGGGTTGACGCCGCCGGTGGCGCCGCAGTCGCGGACCGTGGACATGTTGCCGTAGCCGGCGGTCCAGGAGTCGCCGATGAACTCGATCTGGCGGGCGCGGGGAGCGGGCCCGTCGAGGACGCGCCCGCCCGGGGCCGCGACGAACCCGCCGAACTCGCCCGGCTGCCACGGGCTCTCGGTGCGCTTGGCGACCCGCACGGTGTGCGTGCCGTCGCGCAGACCGCTCATCCAGTACGTGGTCCTGCCCGGCGTGCGCAGCGTGACCGGGGCGGCGCCGTCGACCTGGACGTCGTAGTCGTTGACGGCGTCGTTCAGCACGATCCCGACGCCGGTGCCGCGGAAGCGGCCCTCGAAGGAGACGCCCGGCCAGGTGTAGCGCACGCTCGTGCCCAGGTCCTGGACGCGTCCGGCGGTGTGGGCCTGCGCGAGCACGTCGCGGGGCGCGACCGCCCGGCCGGTGTCCGGGGAGATCATGCCGGCGCACAACCCGCGGCGGCGCAGGTCGGCGGCGATCCGCGGGACGGCCTCGACCGTGGCGGCCGGCCAGTCGTGCATGAGGATCACGTCGCCTGCCTGCAGCTTGCGGGCACTGGCCACGATCTGGGCGGCGGTGGCGTTGTTCCAGTCCTGGGAGTCCACGTCGGCGTTGACCTCGGTGAGCCCGTACTGGCGCTCGACCGCCCGCAGCGCGTCGTCGGTGTCGAGATAGGGCGGCCGGAACAGCTGCGGCGTGATCCCGGTGGCCGCCTTGACGGCGTCCTGGGTGCGGGAGATCTGCGCGGCCTGCTCCTCAGCGCCGAGCCGGGTCATGTACGGATGGTCCCAGCTGTGGTTGCCGATCCACATGCCCGCCGCGACCTGGTCCTTGGCCAGTTGCGGGTTCGCCTGCACGTTCTGGCCGACGTTGAACATGGTCGCCCGTAACCCGGCCGCCTTCAGCGCTTTCAGCAGGGCCGGGGTGTTGCCGGGGGTGGGCCCGTCGTCGAACGTCAGCCCCACGTAGCCGGTGCACCTCGGCCGGTCGATCACGGGCGTGCCGGCGGACGCGGGCCCAGGAAGGGCGACCAGGCTCACCCCCGCACCGAGGATCGCAGCGGTGGCCAGCCCACGGATTGTTCGCCATCGATTACCACGCATCGTCTCTTCCGCTCCTGTCCAGGGAAATGCCATGCGGTTGACCGCGCCGTCCGGCGGCAAAGGGACGCTAAGCGGCTCGGACGGCGTGATCGACGGCCTTGGGGCGGAGTGCGGCGAATGGTCACCAGGGGTCGATGACCGGTCATGATCGACCGGGCGGTCGTGAAACTAAGGAAGCGATTTCACGGATGTCAGCGCCGTGTGATCGTTTTGCGAGCGCCCCATGCCAAGATCACCGAGCTTCCGCAGAGAGGACGTGAGGACATGAAACCTGGGTTGGTGATCTCGACGCCGGTCGAGTACCGTCACGGCTCGGCCGAGATGGAAGGGCTGCTGCTGCACGGGGACATGATCCCCGAGCCCGCGCCCACCGTGCTGGTGTGCCACGGCGCCGAGGGCAGGAGCGACGTGCTGGTGCAGATGTCCGTGCGGCTGCTGCGGTGGGGCTACCAGGCGTTCGTCATGGACCTGTACGGCAAGGGCGTCACCGGCTCCACGGCCGAGGAGTTCGACGCGCTCATGAGGCCGTTCCTGCGGGACCGGGCGATGCTGGCGGACCGGCTGTCCACGGTCGTCTCCACGGTGGCCGGGCTGCCGCAGGTGGACGCGTCCCGGCTGGCGGCGATCGGGTTCTGCTTCGGCGGGCTGTGCGTCCTCGACCTGGCCAGGCACGACGCGGCGGTCCGCGGCGTGGCGAGCTTCCACGGCGTGCTCACTCCGCCGCCGGGCTGGACGCCGCGGCCCACCTCGTGCAAGGTCGCCGTCTACCACGGCTGGGAGGACCCGTTCGCCCGGCCGGACGACGTCACGGCGCTCGCGGCCGAGCTCACCGCCGCCGGCGCCGACTGGCAGCTCCACGCGTTCGGCCACACCTACCATTCGTTCATGGCGGAGCAGGCCGACAGCCCGGAGCTCGGCATCCAGTACAGCCGGCGCTCGGCGGAGCGGGCCTGGTGGAGCCTGGAGCGCTTCCTGGCCGAATGCCTGCGCGACCCGTCGTGACCCCGGACGAGGCGGAAGGAGGAGCGGTGCGCTCTGAGGTGCGGCTGGCGCGGCTGACGGAGGGCCTGCTGCCGGAGCTGCTGGCGTGCGCGGTGGCCGACGCGGACCCGCTGGAGGTGATGCCCCCGGTGGCGGGTCCTGACGGCTGGACGAACGAGCGGCGCCAGTCCTTCCTGCGCTTCCACCGATCGAGAGCACTGGCCCCCGAGCCCGTGGAGGACACCTACGTGATCCTGCTCGCCGGCCGCGCGGCCGGCGCCGCCCGGCTGTGCCCGCTGGACGACGCCGTGGAGGCCGGCATCTGGATCGGACGCTCACACAGAGGTCAGGGCGTGGGCACCGCCGTGCTCACCCAGCTCGCCGACCTCGCCCGCGCGCGCGGGGCCCGCCGGTTGTACGCGAGCACCACCGCCGGCAACGCGCCCATGCGGCGGATACTCGCTGATCTGGGCGCCACCCTGTCCCGCGACGGGGACGAGGTGGCGGCCTGGCTCGACCTCCATCCCTGACGGCGAGCGGGCGAGACTCACGACGACCGCGAGCCGGCCGGGAAGGACGGACTACTGCGCCGGCGGGGGGATCACCGGGGTGAGAAGCAGGCGGCCCGCGGTGCCGACGGTCTGGGCCAGGGTGGCCGTCGAGCCGTCGAAGAGGAAGGCGGTGTCGCGCTGGGGCCAGAGCATGGTGACGGTGGCCCAGGCGGCGTCGCGGGCGCGGGCGATGCTGAAGCTGCCGACGATGTGCTTGAGCGCCTCGGCGTCCTTGGTGGCCAGCCTCACCAGGTGGGTCTCGAACGACTGGCGTACCTGCGACTCGGCCTTGGCCAGCAGCTCGTTCACCTTCAGGAAGTCGGAATGGACCGGGGGAGTGGAGGGCGTGGTGCCGCGCTCCTTGCACGTCTGGACGACGGCGAGGGCGAGGTCGTGGTTGATGTGGGCGTTCATGCCGGCGAGGGCGAACTGGACCGGCCAGATGGTGCGGTTGTCGCGGGCCTCGAACAGCGGCGCCCAGCAGGCCTCGGGCTTGTGTCCCCGCGGGGCGGCGTCGACGTTGTGGAAGTAGAGGTTGGCGAAGACGACGTCGAGGCGCTCGACGAAGGGGGCGTCGTCGAAGAAGCCCTCCACGAGGTTGGCCGCGACCAGCTCGGTCACCTGGAGGTACATCCGGTTGAAGCAGGCGACCCCGTCGAGGGGGTCGAGGTCCTGGCCGATCCGGCGCATCCGGTCGATGACCGCTTCTACGGTGGTGGCGAGGTCGTGCTGGTCCGCCGTCATCTGCTGCTCCTCGTTCGCGCGTCGTTGCGTGGCGGGAGTCCTTCCCGTTGCTGGCGCCGCGGCATCTCGCCGTGACCAATCCTGATCAAGCCTGTGCCAGGGGATGAGACGCCCATGGTGCGGCTACCGATGCGGTGGTCGCGGAACGTCCGCGTCCGCCTCCCGCTCACCGAGTGCGGGCCCGGTTGATCACTCCGCCGCCGGGACGAGCCGGAAGCTCTCGCCGTCCCGCTCCACGAGGCCGCCGGTGGGCGCGGGGAAGTGGCTGCCGAGCAGCAGCGTGCCCGTGCCGGCCAGCGCGGCGAGCAGCCGCCGGCGGGTCTCGACCGCCTGCCGCGGGTCGATGTCCACGCAGCTCGTGATGGCGGGACGGCGGAGCTGCACGGGGTGGTGCACGCAGTCGCCGGTGATCAGGGCGGCGCCGTCGCCGAGGGACACCGCCACGTGGCCCGGCGTGTGGCCCGGCGTGGGCAGGAGCCGCACGCCGGGTGCGACCTCCACCCCCTGCGGCGGCACGTCGGCGAGGTCCAGCAGGCCCGCGTCCCTGATCGGGTGGACGGAGTCGCGGAACATGGCCTTGCGGGGCTCGTCCATGTCGGCCGCCGCCCAGTGGTCCCATTCCGTGCGGGAGGTGATGTACCGGGCGTTGGGGAAGGTGGGGATCCAGTCCGTGCCGTCTTTTCTGGTGTTCCAGCCGACGTGGTCGGTGTGCAGGTGGGTGAGGACGACGAGGTCGATGTCCTCGGGGGAGTGGCCGGCGGCGGCGAGGTGGCTCAGGTACGGGGTGTCGAGGTTGTGCCAGGCGGGGTTGGCGCGGGTCTTGCCGTTGCCGATGCCCGTGTCGATGAGCACGCGCAGGCCGCCGGCGGTGACGGCGAAGCTGTGCGTGGTCAGGCGCAGGGTGCCTTGGTCGTCGGCGAAGCCGGGTCGTAGCGACGGCTCGCCGGACACCATCTCGGGGGTGGCGTCCGGGAGCAGCCAGGGGCCGGTCTGCGGCGGCAGCTCCGTCTCGTCGATGCGCTGGATGACGAGGTCGCCGGCGGTCCAGGAGCCGGCGGGCGTGATGTCGGCGGTCCAGGTGCCTGCGGGCGTGGTGTCGGCGGGCATGGTGGGTCTCCCCCTTCGGTCGCTTTAAAGCTAAACGTTTGCGTTAGTGACCGTACACCCCTATGCTCCCTAAAAGCGAAATTTTGGCTTTTAGTTGGGAAGGTCCAGATGACACCCACCCTCACCGCCCAGGAGGCCGCCCGCTGGGCGGACCGCGCCGGGCTGCCGCTCGCGGAGGAGCGCCACGCGGTCGTGGCCGCCATCGCCGACCACATCCGCGCCGTCGTGAGCACCCTGCGCGAGCTCGACCTGGGCGAGACCGCACCCGGCGCCCCGCCCGCCGGATGGCAGCACACGCTGATCGCGCCTGCCGGAGGGGAGAGTGCCGATGTCGCTGGTTGAGATGACCGTGGCCGAGGCGTCCGCCGCCCTCGCGCGGCGCGAGGTGTCCCCGGTGGAGCTGACCGACGCCGTGCTCGCCCGGCTCGACGCCGTGGACGGCACGCTGCACGCGTACGCGACCGTGATCGCCGAGACCGCCCGCGCCTCGGCCGCCGAGGCCGAACGGGAGATCGCCGCCGGCCGTTACCGGGGCCCGCTGCACGGCGTCCCGTTCGGGCTGAAGGACCTCATCGACGTGGCCGGGCTGCCCACCGGCGCCGGCTCCAAGGTCCGGCAGGGGCACCTCGCCGCCTCCGACGGCGCCGTGGCCGCGCGGCTGTCCGAGGCGGGCGCGATCCTGGTGGGCAAGACGCACACGCACGAGTTCGCCTACGGGCTGACGACGCCCCAGACCCGCAACGCCTGGGACCCTGGCCGCGTGGCCGGCGGGTCGAGCGGCGGCTCGGCGGTGGCCGTCGCCTCAGGCACGGCCCTGTTCGCGCTGGGCACCGACACCGGCGGCTCCATCCGCGTGCCCGCCGCGCTCAACGGCGTCGTCGGGCTCAAGCCGACCTACGGCCTGGTCTCCCGGCACGGCGTCGTGCCCCTGTCGTGGTCGCTCGACCACGTCGGGCCGATCACCCGTACGGTGGCGGACGCCGGGCTCGTGCTGCCCGCGCTGGCCGGCCACGACCCCAGGGACCCGGCGAGCCTGCCCGGAGCCGCGTTCCAGGCGGAGGAGAGGGAGGGCCTGCGGGGGCTGCGCGTCGGCGTGCCGGTCAACCACTACGTCGAGCACGTCGATCCCGCCGTCGAGGCCGCCGTGCGGGCCGCCGTCGCCCGCTTGGAGGAGCTCGGCGCCCGGCTGGTGGAGATCGAGATCCCCTACGCCCGGTTCCTCCAGGCCACCCAGTGGGGGCTGATGGTGCCGGAGGCCACCGCGTACCACGAGCCGACCCTGCGCTCCTCGCCCGAGCTGTACGCGCCGGACGTGCGCGTCCTGCTGGAGGCCGGCGCGCTGATCCCGGCGGCCGACCACGTACGGGCCCGGCGGGCCCGCTCGCTCATGCGCCTGGCCTGGTCGCAGCTGTTCGAGCGGGTGGACGTGATCGCCGCCCCCGCCACCCCGATCACCGCCGCCCCGGCCGGGCAGGACAGCGTGACCTGGCCCGACGGCACGGTCGAGGCCGTCTCCGACGCCTACGTCCGGCTCAGCGCCCCCGCGAACATCACGGGCGTGCCCGCGCTGACCCTGCCCGCCGGGCACGACGCGGCAGGCCTGCCCATCGGGCTGCAGCTCATGGGGCCGGCGCTGGGCGAGAGCCTGCTGCTGAGCGTCGGCCGGGCCTGCGAGCGGGCACTGGACCGCGCCGGAGCCCTGGCGCCGGTGGCCGCTTGACGCAATTTATTCGCATTAAGATGCGGGGCATGAGCTCCAAAACCGGCTCCAAGGCCGGGTCCAAGGCCGGGTCCAGGCCGGCGATCCGCCCCGGCGGGCGCAGCGCCCGGGTGCAGCAGGCCGTGCACGCCGCCGTCCGGGAGCTGGAGGCCGAGCAGGGCCGCGCCGCGCTGACCGTGCCCGCCATCGCGGCCCGGGCCGGCGTCACCCCCTCGACCGTCTACCGGCGCTGGGGCGACCTGCACGAGCTGCTGTCGGACGTGGCCGTCGAGCGCCTGCGCCCAGAATCGCCGCCCGACGACCACGGCGACCTGCGCGCCGACCTGTCGGCCTGGGCCACCCAGTTCCTCGACGAGATGGGCTCGGCGACCGGCCGCGCCTACCTGCGCGACGCGCTGCTCGGCGACCCCGACGGCTCGAACGCCGGCCAATGCTCCGCCTACGCCGCCGACCAGGTCGAGGTCATCCTCGAACGGGCCAGGCGGCGGGGCGAGCCCGCACCCGGGGTCGAAACGGTCATGGATCACGTGGTCGCGCCCATGATCTACCGCATCCTGTTCCGGCCCGACGGGCTCACCCCGCGGTACGCCGACGACCTCGTACGGAAGGTCCTGCCGACCGCCTCCTGAGCGGCGGCCACATCACCCGCCCAGCGTGCCGCCGAGCGCGCCGAGCAGGGCCGGCCGGGAGGATGCGCCGGGTTCGGCGTGGTACGTGGGCTACGGCTCGGGCGGCGGTGGCGGTTTCTGGGAGCGGGAGACCGAGGCCAGGGCGCGGGTGTCGTGGGGGAGGGCCCGGGCGCACAGGGTGAGCGTTTCCGCGAGGGTCGTGCGGTCCGTTTCGTCGATGTCGGCGAGCATGACGGCTTCGATGCTGTCGAGGGAGCGATCGCACCGCCGCAGGGTGTTCAGGCCCTTGGGGGTGAGACGGGTGCGCAGTGCGCGGCCGCCGCGGGGATGGGGGTCGCGGCGGATGAGGCCGCGTTGTTCGAGGTCGCGGATGACCAGGTTCATCGCCTGCGGGGTGACGAAGGCGATGCGGGCCAGGTCGGCCGAGGACGGGGCGTCGCGCAGGCGCAGCTCGCTGAGCGCCATGTATTCGGTGGTCGTCAGGCCGTGCCGGGCGAGTGCTTCGTCCAGGCAGGCGCGGATGCGGCGTTCGAGCCGGAACACGAGGTAGCTCACACGGGGCGGAGGCGAGTCCGGCGCAGCGGCCGCGGGGACACCCGGATCGGTCACCAGGAGACGATATCGCGCCGCTGTCGGAACGGGCTCGATGAAAGTTTCCTCACCCCGTATCAAGGACCTTGATAGCAAGTTACTTGATAACCAGGGGAAACGGCTTTCTACCAGGTGAAGCGGCGAGCGCGGGCACCCGCCGGACATTGACGGTGAATCGCAGCCCTTCTATTTTCCAGCGACCGAGGTCGATCCGCGGCGCGCCGCGGACAGGGAGAGGAGGAGCGCGAATGAGACGACTGACCAAGGCGCTGGCCGGTGCCTGCGCCGCGGCGCTCTTTGCCGTCATGACCGTGGTACTCGGATCGCCGGCCGCCGCTGCCAGCCTGGTCGAGGTGACCAGCTTCGGCAACAACCCCGGCAACATGCGGATGCACGTCTACGTGCCGGACTCGCGCCCGGCCTCGCCGGCGATCGTGGTCGCCATGCACGGCTGCGGCGGCTCCGGCCCCGGCTTCTACCAGGGCAGCGAGTTCGCCTCGCTGGCGGACCGGTACGGCTTCGTGGTCATCTACCCGAGCGCCACCCAGTCGGCCGGTTTCGGCAACTGCTTCGACACCTGGTCGGACGCGGCCAAGCGGCGCGGCGGCGGCAGCGACCCGGTCTCGATCATCTCGATGATCGAGTACGTCGAGCGGACCTACCAGGGAGACCCGAACCGCGTCTACGCCACCGGCAGCTCGTCCGGCGGCATGATGACCCAGCACATGCTCGCCCTCTACCCGGACGTGTTCAAGGCGGGCGCGTCCTTCATGGGCGTGCCGTTCAACTGCTTCGCCGGCGCCTCCGACTACCCGCCGGGAAGCAGCAAGTGCACCGGCGGCAGCATGGACCGCACGCCCCAGCAGTGGGGCGACGCGGTCCGCCAGGCGTACCCCGGCTATTCCGGCCCGCGCCCGCGCATCCAGCTGTGGCACGGCACCGCCGACACCCTCGTGCCCTACTCGCTGCTGCGGGAGTCGATCGAGCAGTGGACCAACGTGTTCGGGCTGAGCCAGACCCCGACGAGCACCGACACCCCGCAGTCGGGCTGGAGCCGCAGCCGGTACGCCGACGCGTCCGGCACCGTGCAGGTGGAGGCGTACAGCATCCAGGGCGCCGGGCACGTCCTCCCGCAGAGCGGCATGGCCATGTACGCCGTCCAGTTCTTCGGCCTGACCACCAGCCAGACCGACACCACGCCGCCGACCACGCCGGGCACCCCCGTCGCGTCCAACGTGACCGCCACCAGCGCCACGCTGACCTGGACCGCCTCCACCGATCAGGGCGGCTCCGGCCTGGCCGGCTACAACGTCTACCGGGAGCAGGGCGCCACCGACCCGCAGCTCGGCCAGTCCACCACCGCCTCGATCACCCTGACCGGGCTGAGCGCCAATACGCAGTACCAGGTCTACGTGCGGGCGCGCGACGGCGCGGGCAACCTGTCGGGCAACTCCGCGCCGGTCACCTTCACCACGACCGCCACCGGCGGTGACACCACGCCGCCGACCGCCCCGGCCGGGCTCACCGCCTCGGGCACCACCGCCACCGCCACCACCCTGACCTGGACGGCCTCCACCGACGACACCGGCGTGACCGCGTACGAGATCCTGCGCGCCCCCGGCGCGACGGGCGGCACGTTCACGCAGGCCGGCACCTCGGCCACGACCTCGTTCACCGACACGGGCCTGACGGCGAGCACCACCTACCGCTACCAGGTCCGGGCGCGCGACGCGGCCGGCAACATCTCGCCCGTCTCCGGCACCGTCCAGGTCACCACCCAGGCGGGCACGACCGGCACCTGCTCGGCCACCGCGACCGTGCAGTCCCAGTGGGGCACCGGGTACGTCATCCAGCCGCTGACCGTCACCAACACCAGCACCTCGACGATCAACAGTTGGACCGTCACGTTCACCCTGCCGGCCGGGCACACGCTGACCGGCTCGTGGAACGCCACCGTCACCACCAGCGGCCAGACCGTCACGCTCAAGAGCGTCGGCCACAACGGCACGCTCGCCCCCGGAGCCAGCACGACCAGCGTCGGCTTCCAGGCGAGCAGGCCCAGCGGCAACACCGCCCTGCCGTCCGGCTACACCTGCGCCTGACCGCCGGCGCGAGCTTCCCTTGGTCACGGCCCGTCCGGGACCGGGCCGTGACCAAGGGCGGATCCTCAGCAGAACACCTCCTTGACGAGCCTCCGCTGGGCCTTGCCGAACGCCGCTCCGATCGACAGGCCGGCGTCGTCCACCCAGTTCAGTACGCCGGTCAGGGTCTTGGCGCCGTCGGGCGTGCTGTACATCAGCGCGGCGGAGCCGACCGTGCCGCCGTTGTGGGTGATGACGGTGCCGCCGCACTCCGTCGTCTGGACGAACACGCCGAGCCCGTAGCCCATGCCCGGCAGGCCCGTGGCGCGCGGGGCGCACATCTCGGCCAGCAGCGGGGCGGGCAGCAGCGCGCCCCGCGTCAGCGCGGAGATGAACGTGGCCAGGTCCCGGCTGGTGGAGATCATGTCGCCGCCGGTGGAGACCCAGGAGGGGTTGTGGCGGGTGATGTCGATCGTCTCCTGCCGGCCGGCGTCCTCGTGGCGGTAGTAGACGTGGGCGTGCGGCTCGGGAAGGTCCGGCGACGCGTCCGGCACCACCGTGCCCGACAGACCGAGCGGCTCCAGGATCTGCCGCCGCATCTCCTCGGCCAGCGGGCGGCCGGTGACCTTCTCGATCAGCAGCCGCGCCATCACGTAGTTCGTGTTGGAGTAGCTCCAGCCCGTTCCCGGCTCGAAGCGGGCCGGCTTCGACAGCGCCAGGCGTACCAGCTCCTCAGGCCGGTAGGTGTGGAAGCGGCGCTCCAGCCACTCCTTGCCGGTGGCGCCGTAGGGCACGGGGATCCCGTGCACGATCGAGCCGTCGTCGTACACCTCGCCGGTGAAGTTGAACAGGCCGCTGGTGTGCTGCAACAGCATCCGCACCGTGATCCGCGGGTCCAGCCCGAGCTCGGGCAGGTAGCCGGCCGCCGGGGCGTCCAGCTCGACCCTGCCCTCGGCGACCAGCCGCAGGACCAGGGTCGCGGTGAACGTCTTGGTGTTGCTGCCGATCCGGGCATGCCCGTCGACCGGCGGCCGCGCGGTGCCGCCCAGCTCGGCCACGCCGGCGCTGCCCGCCCACGCGCCCTGCTCGTCGTGCACGCGCAGCGAGACCGCGAAGAATCCGGACTCGACGATCTCCTCGATCGCCTCGCGCAGCTCCGGACGATCCGAGCCGGAAAAAGTGGTCGTCATGATGGGTCGCCCTTCTGGAAGGTGTCGCGCCTGGATCGGCGTCGGGACGAGCGTCCACCCTGACCCAAGGTCAACCTCAACCCCAATGCTGGGGAAACTCCTAGGCCGTCCCCCGAGGCAGGCGGCCCGTCCCGCTCCCTACCGTGAAAGTCGTCATCGACTCACTCACCGGGACCTGCCATGACTGACACCCCCCATCACGACCCGGACTTCCTCCGCGTGACCCCCGGCGTCGGGGAGCAGGTGCGCGACGACGTCCTGCGCACGTTCAGCGACCCCGCCGGTACGCGCGAGCGCGCCGCCTCCGCCCGCGAGGCGATCGAGCGGTTCATGGCCGGCCGGGCGAGCGACATGAAGACCGGCCCGCTCGACCTGCGCGAGGTGGACGCGTCCGAGGGCATCAACACGCTGCGCATCCGCTACCAGCAGTACCACAACGGCCTGCCCGTCCTCGGGTCCGGCGCCCAGGCGGTCGCCGACATCGAGCAGGCCGGCGTCACCAACGTCGACAACACCACCGACGGCGACCTCGCCGGCGCGCCCGACCCCGCGCGGGCCCGCCCGTTCGAGGAGGTGCGCGAGCGGGTGACCGCCGTGTTCGCCGGATACGCCGGGACGGCGCAGGTCCACCGGCACACCCTCGGGTACGTCCGCGACGACCACCGCCCGCCGGTGCCCGCAGAGGACTACCCCACGGCCCCGGCCGCGCTGCTCGCCACGGGCGCCGCGCCCGACGGGGCGATCCACCTCGTCTACGACTGCGGCGTCGAGACCGGCGACCCGTACGAGCAGTTCCAGGTCGTGGCCGACGCCGTCTCCGGTGACGTGCTCTGGGTGGCGCTGCGCGGCAAGTACGTCACCGCCGACCTGAGCGTCTTCATGCCCGACCCGGTCAGCGAGTCGGACGACGCCACCCTCAGCTCCGCATCCGGCGCCGCCGCGCTCGACGGCTCACGGCACGTCGTCCAGGCCGAGATCGACGCGGCGGTGAACGGCCGGTTCGCGCTCCAGGGCGACTGGTTCAGGTGCGTCGACTGGGACACGCCCACCTTCGCCCAGCCCGACGAGCCGGCCGCCGCCTTCCACTACCGGACCCACCCCGCCGATCGGCGCTTCCTCAGCGCCAACGCCTACTACTGGCTCGACACGTTCGCCCGCTACCTGCGCGGGCTCGGCCACCCCACCCTCAACCAGAACATGCGCCGCGTGGACGTCGACCCGCAGGCGTTCGACGGCGCCGACAACAGCCAGTGGGTGCCGGGCACGCCGCCGCGCATCCGCTTCGGCGAGGGCGGCGTGCCGGACGCGGCCGACACCGGGGTCATCCTGCACGAGTACCTGCACGGCGTCTTCGAGTTCCTCGGCAGCGACCACGGCGGCTCGCTGTCGTACGAGCACAGCTTCTGCGACGCCATCGCCGCCGTCTTCCGCGACCGCACCGCGCTGACCCGGCACCGCCGCGCCGAGACGTTCCCGTTCGACAACAACGCCACCGACCGGTGGAGCGAGACCCGCACGCTCGACCGCACCGAACGCTTCGACGACGACGGCTTCGACGGCTTCGAGCACAACCTGCGCAACTCGATGCTCGGCACCGCCGTCTGGCAGACCTACCTGGCGCTCGGCGGCGACTCCGCCGACGCGGGCCGCCGCCGGGACGCCTCCGACGCCGTCATCAAAACGTTCCTGGAGATGCTGACCATCGTCCCGGACAGCTCCTCGCAGGGCGCCGAGCACGCCCGCTCGCTCGCCGAAGGCATGATCAGCGCCGACCAGCGCATCACCGGCGGCCTGTACGGCAAGGTCATGGACGCCGCCTTCGTGGCGCGCGGCCTGTGGCCGCCCCGCCCCGTGGACGTCTACATCGGCGACAGCGACGCCGACACCGGCCTGATCCCCAGCCCTGAGGTGCACTGGACCTCACCCGACATCTGGGTACGCAACGTCTCGCCCGCCGACGGCGACGACCCCGCCCAGGGCCACCAGACGCCCGTCGTGGGCCGCCCGAACTTCCTGTACGTCCGGGTCCGCAACCGCGGCACCCAGCAGGCCGAGGCCGGGACGTTCACCGTCGAGGCGTTCCGCTGCGACCCCGGGACCGGCATGATCTGGCCCGCCCACTTCCAGTCTCTCGGGACGCTGCCCGTCGCCGACCCCATCCCGGCGGGCGGGTCCGCCCGCGTCGGACCGTTCGCGTGGACGCCGGAGCTCGCCGGGCACGAATGCCTGCTGGCCGTCGCCCACGGTGCCGCCGACCCGGCCGTCACCGCGACCCTCACCGGGCCCGTCCCGCACGACCGGCTCGTCCGCTACGACAACAACGTCGGACAGCGCAACGTCGTCCCGCAACTGTCGGTGCCGGGCGGCCGGACCAAGGTGTCGCTGTGGCTGCGCGGCGGCACGCGGGCCGGCACGAGCACACTGAGCGTCGACGCCGGCGCGCTGCCCTCGGACAGCACGATCGAGATCAGGACGGCCGCGCGCGTCGTCACCGGCGCCGCCGCCACCGGCTTCACCGGCGCCGGCGGCGCCACCGGTTCCCCGGCGGGCGGTGCCGCCGCCGTGCTGCGGCTGCGCGGCGGCGGCGAGGGCCGGCTGACCGGCTTCCCGCTGCTGCGCGACGACCGCGTCGGCGTCGAGGTGGTCATCGACGTCTCCGGCAAGGCCGAGCACCTCCAGACCTACCCGCTGGTCGTGACCCAGTACCGGGACGGGCTGGCGGCCGGCCGGATGACGATCGAGACGGTCGCGGTCAAGGAGACCGAGGGCTTCTTCTTCGGCGACCCGGAGACCGGCGAGCTGCACGTCGCCACCTGCCCCACCTGGCCGGACCTCCCGCCCGAGCGCAGGGAGCCGTTCGAGACCGAGACCGGCGCGCTGGCCCGCGGCTACCACGGCTGCCCCCACTGCCTGCCGAACCTCGCGGGCGGGAGCACGTCATGAGCCGGCCGCGCGGGCGAGGACACGTCATGAGCGGGCCACGCTCAGCAGGCCGGAGGGTGCCATGAGCACGCCGCCGCCCGGATACCCCGTCCCGGACAAGCGTTACCCGCCCTCGGCCAGCGTCCCGGTCGCGCGCTCCAAGTCGGCCGAGGCCGACCGCGACCCGCGCGTGGCCGCCCTTGTGGACCTGATCGGCCCGGCCGCGCTGCGCGAGCACGTGGCGGAGCTGGCCGCCTTCCCCACCCGCCACACCTTCTCCCCGCACCTGGACGCCGCCGCCGGCCGGCTGACCGGCCGCCTCACCGACGCCGGCTACGAACCGGCCCGCGTGCCCTGGACCCGCTCCGGCCACACCGCCGACAACGTCGTGTGCGACAAACCCGCCGACGACGGGACAGGCCGCCTGCTCATCCTGTGCGCGCACTACGACTGCCGCATGGCGACGGCCGGCGACAGCGTGTCGCGGGCGCCGGGCGCGGACGACAACGCCAGCGGCGTCGCCGCCGTCCTGGAGATCGCCCGCGTCCTGCGCGACGTGCCGCTGCGCGACACCATCCGGTTCGTCCTGTTCTCGGGGGAGGAGCAGGGGCTCTGGGGCTCCTCGGCGTACGCGGAGGACCTGGCCGCGGCCGGCACCCCGGTGCACCGCCTGATCAACCTCGACATGATCGGCTTCCGCCCCCCGGACGGCTCCATCACCGTGGAACGCGACCTCGGCAACGTGGTGCCCGGCAACGACCGGCCCTCCCGCGAGTTCGGCGACGTCATGGCCCAGGCCGCCGCCGACTACACCGACCTGCCGGTGCGGCTCGGCCCCATCTTCGCCAGCGACTACATGCCGTTCGAGGCCCGCGGCCACGTCACGATCGGCGCGTACGAAGGGGAGGGCAACCCGCACTACCACGACACCTCGGACGACGTGGACACCCTCGACTACGGCTACCTGGCCGACGTCACCCGCCTGACCCTCGCCACGCTGCTCGCGGTGAGCCTGCCGCCGGGCTGAACAGGCGGGCTCCAGGCCGCTCGGGCGTCAGTGCGGGCTGTGGGACGGGCCGGGGCGGGCGGCGCCGTGCTCTTCGACGGTGCCGCCGAGCCGCTTGCTCAGCTCCTGCATGAACGACTTCGACTTCGCCGACAGGGCCCACCGGTCCCCGACGAGGTAGAGGCCGCCGTACATCTCGGCGTAGTCGAGCCACTCGCGCTGGCCGGCGGCCGTGTCGAAGTCGAGGAACACGTAGGGGACGCCGTCGCTGACGCATTCCCCCTGGCGGTAGTCCAGGGCCTTGAGGGTGATCCTGGCGGTGCAGCCGATGGTGGCCGCCAGTTGTTCGACGGTGTACGTGCGCTGGGGCTGGGCTCCGGCGGCGGCGATGCCCGCCGCCGGCCGCGGCCCGTGCCCAGTGTGCGCCTGGCCGCCGCAGCCGGTGAGGGCGAGCGCCGAGGCGAGGGCCAGCGCCAGGACCGCCGGCGCGGCGCCCCGATCGGGTCGCGGGTGGGAGAAGCCGGCCATGATCTTGCCCTTCCTCTTCACGTGACGTCGCCGCTGCCCCCGGGGTCCTGGGGGCAGCGGCGGGTGAGGCGGTCAGCGGCAGCGTCTGCCCGCGTTGATGCAGTCGACGACCTGCCGCATCTGCTGCTCGTTCATCAGGTTGATGAAGTCGCTGTGGTCGGTGATCGGTTTGTGCAGCTCTTCGGGGAAGCCGTCGACGGCGAAGTTGGGGCCCTGCGGCACGTTGTAGACGAGCCGGTGCTCCAGCGCCGGGATCGGCTGGAAGCCCTGCGGGCAGCTCCCGTCGGCCTGCGGGAAGGTGACGTGGGTACGGTGGTTGGCGCTGTCGATGTTCTGGCCGTCCCAGCAGCTCTGGAAGTCGAAGACCCGCACGAGCCAGCTGCCGCGCGGGCAGAGCGGGTACTTGTCCGTCAGCTGGCGGTTCTCGAACCCGGTGCACGTCCACCCGGCGTTCGGGTCGGCGCCGCCGACCCGGGCGTTGCCGGTGATGATGCGCAGGAACTGCGGAGCGGGCACCACCTTGGCGGTCGGGTTGCCCTTGAACGTGATCTGCACCTGAACCGGGGTGAGGATCTTGCCGACGTTCAGGTCGAGACCGCCGCCACGCTGGTCGGCGTCGAACTCCTCCTGGCCCAGCGCCCGCACCACCGGCCAGTAGTGCGTGGACTTGTCGCCGTTGCGGCACGTGGTGCCGGCGGCGAGCAGGCTCTCGTTCGTGGACTGGTTGTTGGTGGAGACGTTGCCGACGTAGTCGTGCGTGTGCTGCGCGCCGTTGGACACGCCGGGCGCCACGATCACGTTGTCGGAGTTGAAGATCCGCCGCTCGTTGCGGCCGCAGTCCACGCTGAACGTGCCTCGGGAGCCGTTGCGCTGGGTGCGGGGGGTGTTCACGTTCGGTCGTACGGAACGGATGTCGACGAAGTCCTCAGGGACGGGACCTCTGGCCTGCCCGCCACCGTTTCCGCCATTCCCTCCATCGCCGCCCTGGTCACCCTGGTCGCCATTCCCGCCGTTGTCGCCATTGCCGCCGTTGTTGCCGCCGCCTCCGGGGTTGCGCAGCTCGCAGGTCGCCAGGGTCTGGAGGCCGGCCGGTGCCCGGGCGCCGGCGCGCTGGAAGGCGATCGCGATGCGTTGCAGGGTGGCGGCGCGCTTGTCCTTCAGCGGGCCGAGGATGGCGTTCTGGACGAAGTTGGGGCCGCCCTGGCCGGCCGAGTTCGCCAGGCGGCGGTTGGCCTCGGCGAGCTGGGTCTCCAGCTGCTGAAGGTTGCGTCGCACCTCTGCCTGGGCGCGAGCGGGGACCTGACCGAGCCGGTCCGCCACGGCGGGGCAGTTGATCTGGCCGGGAGCACCGTTGTTGTTCTGGCCGCCCCCATCACCCTGACCCTGGTCGCCGTTGTTGCCCTGGTCTTCGTTGTTCTGGCCGTTGTCGCCCTGGTCACCGGTCTGCTGTCCGTCATCGCCCTGGTTGCCGGTGTCCTGCCCGCCGTTCTCCTGCCCGCCGTTCTCCTGCCCGCCGTTCTCCTGATCGCCGTTGCCCTCGTCGTTCCCGTCGTCCTCCACCGCGCAGGCGGCCAGGTTGCGCAGTCCGGAAGGAGCCTCGGCGCCGGCGCGCTGGAAGGCGATCGCGATGCGTTGCAAAGCGGCGGCCCGCTTGTCCTTCAGCGGGCCGAGGATGGCGTTCTGGACGAAGTTGGGGCCGCCCTGGCCGGCCGAGTTCGCCAGGCGGCGGTTGGCCTCGGCGAGCTGGGTCTCCAGCTGCTGAAGGTTGCGCTGCACCTCCGCCTCGGCGCGAGCGGGAATTTGTCCCAGCCGGTCCGCCACGGCGGGGCAGGAGATGACCGACGCCAAGGCCGTGGCCGACGCGGCGGCCGCACTGGTCACGAAGCCGCTGCTCATGACCATCAAAGCGGTGAGCAGGCCCGCCGTTCTTCGGCGGGCACGCGAGGCAGGTCGATGTCTCATCACAATCCCTCCAGCTGTGATCGCGGCTCCGGCCCGCCGCCCACGAGGTGTGTTCGTGAAAGGGGCGCGGCCGTCGCCATCCCGAGATACGCGGGATCACCGGGGAGAGTTCGACCTCACGTAGAAGCCTGCGTACCGGCCAGAGGTTGTGATGCCGTTTCACGGGTTCCCGGCGGCGTGCGCGACACGGGGAGTCAGGGTAGCCTTGCGCGATCTTCTTCGGTTCCGGTCCCGGCATCCGCCCGGACCGGCCCGTGGTGTGCCCACCACGAGACCGAAGCCGGCCCCCACCCCCCGGCCACACAGGAGGCAGAGCATGGGCTCCGGTACCACGAGGTGGGCAGCGGCGTCGCTGGCCACCGCTGTCCTGATCGCCACGTCGGCCTGCGGCGGCGAGAGCGCCGGTGACCAGGTCACCTTACGTTTCTCCTACTGGGGCAGCGACGTGCGGAAGCAGCGCACAGAAGCGGCGATCAGGAAGTTCGAGGCCAAGTACCCGCACATCGACGTCGTGGGGGAGTTCTCCGGCTTCGGCGACTACTACGAGAAGCTGACCACGGCCGTCGCGAGCGACGCCGCACCGGACGTCATCACGATCGAGATCCGCGGCCTGCGGGAGTACGCCGAGCGCGGCACGCTGGCCGACCTGTCCGGCCGGGTCGACACCGGCGAGATCGACGGCAAGGTGCTGGCCACCGGCGCCATCGGCGGCAAGCAGTACGGCATCCCCACCGGGGTCAACACCTGGTCCCTCATCGCGGACCCGAAGGCGATCGCGAGCGCGGGCCAGAAGCCGCCCGGCCCCACGTGGACGTGGGAGCAGTATATCGACCTGGCGGCCAGGATCACCGCCAGGAGCGGCGGCAAGGTGTACGGGACGCAGCAGGCGTTCAACCCCGCCTTCCTGCAGATCTTCGCCGCGCAGCGGGGCGAGTCGTTCTACGAGGGCAGCAGGATCGGCGTCTCGGCGGCGACGATCAAGGCGTGGTGGGCCGTCCACCGCAAGCTGATCGACACCAAGGGCTCGCCCGACGCCGCCAAGAGCATCGAGCTCAGCGCCCAGAACGTCGACCACTCGCTGTTCGCCACCGGCGACGGCGCGATGGGCATGTGGTGGAGCAACGAGCTCGGCGCGATCAGCAAGGCGTCGGGCGGCAAGGACATGGAGCTGCTGCGCATGCCGCGCGCGCGGGGGGCCGCCACCGGCGGCATGTTCCTGCAGCCCGCGATGTTCTACGCAGCCTCGGCCAGGACCGGGCACCAGGCCGAGGCCGACGCGTTCATCGACTTCATGGTCAACGACCCGGAGGCGGGCGCGATCATCCTCAGCGACCGCGGCCTGCCCGCCAGCTCGAAGGTGCTGGCGGCGGTCCGCGACCACCTTCCCGAAGCCGACAAGAAGACGCTGGCGTTCCTGGACGAGATCAAGGACGAGCTCACCGACCCGCCGGCCGCCCCGCCCAAGGGCGCCAGCGCGATGGAGGAGGTGCTCAAGCGGTACACCGACGACGTCCTGTTCGGCCGGATGAGCCCGGACGAGGCGGCCAGGAAGTTCCTCACGGAGGCCAACGCCCTCATCGCCGGCTGAGCCGGAGCAGGGCCGAAACAGGGCCGGGGCCGGTCCCGGTCGTTCAGCGGTAGCCGACCAGCCCGTCCGCCAGCTCTTCGTCGTCGCCGTCCCGGTACGCGGACAGGGCCTGTTGCAGGGCGAAGGTGCCACGGATGGCGGCGATGCGCGCGGCCACGCTCCGGTCCGGCCGGCTCGCGAGCACCCGGCCGAGGAAGCCCTGGCCGTAGCTCGCGCCGATGGCCGCCAGGTCCTCGGCCGGATCGCCGAGCGTCACCTCGTCCCAGTCGATCACCCCGCTGAGCCGCGGCAAGCCGCCGTCGCGGACCCACAGGACGTTCTCGGCGCCGAGGTCGCCGTGCACCACCGCGTCGGCGAGGTCGGGAAGGTCGTCGAGCGCCGCGAGCTCCCGCCCGGCCCGGCGACGCCCGCCGCCGGACATGAGCGGGAACAGCTCGGCGCGCACGTCCGCCGCGAACCGCCGCCACCGGCCCCGTGGCGCCGGCAGCACCGCGCGGGCCTTCTCGTCGGCGCCGGCCCTGGCCAGCCCGGACAGCAACGTGACGTACTGCGCCGCGACGGCCTCGGCCACCTCGGGATCGCCGAGCGCGTCCGCCTCCAGCGGCGCTCCCGGGATCCGGCTGAGCACCAGGAAATCCGTCCCTTCGCGCAGCGGCTCAGGCGTGCCGCACCCGAGGTCGAGCCCGGCCAGCACGCGCAGGACGGCGGCCCGCCGCGGCAGCCGGGCGGCGGCCGCGGCGGTGCGGGGCAGGCAGACCACCCGGTCCGCGGCGATCACCACCTGGTGGAACTGCCCCTGGCGGACCGCGAGATCCGCCGGCCCGACGTCCGGCAGCAGCCGGCTCAGCAGCGCGCGGTCCGCCGGCGCGAGGCGCGCGCCGTCCTTCTCCTCACCATGCTCGGATGCACTCACAACCGCAGATCATGCCGGACGGCGCGGCCCGGGGCGCCACCCGCGGCGCCCCGGGCACGGCCTCAGGACGCCCGTGGCAGCGAGAACGTGACGTCGTCGAAGTCGAGGTGCGTGAAGCCCTCGGCGTAGAAGCCGACCTTGCCCGACGGGTTGTGCGCCGGGTTCTCGCCTTCGAGGACGGTCTCGCCGCCGACGCTGACGCTCACCGACGCCCCCCGCACCGTCATCCGCACGTCGTAGACGGTGTCGGGGCGCAGGCCGCGCTCGGCCGGCAGGACGGTCTGGGCCAGCGTCCGCCACTGCGCGTCGTAGAGCGTCCAGGTCGGCCCGGCCGCCGCGTGCCGGTAGCGGACGTAGCCGCTGCCGCCGTTGGCCTGGCGGTCGTACATGATGAGGACGGCCCCCTCGGGCACCTGCGCGGGCGTGCGCAGCCGGTACGCCAGCGCGTAGTCGGTGAAGGCGCGGTCGAGCAGCCCGTTGGCGCCCTTGACGATCCGGTACCAGTGGTTGCCGGCGGCGTCGGCGACGATGGCGCGGTTGGGGTCGACGGGCCAGCCGTTGCCGCCGGACTCGAAGTCGGTGGCGTGCATGACGCCGTCGCCCTCGCTGACGGTGACGGTGGCCGTGTCGGTGATCTCCGGGTGGGCCTTGGAGGCGACGGTGACGGTGGTGGTGCCCGGCATGAGCGCGGTGACCGCCCCGGCGGCGCTCACCGTGGCCACGGCCGGGTCGCTGCTGGCGTACGTGACCGCCTGGTCGGTGGCGTTCCACGGCACCGGCTCGGCCCGGACGGACACCGTCCTGCCGAGCGGGACGGTCAGCTCGTCGCCGGGCAGGTGGAGGGCGGTCAGCTCGATCCGGTCGGGCCCGCCGGGCAGCCCGACCTTGCCCTGGGGGCCTATCTCGGCGAACGGGACGGCCTTGAACCCGGGGATGCGCTGGAAGACCTCGGCGTCCGCCTTCAGGGAGAAGTCGCCGGACTTCCAGTCGGTGAAGCCGGGGTCGCGGTCGGCCACCCAGTTGCCGGCGTAGTTGAGCAGGTTCTTGACGTCCCGCGCGCCGTGCTGGTTGACGCTGGTGGCGCGGGCCAGCTCGGGGTTCCAGACGAGGTTGTTCTCGAAGTAGTTCTTCGCGGGGAAGTAGTGGTTCTCGTCGAAGAAGGTGAGCAGCTCGGGGTACTTGGTGGCGTACGGGGTGCCGGCGAAGCCGCCGTTCTCGTCGAACAGCTTGCGCCAGGCGGGCAGGTAGTTCTTGTCCACCGTGTTGCCCGGCTGGTCGCCCATCCACATCTCGTAGTTGTCGTACGGGACGTGGGTGTCGACGAAGATGTTGTTCCTGGCCTTGATGTGGTCGCCGGAGCCGCTCTTGATGGCGTCGTTGCCCATCCGGTAGAAGACGTTCTCGTCGATCGTCAGGCCCATCGTCAGGTTGTCGGGGTAGACGCCCTCGACGCCGCCGCGCCCCTCGCCGATGTGGTGGAAGTAGTTGCGCCGGATCACGGTGCCGCGCTCGTGCGGCGTCATGCCGGCGTTCATGTAGATGGCGCCGAGGTCCTGGAAGTCCTGGCAGATGTCGTAGATGTCGTTGTACTCGATGAGATGGTCGTTGCCGTGCACGATGATGCCGGGGTGCGGCGCGTCGTGGATCTCGTTGCCGCGCGCGGTGTTCCCGACACCGTCGAACATCACGCCCGGGTTGTACGCCTTGTGGTAGTAGGCGAAGTCGTGGATGTGGGAGTTCTCCACCCGGTTGCGGCCCGGCTCCAGGGTCTTGTCGTCGCCGCCGTTGAGCACGACGCCCACGCCGCCGACGTGCCGGATCGTGGAGGACACCACGGCGTGGTCGCGGCCCTTGGTCTTGTCCGGGATGCCGTCGTAGACGTAGCGGCCGGCGGAGTTGATGTAGACGCCGCCGTCGGAGAAGTTCTGGATGTCGCTGCGCTCGATGGTGACGTGGCTGCCGCCGAGGATCACCGCGGGCAGGCTGCGCCCGTACTCCAGGGCCAGCTCCTGGAAGGAGACGTGGGAGGTCCCGGCGGTCTTGATCATCGGCTCCTTGAGCATGGTGACGGTGATGTCGCCCTGCTTGGTGCGGAAGGCCGCGTTGGGCATCAGGTAGAGCACGCCCCTGGCCCGGTCGATGTAGTACTCGCCGGGGGCGTCCAGCTCCTCCAGCAGGTTCTGGGCGAAGTGGAAGTCCGGGTACCACGACTTCATCAGGCCCGACATCTCGCCGTAGCGCAGGGTGATCGTCTTCGCCTCGGTGTCGATCTTGGCGATCTTGTTGTACGACCACTCCCAGCTGTAGCCGAAGATGCCGTCCAGCCAGACGTCCTCGGCCTGCGTCCAGTGGCGTGGCCGGTCGTAGCCGTAGCTGAACGTGCCGCCCCGGTTCTGCAGGTCGGCGTCCTTCACGGTGGGCCCGGCGTCGATGATCTGGTTCATCTGGACGGTGCCGTCGTTGGGCCAGCGGGCCAGCGTCATGCCCTGGCCCGCCACGTACAGCTCCATCGGCGGGACGGTGCTGACGTCGTTGGCCTTCCAGTAGCCGTGCCGGCTGAGCTGCCCGTAGTCGGTGATGCCGAGGGCCTTGAGGTCGGCCTGCAGCACCTTGCCGCGGGCCGGCTCGTCCACGATGCGCCGCAGCACGGCCTCGTCGGTCACCGGCGTGAAGCTGTCGTGGGCGAGCTGCCGCCCGCCGGTGAGCCGGGCCGTCTCGCCGGGGTAGGAGCGGTAGACGACCGGCGCCTTCGCCGTGCCGGAGTCGCGCTGGTCGAGCGCGAACGACGCGGTGCGCTGGTAGGTGCCTTCGCGCAGGTAGACGGTCACCCCGCCGCGGGGCAGGCCGTGGCGGGCCTTGAGCTTCCTGATCGCGTCCCTGGCCCCTTCCAGCGTACGGAAGGGGCGGCCTTTCGTCCCGCTGCCGGCGTCGTCACCGCCGGGTGCGACGTAGAGGATCTTCCCTGGTGCGGTCCCCGCGTGCGCCGGCGCGGGTGCCGCCGCCAGGGGTAACAGGAGACAAGCCGCCAACGTGGCGCACAACCGTCGTCTGATGGACACTGTTCCGCCTTTCCGAGATGGGGGGTGGGGCTCGCTCAGCCCTTGAGCGCGCCGACCGTCAGGCCGCTGATGATGTGCCGCTGCATGTAGACGAAGAAGATGATCACCGGGGCCACGGCGAGGAGCAGGTTGGGGAAGACCTTGGTCATGTCGGTCGAGTACTGGCTGATGCCGGCATAGATCGCGGTGGTGACCGTGTAGGTGCCGGAGCCGGGGCTCAGCAGGATCTGCGGGCTGATGAAGTCGTTCCAGATCCCGATCGAGTTGAGGATCAGCACCGTGATCACGGCCGGTCGCGTCAGCGGGAAGATGACCTGCCAGTACGTGCGCAGCCGCCCCGCCCCGTCGATCGCGGCCGCGTGGTCGATGTCCCGGGGGACGGTGCGGATGAAGCCGACGAACAGGAAGATGCTCACCGGCAGCGTCATGGCGACGTCGTGCAGGATCAGCCCGGCCACCGTGTTGCCCAGCCCGATCGCGCGCAGCACGTAGATGAGCGGCACGATGAGGGCCGAGGCGGGGATGAACGTGCCGGCCAGGAAGAACAGCAGCAGGAACTGGGTGCGCCGCTTGAGGCTGCGCGCGATCACGTACGCGGCCGGCCCGGCGAACAGGATGCACAGCAGGTCGACGGCCACCACCAGCACGAGCGTGAAGCCGTAGCTCTTGAGCACGTTGTACTGGGGGCTCTGCACCGCCGCCGCCAGGTAGTCCAGCGAGATCCTGGCGAACGGCAGCGAGAACGGGCTGTTCTGGATGTCCTGCTGCGACTTGAAGCTGTTGACCAGCAGCAGGTAGACCGGCACGGTCATGACGGCGAACAGCAGGGTCAGCAGCGCGACGCGGACCGGCGACGGCCGCCGCGCGCCGGCGCGGGGGTTGGGGGTCATGGAGGCTCCTGGGAATACCTAGCCGGTCGCGGCCCGGTCCTGCCGGTTGCGCAGGGCGGTGACGACGACCGACAGCGCGGCGGAGGCCACCATGAGGGCCACGGCCTGGGCGGTGGCGAAGCCGACGTCCGTGCCGGCGAACGACTTGGTGAGGATGACGTACGCGATGGTCTCGGTGGCCCCGGCCGGGCCGCCGTCGGTGAGGCTGACGACGATGTCGTACACCTTGATCAGCCCCACGAGGTTGAGCACCATGGCGACGGTGACGACCGGCGCGATCATCGGGATGACGATCCTGCGGTTGATCTGCCGCCGGGACGCGCCGTCGATCTGCGCCGCCTCGACGAGCTCGCGCGGCACCGTCTGCAGGCCGGCCACGAACAGCACCACGTTGAAGCCGAAGCCCGCCCACACGATGACGCCCACCAGCGTGATCACCGCGAGGTTCTCGTCGAACAGGAAGCCGACGGGGCCGATGCCGAGGTCGGCGAGGGTGTTGTTGATCGCGCCGTTGGTGCCGAGGATGGCGCTCCACAGGAAGCCCAGGATGAGCGAGCTGATCACGTGCGGGTAATAGGCGAGGGTGCGGAAGAAGGAGTTGGCCCAGTTCCGCTCCTTGAGCTGCAGCGCGTAGACCAGGCCCAGCCCGAGCATGCCCACCGACCCGAAGAAGGCCACGATCACGGTGACCACCCCGGCCCTGGTGGTGTCGGGGTCGTCGAACAGGCGGGCGTAGTTGTCCAGGCCGACGAAGGCCGCCGCGGAGAAGCCGTTCCAGTCGGTGAGGCTCAGGTAGAGGGCCACGACGACCGGGACGATCGTCATGACCGTGTAGACCACGACGGCGGGGGCCAGCATGCCCGCGCTCAGCGCCGCCTCGCGCAGGCGGCGGCTCCGCGATGACGGGCCGCCCGGTGTGCCGCGATCCGGTTCGGGGCTCCGCGCGGCCGGCCGCACGGAGCCCGCGCTCAGCCCTGCGAGTCCCACCACTGGTCCAGCTTCGTGGCGACGTCGGCGGGCGAGGCGCCGGTGAACAGGGACTGGATCTGCTTGTTCAGCTCGTCGGCGTAGCCCTGCACCGGCTGCCGGTCGCCCTGCTTGACCAGGACGACGGGCGTCTCGTCGAGGACCTTCTGCACGCCGTCGCCGAGGCTGGAGACGTCATAGGAGAACCCCTTGCGCAGGTTGCCGTCGGCGGCGAGCTGGACCTTGATGGCCTCCTCGTCCGTCACCAGCCACTCGACCAGGTCGATCGCCGCCTCGCGGTGCCTGGACTGCGCGACCACCGTGTACGGCTGCGCCATGTTGCCGAACTGGCCGGGCGGGTACGCCCCGTCGGACGGCACGGGGAAGACGCCGATGCCGTCGCTCTTGCCGGCCTCGTCGGCCGCGGGCACGAAGTACGAGCCCATGATGTACATCGCCGAGTCGCCCTTGAGGAAGGCGGCCTGGCCGTCGGGGTACTGCAGGCCGAGCGCGCTCTTGTCGAGGAAGCCCTGGTCGAGCCATGACCGGTAGAGCTCGTAGTACCGCTTGTAGCCGCTGGCCGCGAACGTCGTCTGGCCCTTCTTGCGCTTGACCGTCCAGTCGGGGTCGGCCGTGAGCACGCCCGCGTCGGCCAGCATGCTGAACTGCGCGCCGGTCACCCACTGGCCGGCGGTCTGCAGCGGCACCAGCCCGGCCTTCTTGAGCTTGCCCATCGCCTCCTCGAACTGGGCGATCGTCCGGATCTTGGCGGCGTCGAGGCCCGCGTCGGCGAACGCCTTCTTGTTGTAGAAGACCAGCGACTGGATCTGCTCGCCGACGCCGACCACGTAGTGCTTGCCGCCGATCGCGTACGCGTCGAACAGCGGCGTCTTGGCCGCCCACGGCTCGCCCGACAGGTCCACGAAGAGCTCGGCGGTCTCCGGGGTGGGCACCACGTGCTGCGCGATGTCGGGCGGGTCGCCCGCGGCGAGGTCCTGGCGCAGCTTGGCCTCGGCCTCGATGGTGCCGGTGAGCTCCAGTTGCACGCTCACGTCGGGGTGCTTGGCCTCGTAGCGGTCGAACAGCCCGTTCCAGAACTGCTCGGTGAGGTTGGGCGTGATGTTGACGATCATTCGCAGCGTGGTCTTGCCCGTCGCGCTGTCCGTGCCCCCGCTACCGCCGCCGCACGCCGACGTCGCCGTTAACGCGAGGGCCGTCGCCGCGGCCGCCAGCAGTCGCCTGTTCATGTTCCTACTTCCATCATTAATCGTCTATCGATAGGTGATGTTATTTCGCGTGCCTCACTTGTTCAAGAGCCAGTTCGTGCGGCCTCAGGGTTCCTCGCCGTGCAGCACCAGCTCGACGACCGGCAGCAGCACGTCCGGCCGGGCCACCGGCAGGGTGAGCGTGAGCGTGCCCGGCTCGCGGCCCGGGGGAGCGAGGTTGTTGTGCTCGTGCTCGCCGCCGTCCAGCTCCCGCATGCGCACCTCCGAGCCGTCGTGCAGGAACTGCGCGTACCGGACGCGGCCGGCCAGCCCCGGCAGGTGCGCGTGCTTGAGCGGCCAGGCGAGCAGGTGCAGGTAGAGGCGGTCGCCGCGCTGGGTGTAGAGCGCGTTCGGCGGCGGCTCGTACGCGCTGGGCCCGGCGCCGTGCACCGCCCGCGCGTGCAGGGACGTCCACGCCCCGATCGCTCGCAACGTCTCGGCGGCCCGGGGGTCCAGCGCGCCCCGCCCCGTGGGGCCGACGTTGAGCAGCAGGTTGCCGCCGCAGGCGACCGACTGCACGAGCATGCGCACCAGCAGGTCCGGGCTCTTGTAGTCGTGGTTGTCGCGGTCGTAGCCCCACGAGCCGTTCAGCGTGTGGCACGCCTCCCACATCACCTCCGCGCCGTCGCGGGTCAGCGGCGCGTCCGGCTGGTACTGCTCCGGCGTGACGTAGTCGCCCGGGATGCCCAGCCGGTCGTTGACCACGATCCCCGGGCTCAGCTCGCGGACCATCGCCATCAGCTCCGCCGCGCCCCACTCCTCCGGTCCTTTCGCCGGATAGGTGAAGTCGAAGAACAGCAGGTCGACGGGGCCGTAGCCGGTCAGCAGCTCCCGCACCTGCCCGTGCAGGTACGCCCGGTAGCGCGCCATGTCACGCCCCTTCGCCTCCTCAGGCGGCACGCTGTCGCGCAGCGGGTGGTAGCGGTCGATGGTGAAGTCGGGATGGCGCCAGTCCAGCAGCGAGTAGTAGAGCCCCACCCGCAGCCCCTCCGCCCGCATCGCCTCGGCGAACTCGGCGACCAGGTCACGCCCGGCCGCCCGGACGGAGGTGTAGTCCGTCAGCGCCGAGCCGAACAGGCAGAAGCCGTCGTGGTGCTTGGCGGTCAGCACCGCGTACCGCATGCCCGCCTCGCGCGCCGCCCTGGCCAGGGCGGCGGCGTCGAACAGGTCGGGGTCGAACCGCTCCAGGTAGCGGTCGTAGTCGGCGTCGGACATGGCCTCGCGGCTGCGCACCCACTCGTGCCGCGCGGCGAGGCTGTACAAGCCGAAGTGGACGAACAATCCGAAGCGCGCCGCCCGGAACCACTCCGCCCCGGCCCGCTCCGCCGATCCGTCTGACATGGGCGTCTCCTTCCGCTGTTGACAGCCCTCGACGATCGGCAGTTACATCTACCATCGATAGGCGATAATTGTCGACGTTTGGGTGGATGCAACGCGTGAACACGAACATGCAGGAGACCTACGAGACGATGCTGGGGCCGGCGCAGTCCTCGCCCTTCGTCCGGCCCACCGCGCGGATGGTGGCGGCGCTCGACGGCGTCAGCGCCGCCACCGCCTGCGCCAAGCTGCACCAGATGGGCATCACCCGCACCTTCATCGACGGGCCCGTGCCGCTGCACCGCGAGCCGGACGTCCGTGTCGCCGGGGGAGCGGTCACGCTGCAGTTCCTGCCGCAGCGTGAGGACGTCTTCTCCGGCGGCGAGCAGGAGGACGCCGAGCGCAAGACCGCGCTGTGGGCGGTGCTGGAGACCATCAGGCCCGGCGACGTGCTCGTCGTGTCCGCCCAGGCCAGCCACTTCACCGGCTGCCTCGGCGACATGCTGGTCCGCTACTTCAAACTGCGCGGCGGCGCGGGCATCGTCGTCGACGGGCGGGTACGCGACGCCGCCCGCGTGCGCGCCCTCGGCGTGCCCATCTGGTGCACCGGGGTGACGCCGCACTACGCCTCGCAGACCGAGCTGTTCCCGTCGGCGTTCAACGTGCCGGTCGGCGTGGGCGGCGCGCTCGTGACGCCCGGCGACCTCATCGTCGCCGACGAGGACGGCGCGGTCGTCGTGCCGCAGCGCAGCGCCGTCGCGCTCGCCGAGGACTCGCTGCTGCACCAGGACCGCGAGGAGTTCGCGCGGCGGCGGCTGGACGAGGGCGGGCGGCTGTCCGACTACTACCCGCTGACCGGGGCCGGGCTGGAGGAGTACCTGGCCTCCCGCGACGCGGGCTGACCCCCGGGACCTGCCGGGCCCGGTTCACGCCGGGCCCGCTTTTATGGCGGGCCGCTTTTATGAGGGCTCGGTCACGGCTGGCCGGCAGGTCCCAGGGCCGGTCACGCCTCCAGGAGCTCGGGCGGGACGAAGCCCTCCGCGGCGAGGCGGTGCCACAGCTCCGGCGGGATCTCGGTCCGCGCCGCCGCCGCGTTGGCGCGTACCTCCTCCGCCGACCGGCACCCCACCACCACCGACCCCACGGCCGGATGCAGGTACGGGAACCGCAGCGCCGCCGCGGCGAGCGGCACCCCGAACTCCGCGCACACCTCCCGGCACCGCCGCGCCAGCGCCAGCACGTCCGGCGGCGTCTCGCGGTAGTGGAACATCGCTCCCGGCTTCGGGTCGGCCAGCAGCCCGGTGTTGAACACCCCGCCCACCACCACCGTGGTCCCCGTCTTCGCGCACAGGGGCAGCAGGGTCGTCAGCGCGTCGTGGTCGAGCAGCGAGAACCGCCCGGCGATGAGCACGACGTCCGGCTCGAACTCGGCCACGTACGCCGCCAGCGGCTCGCAGTGGTTCATCCCGAAGCCGATCGCCCCCGCCAGCCCCTCCTCGCGGATCCGGCGCGCCGCCGGATAGCCGGTGCGCCGGACCTCCTCACGGAAGTCGTCCGGGTCGTGCAGGAACAGCACGTCCACCGCCGGGCGGCGCAGCCGGCGCAGGCTCGACTCCAGCGACTCGCGCAGGCCGCGCTCGCTCCAGTCGGTGACCACCCGCTCCCCGGGCCGCAGCAACCATCCGGCCTTCGTCGAGACCACCGCTTGAGGAGCCGCGCCGCCCGCCGCTCCGCCCGCCGCTCCGCCCGCCGCGCCGCCCGCGGCTCCGCCCGCCGTGCTCTCGGCGAGAGCCCGGCCGAGGCGGTCCTCGGCCACCCCGTGGCCGTAGCGGGGCGCGGTGTCGAAGTACGTCATGCCCTCGGCCACGGCGGCGGCCACCGTGGCGGCCGCGTCCCGCTCGCTCACCTGCGCGAACAGGTTGCCGATGGGCGCGGTGCCGAGCCCCAGCCGGGGCAGCGCGACGCTCATCCCGCCACCTCCCACGGCGGCGTCGCGATGACCGGGCGGGCCGCGTGCAGCGTCATGGACAGCGTCAGCCGCACCTGTGTCCTGGCCGGCAGCCGGACGCCGACGTGCGGGCCCCCGACAGGGCGGGGCGGCTCGTCGTCGGCGCCGGCGGTGTCGATGCGGTGCTCGGCGAACGCGCCGCCCTGCACCACCAGCGAGCGCTCCGCGCCGCCCAGGTTGACCAGCTCGATCACCGTGCGGTCCGGGTCGATGGCCGACACCAGCGCCGCCACGTCCGGCGGCAGCCCGGGCCGGCGGCGCCCGGCGTCGAAGTAACGCACGTGCATCTGGGCCAGGCCGCCGTTGTAGAGCACCTGCGGCGAGCCGGTGGTGAGCTGCAGCAGCGCCTCGGTGACGACCGGGTTGCGGTCCTGCCAGTCGTGGATGCCGAACGCGTCGGGCCCGACGGCCGGGTCCACCGGGTCGTTCTCGATCGCGGCGACCCGCTCGGCACAGCTGTCGGCGGCGCTGCGCAGCATCCGCTCGGGGTAGCCGGGGTTGCGGCCGGCGAGGTACTCGTACCAGGGCTCCTCGTGGCCGGACTCCTCCTTGGTGCGCTGGGTGTGCACCGCCGTCCAGTCCCAGCTCGACGCCTCCCGCAGCCGGTCGATCCGCTCCCGGTCGGCGGCGTCCCTGCTGAAGTGCCACAGCGCGACCGGGAGCTGGGTCGGCATGACGTTGTGGTCGAACCAGCCGGAGTCGTCGCGGCGCATCGGGGCCAGCAGCGTGGGCTCGTCCGCCAGCCCGCGCAGGTGGGGCCGCCAGCGCTTGGTGATCGTGCTGACCTCGGCGGGCCGCCGGGGCGCCGCCTCGCGCAGCACCGCGTCCAGCGGGTTGCGGGCCAGCTCCAGGTAGGAGCGGTCGCCCGTCAGCAGCGCCGCGTTGGCCGCGCCGATGATCGCGGCGCTGCCGACCGGCGGCAGGCCGTGCGGCCACGACCAGCCGTAGTGGCCGCCGTACCAGCGGCCGTCGAGGTGCTCGCCGACGATGCCGTGCGTGCCGGCGTTGTCCGGGACGATCTCGCGGCCGTCCAGCCGCTCCCGCCAGGCGTCCACGTACTCGCGCACCCAGGCGGCGTGGCGCTGCTCGCCGCCGAGGAGGTAGGCGTTGGCGACGAGGCTGGTCGCGGCCAGGTTGACGATCGTGTCGCCGCGCCCCATGCGCTCCCACATCACCTTGCCGTACGCGCGGGCGCGCGCCGGGTCGGCGGCCAGCTCGTCGAACGGCGCGGCCTCGTCGATCCAGTCGAGCGGCAGGCCGTAGGGGCGCAGCGCCAGGCTCCACGGGAAGTAGACGTCGTGGTCGCTGAAGCCCCAGCGCGGCCCGGCGGCGCCGTTGTGCGGGGCGCGGATCACCCGGTGCTCCGGGTCGTAGTTGGGGCCGCCGGGCAGGTAGAGGTCGGCGAAGCGGGCGGCCAGCTCCCGCAGCTCGCCGTCCTCCGGCTCGGCCAGGCACAGGCCGTAGAACAGCAGCAGGCCCTCGCCCTGGTGGAACCAGTCGTAGCCGCGCTCGAAACCGTCCACCAGCATGCCCATCTCGCTGAGCTGCGCGGTGACGCCCCGCCAGTGCCGGCGGGCCGCGGCCAGCACGTCGTCGCTGCCGCCGAGCAGGTAGAGGGTCGGCCAGTTGAAGAACGCCTCGTAGAAGTCGTCCACGCCGTCGCGGCCGTCGAGCCCCTGCCCGAGCCGGTCGCGGAAGACCAGCCGGCCGTCGCCCTCGGTGTAGCGGCCGGAGAAGATCCGCCACGCCTTCTCCTGGGCGGCGAACAGCTCGCGCTGCAGCCCGGCCCACGCGGGCGGGTCGGTCACGGTGCGGCTCGCCCGCAGCGCCGGCGGGTGTGAGATGCGCATGAGAACACCAATCGTTCATCGATAGCCGATGATATGAATCTTCTTGAGCCCGAAACCGCCTGTCAACACGGAGCCGACGTGATCGACTGCCATGTCCACCTCTGGGACCCCGCCCAGGGCCATCCCTGGATCCGGCCGGGGTCGCCGCACCACCGCGCGTTCACCGCCGACGACCTGGCCGCGTCCGGCGCGGACCTGGAGCTGGGCGGCGCGAGCCTGGAGCTGGGCGGCGCGGGCCTGGCCGCGTCCGGCGCGGGTCCGGGACCGGTGGGCGCGATCCTGGTCGAGGCGTCGCGGGGCGACCGCGCCGAGAACGTCCTGCTGCGCGACCTGCGCCTGCGCCACCCCGGCCTGATCCTCGGCCACGTCGGCAACCTCAACACCTGCCACGACCTCGGCCCGGCCCGCTTCGCCGACCTGCTGGACCGCACCCGGCCGAACGGCATGCGGCTCGGCGGCGCCTCCTGGGACGCCACGCCGCCGGGCGCGCGGGCGCTCGTCCCCGTGCTGGCCCGGCACGGCGTGGCGCTCGAGCTCAACCTGCACCATGCGGCCCTCCCGGCGGCGGCCGAGGCCGCGGCCCGCCACCCCGGGCTGACCGTGATCATCGACCATCTCGGCAACCCCGCGAACCTGGCCACCGCCGACGCGGGGGAGTGGCGGGAGCAGGTGCGGCGGACGGCCCGGGTGCCCGGCGTGTTCATGAAGATCTCCGGCCTGCTCACCCAGCAGCACGGCGTGCCAGAGGAGCGGGTGGCCGCCCTGGTCGCGCACGCGGTCGCGGAGTTCGGCCCCGCCCGGTGCATGATCGGCTCCGACTGGCCGATCTGCCTGGCCCGCGGCTCCCGCGCCGCCTCGCTGCGGCTGGCCGGGCGCGGGCTGGCCGCGCTGGACGACGCCGGCCGCCGCCTCGTGCTGAGCGGCACCGCCCGGCGCGCGTACGGCCTGACGCCTCAGGTTGACAACGATCGGAGCCCCTGCTTCGATGCACCGGTTGACGATCGATAAGCGATGATTGGTGGGCGATGGCACAGTTCGATCTGCCGCTTGACCAGCTTGAGCAGTACCGGCCGGCCCTGCCCGAGCCGCCCGACCTCGACGCGTTCTGGGCGAAGACCCTGGCCGAGAGCGACGCGCACGACCTGGCGATGACGGCCGAGCCGGTGGCGAACGGCCTGGCGACGATCGACACCTTCGACGTCACCTTCGCCGGCTACGGCGGCCATCCCGTCCGGGCCTGGCTGCACCTGCCGGTCACCCGGACCGGGCCGCTGCCCGCCGTGGTCGAATACCTGGGCTACGGCAGCGGCCGCGGCGTACCGCACGAGAAACGGCTCTGGGCGTGCGCCGGGTACGCGCACCTCGTCATGGACAGCCGCGGCCAGGGAGCCGACACCCCCGACCCCGACGTCGCCACCGGCGACGTCGCCGCGCCCGGCTTCCTCACCCGCGGCGTGCTCGATCCGGAGCGCTACTACTACCGCCGCCTCTACACCGACGCCGTGCGCGCCGTGGCGGCCGTGCGCGCTCACCCCGCAGTGGACCCCGCCAGGGTCGCGGTGACCGGCACCAGCCAGGGCGGCGGCATCGCCCTCGCCGCGGCCGGCCTCACGCCCGGCCTCCAGGCGGTCCTGCCCGACGTGCCGTTCCTGTGCTGCTTCCCGCGCGCCGCCACCTTCACCGACCAGCCGCCTTACGTGGAGATCACCCGGTACGTGAAGCTCCACCGCGCGCACGCCGGCACCGTGATGCGCACCCTGTCCTACTTCGACGCCGCCGTCCTCGCCCGCCGGGCCGGCGCCCCCGCGCTGTTCTCCGTCGGCCTCATGGACCGCATCTGCCCGCCGTCCACCGTCTACGCCGCCTTCAACCACTACGGGACGCGCGCCGCGCTACCGGCCGGCGACAAGCGGATCAGCGTCTACCCGTTCAACGACCACGAAGGCGGCGGCCCCGACCACGAGGTCGTCAAGCTCGCCTGGCTCGCCGAGCGGCTGTCACCATCGATACCTGCCAAGCGATGATCACTCTTATGATGAACAGGGGGACGCGACAGCGCATGATGGGGAACACATGGCATCGACACCGCAAGTGAGCGGCTTCGCCTCGCGGCTGGCCACGAGCAAAGACTCCGTTCGCCCCACCCTGATCTCCGATCGGGTGTACGAGCTGCTCCGGCAGGCCATCGTCGAAGGCGACCTCGCCCCCAACGACCGCGTGGTGGAGTCGGAGATCGCCCGCCGCCTCGGAGTGAGCCAGGCGCCCGTCCGCGAAGCCGTCAAGCAACTCGCCCGCGAGGGCCTGCTCGTCCACGTGCCCCGGCGCGGCAACTTCGTCGTCGAGATCTCCACCCAAGACGCCGAATACGCCCGCCAGGTCCGCGAGCCGCTCGAGCGCCTGGCCGCCACCATGGCCGCCGAGCGCATCACCGCCGAACAGCTCGGCGAGCTCGACGAGGTGGTCGCCGAGATGCACGAGGCCGTGCGGGTCAACGACGTCGGCCGCTTCCGCGACGTCGACATCGCCTTCCACACCCGGGTCGTCCAGATCGCCGGCAACCCGTTCCTGACCCGCATGTGGGAGGTGCTCGAACCCAACCTGCGCGCGCTGCGCGCCATCGCCGACCCGCTGTTCGAGGGCGACTGGCGGGCGATGGCCGACGAGCACGGCCGCCTGGTCACGCTGCTGCGCGACGGCGACGCCGCCACGGCGGCCGACGCCTTCGCCGACCACGCCGCCGGCCGCTCCCCGGTGCCCGACCGCCGCACTCGCAAAAAGGCGGCGGGCACCGTCACGTAACGCCTTCTCTGTTCTATCGGCGAGCCACGCCCTCCTCTGCCAGGGCGTGGCGGAGCAGGGCGCGGGCGACGTCCGGGGCGGGGAGACCGGACGTGTCGCCGGGTGTGGCGACCACGCGTCCGGCCAGCTCGGCGCCGAGGCGGGTGGCCGCGCCCGGGCCGGCTCCCGACAGCCTGGCCGCCAGGTAGCCGCCGAGGAACGCGTCGCCCGCCCCCACGGGGTCGCGCACCTCGCGTGCCGCGCTCGGCACGTGCTCGGGCCCCGATTCCCCCGCGTACCAGGCGCCCGCGGGGCCGCCCTTGAGCACCACCTCGCCCACCCCGGCGGCCCTGGCCGCGGCGAACACGCGCGCCGGGTCGCTCTCGCCGAACAGCACCCGCGACTCGTCCTGCCCGAGCACCAGCAGCCCGACCCCGGGCAGGAGCGGGGCGAGCGCGGGCACCGGCAGGGCGGGCCGCAGGTTCGGGTCGAGAACGACCAGGGCGTCCCCCGCCCCCTCGCACAGGGCGGCGGCCAGCCGGGCCGGCCCCGGCCCGAGCGCGGCGGTCAGGCCGGACACGACGATCGCCCGCGGACGCCGGGCCAGGATCGGCGCCGCGTCGGGGACGTCCATCGCGGAGGCGGCCGAACCCGCCCGGTAGTAGTGGACGCGCCGCCCGCCGTCCGGCCTGATCTCCTTGAAGAACACGCCGGTGGGCCGGGCGGGGTCGGTGATCACCAGGCCGGTGTCCACGCCCCTTCCCGCCGCGTCGCGCAGCACCCGCGTCCCGAACGGATCCGCCCCGACCCGCGAGGCGAACGCCGCCCGCAACCCGAGCCGGGCGACGGCCGTGCACACGTTCAGCTCGGCGCCCGCCACGGAGACCTCGAACCGCTCCGCCCCCGCGAGGTCGTCCGCCTCCAGCAGCACCATCGCCTCCCCGACCCCCACCACATCGATCCGCCCGGCCCCGGCATCGGCCTTCCGCTCGGCGCCGGGCTCCCGGCCGGTTGTGCGGCCGGTCATGGGAGGAAGCGGGCCCGGAGGTCCGGGCGCAGGTAGGCGGCGGGTGAGGTGATCGACAGGCCGCCGTCCACCGGCAGGACCACGCCGGTGATGAACGCGGCAGCGGGCGAGGCGAGGAAGGCCACGGCCTCGGCCACGTCCTGCGGCGTGCCGGTGCGGCCGAGCGGGTAGCCCTCCGCGGCGTTCTCCAGGTCGTCCCCGCCGATCAGGCCGGGTGCCACCGAATTGACGCGGATCCCGGCAGGACCGTACTCCAGGGCGAGCTGGCGGACGAACGCGTCCAGCCCGCCCTTGGCGGCGGCGTACGCGGGCACGCCCGGCGCGGCCAGGAACGCGTTCACCGAGCCGACCGCGACGACGGCGGAGCCCGGCGCCAGGCGGGGCAGTGACGCCCTGCACAGGTGGAAGGCGGCGTCCAGGGTGGCCCCGATCGCGGCCCGCCACTGCTCGTCGGTGGTGCGCACCACCGGCGCGACCGGCATCACGGCCGTCGCCAACACCAGGACGTCCAGCCGGCCGAGCACGTGCGCGGCCTCGGCGACGGCGGCACCGGCCTCGTCGGGGACGGCGCAGTCGCGCACGATGAAGGCGTCGTAGACGGGGTCGGCGCACGGCCGCAGCCCGATCCCGGCCACCCGGTCGCCCCGCTCGGCGAACGCGCGGGCGATGGCCAGCCCGATCTCGGAGTTGCCACCCGCCACCAGCACACCCCGCGCCGTAGGCCCGCTCCCGAGATCCGCCGCTTCCGATGCTCCGCTCCCCGGCCGCGGCGCTTCCGGCACCCCGCTCGGGGACTCCGGCGCCCCGCCCGCCGTGCCGCCGGCCGCGCCACCGGCCGGGCGTGGCGGGTCGGCAGCCATCGCACCCGGGGTGACTGGCAGGCCGTCGGGGGCCGTCACCACAGCTCCGCCATGAGCGCGTCGAGGAGGGCGCGGGTGTGGCGGTCCAGGGGGCGGGCGGGGGAGCGTACCGTGGCCGAGGCGATCAGGCCGCGGCGGACCAGCACCTCCTTGTGCACCGCCCAGGCCAGCCCCGGCTGCATGCCGAAGCGGATCAGGGGGAGGAGCCGGGCGTGGCCGGCGCGGGCCTGGGCCGTGCGGCCGGCGCCCCAGTCGGCGAGCACCGGGGCGAGCAGGTCGGTGAACTCGCAGGCGGGCATCGTGCCGACGGCGCCCAGCGCGTACTCCTCCAGGCAGAACAGCGCGTTCTGCCCGCCGAAGACGGCGAAGCCGTCGGGGACGCCGGCGGCGACCGCGCCGACCTTGGGGGCGGTCGGCGGCGCCTCGACCTTGACGGAGGTGACGCCGTCGAGCTTGCTCAGCTCGACGATGAGCGATTCGGGCATGCTGACACCGGTGGCGCCGGGCGCGTCCTGCACCATCACGTCGATCCCCGAACGCTCGGCCACGGCGCCGTAGAAGTCGACGAGCTGCGCCCCGGACGGTTTGACCAGGTACGGCGGCAGCACCATGAGGGCGTCGGCGCCGCCGTCCCGGGCGGCGAGCGCCTGTTCGAGCGCGGTGGCCGTGCTGGTGGCGCCGACGCCCGCGACGACGGGGGCGGTGCCGGCGGCGGCGCGTACCTCGGCGAGCACGCGCGCGCGGTCGCCGGCGGTCAGGGCGAAGCCTTCGCTGGCCATCCCGAACACGGCCACTCCGTCGGCTCCGGAGGCGAGCTGCCACTCGGTCAGCCGGCGCAGGCTGGGCAGGTCGAGCTCGCCGCCTTCGGTGAAGGGGGTGGCGAGGATGGGGATCAGTCCAGACAGAACCAACGGTTACTCCCTCTCAAACGACAGCGGTGGGTCACAGGGCGCCGAGGTCGACGTCCACGCCGAGGCCGGGCCCGGACGGCACGGGGAAGCCGGTGGCGTCGCCGGGCAGCGGCGCGGTGAGGACGGCGCCGGCCGCCTCGCAGGTGGTGGGCTGGTACTCGAAGAACGCCAGGTTGCCGAGGGCGGCGCTGACGTGCAGGCCGGCGGCGAGCGCCACCCCGAGCCCGGTGGAGTGGTGGGGCGCCACCCGGACGTGGTGCGCGGCGGCGAGCTCGGCGATGGACATCAGCTCGGTGATGCCGGTGCGCCCGACGTCGGGCTGGGCGAGGCCGACGGCGCGGCGGCCGAGCCAGTGGGCGAACTCGTACCGGTTGCGCAGGGTCTCGCCGACGGCGATGGGCAGGTCGGCGCGGCGGACGAGCTCCCGGTGCCCTTCGACGTCCTCGGGGGCGAGCGGCGCCTCCAGGAACAGCGCGCCGCGCTCGGCCAGCCCGCGGGCCAGGCGGACGGCCTGCGGCACGTCGTAGACCCAGTGGGCGTCGACGGCGACGCGCAGCCCGGAGGCGGCGACGGCGTCGTACGTGGCCAGGTCTTCCTCGACGCCGTGCCCGAGGTGCAGCTTGACCATGGTGGCACCTTTGAGTGCCCATTCGCGGGCCAGCTCGGCGCGTTCGGCGTCGGTGGGGCGGGGCAGGCCGCTCACGTACACGGGGATGCTCTCGCGGAAGGCGCCGCCGAGCAGGGAGGCGACGGAGCGGCCGGTGAGGCGGCCGGTGAGGTCCCACAGCGCGATGTCGACGGCGGCCAGCGCGTCGGCCTGGTGGCCGGTGAGGTGGCCGCGCTCGCGCATGAGGCCGGTGAGCTTGTCCCAGAGCGGGCGGATCCGGGTGGGGTCCTCGCCGACGAGCACGGGGGCGAGGAGCTTCTCGACGATCGCGGCGGGCACTTCGGGCGCGACGGGCGCGAGCGCCTCGCCCCAGCCGGTGGTGCCGTCGTCGGCGGTGATCGAGACGAGCAGCGTCTCGAAGCGGGCCGAGTAGAGGCTGCGCCACGGCGGGCGGACGAAGTAGCCCTCCTCCTGCGCGGGTGCGCCGAGGTAGGCGTCGCGGTGCCGGAGCTTCACCGGGAAACATTGCACTTGACGGATTTGCGCCATGTGCGTGACCATCCCACATAGTGCAAGCCAATTGCAATGGAGACAGGGTGGCTTCCGATCAGAGCAACAACCAGAGCGTCGAGCGGGCCATCTCGGTCCTGCGGGCGTTCCTGACGGGCCGGCCGGAGCTGCGCGTGTCGGACGTCGCCAAGGCCACCGGGCTCGGCGTCTCGACCGCGTCGCGCCTGCTGGCCACGCTGGAGACGCTGGAGTTCGTCGAGCGGGACGAGGTCAGTGGCCTCTACCGGCTGGGCACGGCGCCGATCACGCTGGGCGGCGTCGCGCTCAACCAGAACCCGGTGCACCGCGAGGCCCGCCAGGTCGCCCAGGACCTCGCCGCCGCGCTCGGCCTCGGCGTCAACGTGGCGGTGCGGCGCGGCGAGTCGATGTTCTACCTGCTCAACTTCGAGGGCAGGCTGGCGCCCCGCTCGTTCGTGCTGACCGGCCAGCGCAAGCCGCTGTACGCGACGGGCATCGGCAAGTGCCTGCTGCTCGGGCTCACCCCGCAGGAGCGGCGCGAACTGGTCCCGGAGGCGTCGATGCAGGCGTTCACCTCGCGCACGATCGTCACGCACGAGCGGCTCGACCAGGAGCTGGGCGCGGTGCTCGGGCGCGGCTACGCGACCGAGGTGGAGGAGCTGGCGTTCGGCCGGGCCTGCGTCGCGGCCCCCATCCGCGACATGTCGGGCGCGGTGGTGGCGGCGATCTCCATCTCGGGCCCGCTGTCGGCGATCGCGCTGGAGGCGCGCGAGGCCGAGCTGGCCCGCACGGTCATCGAGACCGCCGACTCCATCAGCATCGGCCTCGGCTACGTCGGCCCCGTCCACGCCGCCCCGGCGGGCAGGGCGGGTACCGCGTGAACCGGCGGCTGACCGACGGCCAGTTCGCCTGGCTGCTCATGGTGCCGGGCCTGGCGCTGTTCGGCGCGATCATCGCCTACCCGCTGGTGTCGGCGCTGGTCACGGGCTTCTTCGAGCAGAGCCTGGTCCGTCCGGGACGCGCGTTCGTCGGGCTGGCCAACTTCGCCGACCTGCTCGGCGGCGACTTCTGGCCGGTGCTGCGCAACACGCTGGTGTTCACGCTCGGCGCGACGATCGCGCCGTTCGTCATCGGGTACGCGCTCGCCCTGGCGCTCAACGCCGGGCTGCCCGGCTGGCTGCGCGGCGTGTTCCTGTTCCCGTGGGTGATCCCCGGCGTGGTCGTCTCGTTCCTGTGGCTGTGGATCTTCAACGCCAACTACGGCGTGCTGAACGGCCTGCTCGGCACGCACGTGAGCTGGCTCGGCACGCCCGCCACCGCCATGATCGCGGTGATCGTGACGAAGACGTGGGCGAGCTTCCCCTGGATGATGGTGATGCTGCTCGCGGGCCTGCAGACGATGCCGAAGGAGCTGCACGAGGCCGCCTCCGTCGACGGCGCGGGAGCGATCCGCCGCTTCCGGTCGGTGACGGTGCCGCACATGCGCGCGATCGCCGGCATCGCGTTCCTGCTGGAGTTCATCTGGAACTTCCAGCACTTCGACACCATCTACGTGCTCACCGGCGGCGGCCCCGCCGGGGCGACGAAGACGTTCGCCGTGGCCGTCTACGACACCGCGTTCAAGGGGTTCGACCTGGGCCACGCCACCGCGCTCGGTGGCCTGTGGATGTTGTTGCTGCTCGTCCTCATGGCCTTCTACCTGAGGAAGGAGAACGCATGACGGCCACGCTGTCGCGCTCCGTCCCGCTCACCCGCGCCCCGAGGCGGAGGCGGCCCCGCTCGCGCGCCGCCGCCTGGGCTGCCGTCGCGGTCATCGGACTCTTCGGGCTCGCCCCGATCTACTGGCTGGTCGTCACCGCGTTCACGCCGGACGAGCGGGCCTTCACCTTCCCGCCCTCGCTGGTGCCGGCCGAGATCACCTTCGAGCATTTCACCAGGCTGGCCGAGAACGAGCAGCTGTTCGGCTACCTCGTCAACAGCGTCGTCGTCTCCGTCGTGACGGCCCTGCTCAGCGTCGTGGTGTCGGCGTACATGGCGTACGCCTTCTCCAAGTTCCGCTACCGCGGGCGCAAGTCGCTCATGCACCTCGTGCTCGCCTCCCAGCTGTTCCCGCAGGCGCTGCTGCTCGTCACCCTGTATGCCGTCTTCAGCGCGACGGGCCTGCTCGGCAGCTACACCGCGCTCATCCTGTCGTTCACCACGTTCACGCTGCCGCTGTGCGTGTGGATGCTGAAGGGCATCTTCGACACGGTGCCGTCCACGCTGATGGAGGCCGCGGCGATCGACGGCGCCTCCCGCTGGCGGACGCTGCACCGGATCGCGCTGCCGCTGGCCGCGCCCGGCCTGGTCGCGGCGGGGCTGTTCGCGTTCGTCCGCGCCTGGAACGACTTCATCTTCGCGCTCACCCTCACCGACCCGGACCGGCAGACCCTGCCCCCTGGCCTGGTGCACACCTATCTCGGGGAGTTCCAAACCGCCTGGCCGGACCTCATGGCCGCGTCCTTCGTCGTCTCGCTCCCGGTCATCGCCGCGTTCATGTTCCTGCAGCGGTACCTGGTCGGCGGGCTCACGGCGGGCGCCGTCAAGGGCTGACCCTCCACCCCCACCCCGTAGGAGAAACATGGAAACGCTCGACCGCCGCGCCGCCTTCCGCCTGGCCGGCCTGACCGCGCTCGGCGCCGCCCTGGCCGCCTGCGCACCCGACGCCGCAGGAGGAGGCGCGCCCAAGGGCGACGCCGCGGCGAAGACGTTCGGCTTCACGTCGTGGTCGCTGAACGAGGAGGCGCAGAAGGCCGCCGTGCAGGCGACCGTGGACGCGTACGCGGCCAAGGCCGGCGTCACGATCAACACGGCGTCGTTCCCGTACAACGAGTACCTCAACCAGGTGACGCTGAAGCTGCGCGGCGGCCAGCTGTCCGGCGCCGTCCAGCTCGACATCTCCTGGCTGGCCGCCCTGGCCGCGATGGGCCGGCTGAAGGACCTCGGCCCGCAGGCCGCCAAGGGCGGTTACACCGACGTCGCGCTGTCCAGCGGCCGCTTCCAGGGCAGGCAGCTCGGCCTGCCGTGGACGACCGGCTCCATCGGCCTGGTCGCCAACACCGAGCTCCTGAAGAAGGCTGGCGTCGAAGGGATGCCCGCGACGATCGAGGAGTTCGAGGACGCCCTGCGCAAGGTGGCGGGGCTCGGCGACGGCATCACGCCGTACGCGGCGGCGACCAAGGCGGCGCAGCTCAAGGACATCCTGCCGTGGATGCGCACGTTCGGCAGCCCGCTGATGGAGGGCGACACGATCACGGTCGGCGACGACGCGTCCGTGGCCGCCGTCGAGTGGTACAAGAAGCTGTACGACGCCAAGCTCATCGCCCCCGACGTCGACCGCTTCGACGCCCGCGCCCTGTTCGCCCAGGGCAAGGCCGCCTTCTACGACGACGCCGTCATCACGCGGGGCGTCGTGGCCGCGCAGTCGCCCGACAAGTCGCTGACGGAGAAGATGGCGCCGCTCGCCAGGCCCGTGCTCAAGGCCGGCGACACGCCGCAGGCGCTGCTGTGGGGGCACGTCATCGTGGTCGTCGACGGCGAGGGCTCCGACGCCGCCGCCGACTTCGCCTCGTACGCCACCTCCGACACGGCCACCGTGGTGGCGTTCTTCGAGAAGGTGAAGCTGCCGCCCACCACGACGGCGGGCCTGGCCGACCCGAAGGTGGCCGGCGACACGTTCACCACCGAATGGACCGAGAAGATCACCAAGACCGCGGCCCCGAACCCGTTCTGGCGCTACGCCGGCTACGCCCAGATCGAGACCGCCATCGCCGAGCAGGTGCAGGCCGTGCTCGTCGGCCGGTCGACGGCCAAGGACGCCCTGGCCAAGGCCGCCGAGACGGCCAAGCCGCTGCAGAAGTAGGACGGCCGCCCGGCAGGGGGCGCACGGCGGGGACAACGACCCCGCCCCGGCACGGCGGGGAGCGGCAACTCCTCGCACGCCGGCGCCGCCGGGAGCGGCAACTCCCGGGCGGCGGCCCCTGCCCACCGGGCGGCCTCCGACGACACCGCATGCCCTTCACGACACAGGTGGTCCCCGTCATGCTCGCACGAACGCGCGCCGGGCGCTCCTCATCCGCCCCGTCCTCGATGCGGATCACCTTCCACCCCCCACCTCCCATGAATCGAGGAACGGTGCTCCGCCCAGTCATCCTCACCGCCGCCGCGCTGCTCGCGGCCTGCCTCGCCCCCCTGCCCGCCGCCGGCTCGACCTCCCTTGAGCAGGTGCCCGTCACCGTGGACTCCTCCAACCAGTCCGGCTGGTGGCGCCCGCTCGACTCGTTCGGCGGCACCGACTACTTCGCCTACAACGCCCCCGCCGCCACCGCCGGCCGCCACGAGGTGCACATCGCCGCCCGCGCCGCCGACGGCACCTGGCGCGACGGCTGCCTGCCCGACGCCTCCGGCGCCTGCGTCACGTACGTGGACGACGTCGGCCACAACCAGCCGTCGATCGTCCTGGACGGCGAGGGCGTCATCCACGCCTTCGTCTCCATGCACGGCGACGGCTGGCGCTACTACCGCGCCACCCGGCCCGGCGACGTCACCTCTCTGGCCGAGGCGTCCGCCACCCTGCCCGACGCCGGGCTCGGCTTCACCTACCCGGTCACCGCGCGCGGCAAGGACGGCTCCGCGTACGTGCTGGTCCGGGCACACCGGGACGCGGCGGCCGTCCGCGACGGCCGCCTGTACCGCTTCGACACCGCCACCCACACCTGGAGCCGCGTCGCCGTCGTCGCCTCCGGCACCAACTACTCCTTCTACCCCGACGACCTGCAAGTGGACGCCGCCGGGCGGGTGCACGTGCTGTGGGAGTGGGGCCCGTGGCCCGCGACGACGCACCGGCACCTCGGCTCGTACGCCGTCTTCGACCCCGCGGACGGCTCCTGGCACGACGTGACCGGCGCCGCGCTGACCGTGCCGCTCGCCCCCGGCGCCGGGAACACCGTCGTCTACCAGCCGTACGAGGACGGTGAGACGATCACCTCGACCAGCCGGGCCGTCCAGACCGCCAAGCTCGCCGTGTACGGCGACCGGCTGGCCGGCATCGCCTACCGGTACCTGACCGCGCGCTCCGGCAGCACCTTCACCGGCTTCGACGTGCGCTACGCGAGCTGGGACGGCGCCGCCTGGCAGCGGGAGACCGTCCTCGCGCGGGCCGACCACGCCGTGGACAACTCGGCCACGATCGGCGTCACCCGCGCCGGGGCCGTCACCCGGATCTACTTCGTCGCCGAGGCGGGCGGCTGCGGCGGCGTCCGCAGCCAGGTCGTGCGCGCCGAGCGGTCCGGCGCCGGGCCGTGGGCGTTCAGCCCGCTCGGCGAGGTCCGCCAGGGCCTCCAGCGGCTGCGCGCCCAGCGCTCCGTCAACGGCACTGACCTGCTGTACGTCACCGCGCCCTTCATCGGCGGCCTGTGGCGGGCCACCGTGCCGCGCGACGGCGAGCCGGGAGCGGGCGGGCCGTTCTCGGAGATCGCCGACCGGCTGCTCGCCTCCGGCGCCGGCGGCCTCAACGTCGCGCTGAACGCTCCCGTGACCGTGTCGTCGGTGCTGCGCGCCGGGACCGAGGGCGGCAAGGCCGTGGACGGGCTGTGCTCGGACGACAGCCGGTGGATCTCCGCCGAGGGCGACACCGCGCCGTCGATCACCGTGCGGCTCGCCCGCGCGTACCCGATCGGCGAGATCCGGGTGCACTCCGGCTACAGCAAGGCGCCCGTCCCCGGCACGGACGTGCTGCGCGACTTCGCCGTCGAGGCGCACACCGCGTCCGGGTGGCAGCAGGTCGCCACGATCACCGGGAACACCGCCGGCACGGTCCGCGTCCCGGCCTCGGTGACGGCCGACGAGGTGCGCCTGTCGATCTCCGACCCGTCCGGCAACGCGCTCGACGTGGCCCGCGTGTACGAGATCGAGGTCGTGGCGCGTGGCTGAGCACCGCTGGGCGCTGACCGCCCGCCTCGTGGAGCGGCGGGTGATCGGCATCGTCCGCGCGCCGTCGCCGGACGCCGCCGTCGAGGCGGGCACCCGCCTCGCGGCGGCGGGCGTGCCGGCCGTCGAGATCTCGCTGTCCACCCCGGACGCGCTGCCCGCCGTCACCGCCCTGCGCGCCGCCGCGCCGCCGGGGACGCTCGTGGGGGCGGGGACGGTGCTCGACGCCGCCCAGGCGGTGCTCGCGCTCCAGGCCGGAGCCCGCTTCCTCGTGTGCCCGTCGCTCAGCCGCGAGGTGATCAGGGCCGCGCACCGCCACGGCGTGCCCGTCGCGGCCGGCGCGTCCACCCCCACGGAGATCGTGACCGCCCTGGAGGAGGGGGCCGACCTGGTCAAAGTCTTCCCCGCCGCGGGCAGCTCGCCCCAGGTACTGCGGGACGTCTTGCAGGCGCTGCCGCACGCGCCGCTCGTCCCGACGGGCGGCGTCACCCTCGGCACGGCGGCCGACTGGATCGCGGCGGGGGCGGTCGCGGTCGGCATGGGCGGCGAGCTCACCCGCGCCACTCCCGCCGACGTCCGCACCTTCCTGTCCGCCCTGACCCGCTGATCTCCGGGACGCCACCTCGCACGGGTCCTGGCTCAGTGCTTGCTTCGCATGAAGAGCGCCTGGCGCCAGTGTTCGGCCGCCTGGGCCATGTCGTGGCCGAGGAGCTCCAGGAACCGGCTGGTGGTCTGGAGCCGGTCGCCGGTCGGCGTGTCGGTGCCGAAGACGCCGGCGCCGTGCCGGGTGGTGTCGGCCCAGATCGCCATCGCCCGGGCGCTGGCCGTCCAGGCGCGGTACCAGACGTCGACGTCCACGGAGTAGCGCATCCGGCGCGCCTCGCGTTCCCTGGCGACCATCCCGCGCTGCTCCAGCCAGGTGGTCGCGTGGGAGATCGTCGCCGGGCTGACGTGCAGCTGCCGCACGAGCTCGGCGGCGGTCAGGCTGCCGCTCTCGCTGAGGAACAGCGCGGCGAACACCCGGGCCGTCATGGGTGCCAGCCCCGTCTCCACCATCATGGCGACGAACCGCTCCTCGAACTCCCGCACCGTGCCCGCGTCACGGTTGCCGGCGGCCTGCGGGACGCCGGCGCGTGGGGCGCGCTTGCGGCGGCGGGCGCGCCAGCTCGTCGCGTGCTGCGCGCGGGCCGCCCGGTAGCCGTGCGGCCCGCCGTTCCTGGCGATCTCGCGGGTGACGGTGGACCTGGAACGCCCCAGCCGGCGGGCGATCTCCGCGTACGTCAGGCCGGCCGCCAGCCCCTCGGCGATGTGGCGGCGGTCCTCAGCGGTCAACCGGCCTCCCGGCATGTGCCCCTCCTTGCCATGTTGCACTCAGCTACACGCTCATTGCACCAGAATAGACGGTCTGACCTGCGCAGATGAGTTTCACGAGTTGCTTCGATTCTGGGCACGACCCTAGCGTTCCCTCAGACCGAAGAGGAGGTTGGTTGCACCATGCAGAAGGTCGTTCTCATCACCGGCGCCTCCGCCGGCATCGGCAAGGCCACCGCACTCGAGCTCGCCCGCGCCGGCCACACCGTCTACGGCGCCGCCCGGCGCGTGCCGTTGATGGGCGAGCTGCGCGACGCCGGCGGGCACGCCCTGGAGCTGGACGCCCGCCGCCCGGAGGACCTGGAGCGCGCCGTCGCCACCGTCGTCGAGGAGCAGGGCCGGATCGACGTCCTGGTCAACAACGCCGGCACCGTCCTGCACGGCGCCGCCGAGGACGTCCCCCTCGACCTGGCGCGCGACCAGTTCGAGGTCAACGTGTTCGCGCCGGCCCGGCTGATCCAGCTCGCCCTGCCGCACATGCGCGAGCAGGGGTCCGGCACGATCGTCAACGTCTCCTCCATCGGCGGCGAGATCGCGCTGCCGCTCGGCTGCTGGTACTACGCGACCAAGCACGCCCTGGAGGCCTACTCCGACAGCCTGCGCATGGAGGTCGAGCCGTTCGGCATCGACGTCGTCGTCATCCAGCCCGGCATCATCAAGACCGGGTTCGAGGACCGTACGGCACAGGACCTGCGCGAGATCTCCGGCGCGACCGCGTACCGGGACATGGCACAGGCCATGGCCGCGCGCGCCGAGGCGCAGCTCGGCGAGAACAGCCCGGGCAGCGACCCCGCTGTCGTCGCCGCCGTCATCCGGCAGGCCGTCGAGGCCGGCAAGCCCGAGACGCGCTACGCGGTCGGCTGGATGGCAGACAAGCTCCTGGAGCTCAACAGGACGCTGCCGGACCGCGAGTTCGACAAGCTCGTCACCGGCACCGCGAAGAACGGCACCGTAAAGACCGGCACCCCGAAATAGGCCGCGCGATGTCGCTCCGACCCCGCGCCCGCAGGTGGTGGGCGCCGGTCACGCCCGGTCAGGAGCGGCGCGGATCGTAGTTCCTGAACTCGGCCAGGTGGATGTCGCTGTCCGGCAGCAGGGGGAGCCCGCTGCTGTAGTCGAGCACCACGCGGCGACCCAGGGGCCGCTCCAGGGTGACGGCGATGTGGTCGGTCTTGCCCATGGCGTTGCAGAACTCCACGTGGTCCTCGCGTACATCGACGTCCACGACCACCGCCTGCGCGCTCTCGTGGACCCGCGCCCCGTAGGTGGTGTCGCAGGTGCCGTGCAGATAGCTCAGGCGCAGCTCGGCGGGTCGCGGCGTGTCGTAGGTCCGTACCTCCTGCACGTCGTCGTGCAACGGCCGGGGCGGCCCGCCCATGACGGCCGGATCCACGGCGACCCGCCGCAACGGCTGCGGCACGTCCTTGACGGTGAACTCCCAGACCGGCACCCGCACCTCGCCCCGGCTGCTGGGCACGGTGGCCTGCCCGAGCCTCGCCCCGATCACCCGCAGCGGCCGGCAGCCCCGGGCCGGGCACGGCTCGTCGGCGAACGACTTCGGCTTGGTGAGCCCGGCGTAGGCGGCGCGAGCGGTGAGGGCCGGCACGCTCATGGTGCCGCCGTCCGCGAACCGCAGCTCGGCCGGGGCAGGCGTCTGGGCGGGAAGCTCCGTCTCCAGCTTCCAGGCAGTGTTGATCAGGCTCCGCCCCACCCACCTGGGGACGTGCGCCCAGTCCATCTCCAGGGTCAGGTTCCGTAACGGCACGAACCCGTCGGTCCACGGCCCGCGCTCGGGCGACGCCTGCCAGCGTTCGGCGAGCTGCCGGGCACGCTGGTCGAAGTCGTCACCCCCGACCGCCACCGATCGCCCGGGAACGGAACCGCAGGCCGCCATCAGCATCACGAGCAGCGCCGCCGGAATGATCCGCATGACTGATAGACGCGCCGCGACGGCGCCGGGTTCGAGCCGGCGGCCGGCCTGGACAGGGGGCGTCGTTCACCGGGGGGCGGGGGAGGTGAGGGCGTCCCAGGCGGCCATCGCGCAGGTGATGACCGCCTCCAGCTCCGCGCGGGTGGCACCGTCACGGGCCTGGACGGAGAGCCCCTGCACGACGGTGGTGTAGTAGCGGGCGATGGCGTCGAGGCCGGCGGGGGACGCGGTGAGGTCGCCGTCGGCGACGCCGCGGGCGAGGCGGTCTCTGACGGTGGCGTACATGTCGCGCCGGATGTCGGCGAGGAACTCGCGCACCGCGTGGTTCTCCACGGCGCCGGTGGGCGCGGCCAGGATGAGCATGCAGTAGTGCGGGGCGTCGGAACGGGTGATCTCGTCGGCGGTGGCGCGCAGCATCGCGTGGATCGCGGCGCGCGCGGTCGGCTGCTCGCGCAGCGCGCGCCTGGGCGGCTCGCCCGAAGTCGTGCCGTAGAGCGCCATGACCTTGCGGAACAGGTCTTCCTTGGTGCCGAAGCAGGCGTAGATGCTGGCCGAGGCGATGCCCATGGCCTGGGCCAGGTCGCTGAGCGAGGTGCCCTCGTAGCCGCGTTCCCAGAACAGGTCCAGGGCCGTGCGCAGGGCGGCGTCGGGATCGAAGGTGCGCGGCCTGCCGCGAGCGGCCATCCCAGGTCCTTCCCGATTTGTTTGTCGTTCGATCAACTTTACCTTGACCTGGGTCATGGGCCATGCCACGGTTTGTTTGTCGTTCGACAAACAAAGGAGCACCATGAGCCTTCCGTCCACCATGCGCGCCTTACAGCAGACGTCGCTGAACGGCCCACAGGACCTGCGACTGATCGACGACGCGCCGGTCCCGAGGCCGGGTCCGGGGGAGATCCTGGTCCGGGTCACCGCCGCCGGCGTCAACTTCGTCGACATCTCGCAGGCCAGGGGCACGTTCGCGGGCGGCCCGCGGCCGCCGTACCTGGCGGGCATCGAGGGCGCCGGCGAGGTCGCCGCGGTCGGTGAGGGGGTGACGGGGCTGGAACCCGGCGCCCACGTCATCGGCGCCGGCATCGCAGGCGGCGCCTTCGCCGAGTACATGGTGCTGCCCGCGGCCGGCGCGGTCCCGGTGCCGGCGGGCTGGGCCGACGAGCAGGCCCTGGGCCTGGTCGTGAACTGGCCGACCGCGCTGGCGGCCCTCAGGCACCTGGGCGGCCTCACCGCGGGGCAGACCGTGCTGATCCACGCCGCGGCCGGCGGGACCGGCCAGGCCGCGGTGAAGATGGCCAAGCACTACGGCGCGACCGTGATCGCCACCGCCTCGCCCGGCAAGCACGAGGCGGTGCGGGCGCTGGGGGCCGACCACGTCGTCGACTCCCGCGCCGCCGACCTCGCCGCCCAGGTCCTGAGCCTGACCGGCGGCACGGGCGCCGACCTGGTCCTGGAGTCGGCCGGCGGCGCCAGCCTGAGCGCCGGCCTGGCCGCGGCCAAGCGGGTCACCGGCCGGGTCGTCGTCTACGGCCTGGCCGGCGGCGAAGCCACGATCACCAACGGGGACCTGGTCTACAGGCACCAGATCCACCTCATCGGCCTGAACATCGGCATCCTGATCCAGGCCGCACCGCAGCTCTTCGGCGAGGTCATGGGCGAGCTGTCCGAACTTCTGGCGGCCGGGGTGCTCGGCCCTGGCCGGCCCACCACGTACGAACTGGCCGAGGGGCCGAAAGCGCTCGCGGAGCTGGAAGCGCGGGCCACCGTGGGCAAGCTGGCGCTGCGGCCCTGAACGGGCGGTGACGCTCGGCCGGGCCGGTTCCGTTCCGCGAAAGCCGTTCGGACCAGGCCGAGGCGTGCGGTCCTGATGCGCGACCAGCCCGCCGACAGGGCGGTTCCCGTGGGTCAGCTCGTCGCCGGAAGCACCTCCCTGGCGATCCGCTGGAGCTGTCCCGCCAGCCGATCGGGCGGGAACAGCCAGAGGCCGAGGCTGTGCGCGCCGGCGGCCAGCAGCTCCTGGAGCCGTTCGCGCACGTGGCCGGGGCGGCCGGCGACGGCGAACTCGTCGATCCAGGCGTCCTCGACCACGAACGGCTCGTCCGCCCCCAGCTTCGCGAGCCGGTCGCGGATCTCGGCGCCGTGCCGCGAGTGCTCGACCAGCGCGGTGTGCGCCTCGGCCCGGAGGAAGAAGCCGACGGCCTCCCGTACCGCGTCTCGCGCCGCCCGCTCGTCGTCGTCCACCGCGGCCAGCACGAACGCCGTGATCGGCGGGGTGGGCCGGCCCGCCGCGGTCACCTGTTCCCTGGCCCAGCTCACGTACGTGGGGCCGGCCAGGACCGACAGCAGGATCCCGTCCGCCACGGTGGCCGCGGCCCGCAGCGCGCGCCGGTTGACCGCGCCGACCCACAGCTCCGGCGGCTGCCGGGGCGGGAACTCCAGCCGGATCCCGTCGAACCGGTGCGTGGCCGTCCGGCGATCGACGGCAACGCCGTTCAGCAGCTCGCGCAGAACCTCGACGGTCTCGACGACCGCGGTCAGCGGGCGTTCAGGCATGAGGCCCATCTGGCGCAGCCAGTGCGTGTTGCCCAGCCCGACGACGGCGCGCGTCCGCCCCGGGTACATCCGGGCCAGCCCGGCCAGCTCCATCGCCAGGACCGCGGGGTGCCGGGTCATCACACTGGCCAGGCCCAGCCCGGCGGGGACCCTGCGGGTGGCGGCCAGAAGCTGGGTCAGCCCGGACAGGCCGCCGGTGAAGAAGCAGTCCTCCGAGAACCACAACTCGCCGAAGCCGAGGCGCTCGGCCAGCGCCGCCCCCTCGGTCAGCTCCTCCGGCGGCGTCAAGCTGCCGAACACGATCCCGACGTTGCTCATGTCCATCGCGCATCCTTCCCAGGCAGGCCGTATAAGTGGACGGAATGCCCACTTACCTCTCTCCGCAACCGGACGTGTTGTCCGGTTATTCCGGGCGCGGCCGACAGAGTCTTACCTGGGCCCGGTGTGGGCGGGATGGCGGGTGACGGTGCCGGCCGCGCCCGGAAGCCGCGGGACCTCGGGTGGCGAAACGCTCGCGGCCTCCAAGTCGTGATTGCTGCGGCATGCCTCAACTTTGAGGGCGCCCTCATTTTGAGCTACGGTGGGGTCGCTAAAGATGAGAGCAGCCTCATTTTCGGGACAGGGGAGTGGCATGGCGAAGCTCGACGGAAAGGTCGCGGTGATCACCGGCGCGACCTCCGGGCTGGCACTGGCGACGGCGAAGACGTTCGTCGCGGAGGGTGCGCACGTGGTCATCACCGGCCGCCGCCAGGATCGCCTGGACGCGGCGGTGGCCGCCATCGGCCACCACGTGACCGGTGTCGCCGGCGACGTAGGCGAGATCGCGGACGTGCGCCGCCTGGCCGACGTCGTGGCCTCCGCGTTCGGCCGGGTGGACGTTCTCGTCGCCAGCGCCGGCGTCTGGACGTGGAACGAGCACATCGGCGACGTGACCGAGGAGTCGTTCGACGCCGTGTTCGGGGTGAACGTGCGCGGGACGTTCTTCACCGTGCAGAAACTGCTGCCGCTGTTGTCCGACGGCGCCTCGATCGTGCTCGTCGGTTCGGGTGCCGCGGACAAGGGCGACCCCGGCACAACGGTCTACGCGGCGAGCAAGGCGGCGCTGCGCTCGTTCGCCCGGACCTGGACCACCGACCTGAAGGAGCGCGGGATCCGGGTCAACGTCCTCAGCCCCGCCGCGATCGACACCCCCGCCTTCGCGGACCTGCCGCCGGGCTTCAAGGAGCGGATCGCCGCGCGGGTGCCCGCCGGGCGCCTCGGCACGGAGGACGAGATCGCCTCGGCGGCCCTGTTCCTCGCCTCCGCGGACTCGAGCTTCGTCAGCGGAATCGACCTTCCCGTCGACGGCGGCATCGGCCAGGTCTGACACCGCGCGAGATCGCGTGCCGCCGGGAACATTCGTTCAAGACCCCGGCACGCGCGGGTGGCCACACTGCGCCCATGACTGTCGCCCCGCGACCCCTCGACGGCGGGCGTCCGAAACGTGGCAGGAAGGTTCTGGTGACCGCGTCGGCCCTGCTCCTCGTCGTCGCCGGGCTGCCGGCGAACGCGGTGCTGGTGTCGCTCATCGACTCCGGGCCGCGCACCGACGGGATCATCCTGCGGGGGCTGGGGACCGCGTTCGGCCGCCCCGGCTTCGAGATCCCGCCGCAGCTCACCGACTTCCGGCGCGACAAGCTCACTCGCCGCTTCGTCCAGCTCGACACCGACGGCGACGGATTTCTCGAGCGACATGACCGCGGTTGAACGGCCAGGATCGCGAGCATGTGCAGCGGCTGGCGGAGGTCGACCTGTCGCTGCCGCCCATCCTCGTGCAACGCGGCACGATGCGCGTGATCGACGGCGCCCATCGTGTTCGCGCCGCGCAGTTGAACGGCAAGGGCAGCATCACCGCGTACTTCTACGATGGCCCCGAGGAGGACGCGTTCGTCGTCTCCGTCGAACGCAACGTCACTCATGGCATGCCGCTGACGCATGCCGATCGCCGGGCGGCTGCGGACCGCATCATCAAGTCTCATCCGCACTGGTCGGATCGTGCCATCGCCCGCGGAGATTCTCGCGGCCGAGCCGACGAAGCCGCTGCGCAGGGTCGCGGAGGCGTCGGGCGTGTCCCTGGCGCCGGCTCACGATGTACGGCGGCGGATGCTCCGCGGCGACGATCCCGTTCCCGGCAAGCGCGAGACGAACGGACGAACGAGTTCTACGTCTACACAGGGCTGTTCATGGGGGAGGCCGCCCACTACGCTGACGTCATCCTGCCCGTGTGCAGCGGCATGGAGTTCGAGGGCGTCTACATGCGGCGCGACGACCGCGCCATCCGCTGGCAGGACGCCGCCGTGCCCAGAGCCGGCGAATCACGCTCCGACAACGAGATCTTCATCGGGCTGGCACACGCGCTCGCGCGAAACGACCGCCGGCACCCGCCGGCGTACTGGACGGACGCCCTCCCTCTCGAATGGACCGACGACAAGAAGCTGTGGGCCGCCTTCGTCGCCAACACGCCCAGCGCCGCCGGCGTGACCCGCGACCGCCTGCGCGCCCGCACCGAGCCGCTGCGCCGGCCCTGCCCCGCCACCGGGCATCCAGGCGTGAGCACCCTCTACCTCGATCATCCCTCCTGGTACCAGGCCGCTCGCTCGCCCGGCTCCGGCAATCGGTTCCTCACCCCCAGCGGCAAGGTGGAGATCTTCACCAACTCCTTGGAGAGCCGGCTCGCACCCAGCGGGCACGGCGCGCTTCCCGTGTTCTTCACCCACCCGGAGGTGACCGGCGCGCACCCGACACTCACCTACGGCGACGCGTTCATCACCAACCCCGTCAATCCTCATGCGCTGACCCGGCCCGTCCGGCTCGGCACCCCCCGGGGACGGGCGAGTGCACCGGCGATATCCGCTGATGGGCATGACCGGCCGCCCCAGCGTCGTGCACTTCGCCGGGGTGACGCACTGGACGTACACCGGCGAGCAGCTCAACGGGATCCGCCTGGTCCAGATCCATCCCGACACCGCCGCCCGGTACGGCATCGCCGACGGCGACCCGGTGCTGGTCGAGAGCCCCCGCGGCGCGGTGACCGGCACCGCCCTCATCGAGCCCGGCATCCGGACCGACACCATATTCCTGCCCAACACGTTCGGACCCGCCCAGAAAGTGGGCGACATCTTCGGCGATCCCCGCTACGAGGCGGCCGACACGCTGGTGGACGACCAGCTCTATGGCAACCTTTCGGGGCAGCAGGCGTACAAGTGCTTCGCCTGCACTCTCCGGAAGGTGCCCTGACCTCCTGCCCGTCCCGGTGGCGCGGCGGCGACCCCGCGTCCACGGCGATGGCTCGCCGCGCCAGCCCGTCCAGAACGATGTACGGGCTGGACGCCGACCAGGCCATGCCGGCACTGGCCCGCCGCAACGCCCCACGCCAGCAGGCCCCGTTGCCCGGCGGGGCGTCTTCTCCCGCGCTTCGCGACTTCGACATGTGTCAATATAGATGGCAGTCGATTTCGATGAGCGCCCCTAGGGAGAGCCGTGGAACCGCTGGAGATCCTGGAGTGCAGCCCGCCGCTGACCCGCGAGCCGCTCGGCGTCGAGCAGGCGGCCGGGGTGGCGCGGGTGTTCAAGGCATTGGGCGACCCGGTGCGGCTGCGCATCCTGTCGATCGTGGCCAGCCGCGCCGGCGGCGAGGTGTGCGTGTGCGACATCACCGCCGCGTTCGAGCTGTCCCAGCCGACCATCAGCCACCACCTGAAGGTGCTCAAGGAGGTCGGGCTGCTGACCTCCGAGCGGCGCGCCTCCTGGGTGTACTACCGGCTGGTGCCCGAAACCCTCGGCGAGCTGTCGGCCCTGCTCACCCTGCCCGCCACCCTGCCCGCCACCCCGCCCCCCACCATCGCGCCGGCGGCCGCGCTGTGACGGCCACCCGGCCGGCACCGGCCGCCGCGCCGCCCGCCGGCGTGATCGGCGCCCTGTCGGGGCTGGACCGGTTCCTGCCCGTGTGGATCATCGCCGCCATGGCCACAGGGCTGCTCCTGGGCCGCCTGATGCCGGGCCTGAACACCGTCCTGGACGCCGTCAAGATCGGCGAAATCTCGCTGCCGATCGCGCTCGGCCTGCTGCTGATGATGTACCCGGTGCTGGCCAAGGTCCGCTACGACCGCCTCGGCACCGTGACCGGCGACCGCCGCCTGCTGATCTCCTCGCTGCTGCTCAACTGGGTCCTCGGCCCGGCCCTGATGTTCGCCCTGGCGTGGATCTTCCTGCCGGACCTGCCCGAGTACCGCACCGGCCTGATCATCGTCGGGCTGGCCCGGTGCATCGCCATGGTGCTCATCTGGAACGACCTGGCCCGCGGCCACCGCGAGGCCGCCGCCGTCCTGGTCGCGCTCAACTCCCTCTTCCAGGTGGTCGCCTTCGGCGCGCTGGGCTGGTTCTACCTGCGGGTGCTGCCCGGCTGGCTCGGCCTGTCCCAGTCCACGCTCGCCGTCTCCGCCTGGGACATCGCCTTCTACGTGCTGGTCTTCCTCGGCATCCCGCTGCTCGCGGGTTACACCTCACGCAAGCTCGGCGAGCGAGCCAAGGGCAGAATCTGGTACGAGCAGCGCTTCCTGCCGCGCGTCGGCCCGATCGCCCTGTACGGGCTGCTGTTCACCATCGTCATCCTGTTCGCCCTGCAAGGCGGCACGATCACCGCCCAGCCGGCGGACGTGGCCCGCATCGCGCTGCCGCTGCTCGCCTACTTCGCCCTCATGTGGGGCGGCGGCTTCGCGGCCGGCAAGGCGATCGGCCTGCCGTACGACAAGACGGCCACGCTCGCCTTCACCGCCGCCGGCAACAACTTCGAGCTGGCCATCGCCGTGGCGGTCGGCGTCTTCGGCGTCACCTCAGGCCAGGCCCTGGCCGGCGTGGTCGGCCCGCTCATCGAGGTTCCCGTCCTGGTCGCCCTGGTCTACGTCAGCCTCGCCGCCCGCCGCCTGTTCAGCGCCAAGGAGCCCGCCCATGCCTGAGAACGCCCCCGAGACCCTCACCGGCAAGCCGTCCGTCCTGTTCGTCTGCGTTCACAACGCCGGGCGCTCCCAGATGGCCGCCGGCTGGCTCGCCCACCTGGCCGGCGACCGGATCGAGGTCCGCTCGGCCGGCTCCGCCCCGGCCGGGGAGGTCAACCGGGCCGCGGTCGAGGCCATGGCCGAGGCCGGCATCGACATCACCGCCGCCCGGCCCAAGGTTCTCACCGTCGACGCGGTTGAGGCCTCCGACGTGGTCATCACGATGGGCTGCGGCGACGCCTGCCCGATCTTCCCCGGCAAACGGTATGAGGACTGGAAGCTCGACGACCCGGCAGGCCAGGGCATCGACACCGTCCGCCTCATCCGTGACGACATCCGCTCCCGAGTGGAGAAACTGCTCAGCGAGTTGCTGCCTGACTGACTCGCCTATGCCTGCCGCGGCTGCGGCGCCCGCGCCGCACACTTCATCACTACGCGCGTCGACATGTTCCCGGCTTACTACCGGGCAAAGCCGCGCGTCGTAGAAAGGGTTGAATGCGGCCTCATGGCTTTCTGGGAGCCTTGCCGTGAAACTTTCAATATGTTTCCAGGTCGAACGACGCGATACGTGCCAGTGAACGGCATGGAAGCGCCGCCCGTAACGTCAGTGGAGCGAGTCGCGCCTTGACGGATCCGCATGCCTCGTATTTGCTCCGTCGCACCACCACCCATCGGCAGGAACGGGCGCGCTAAAGCGATGTGAACGACGACACGGTTTTTCCGTCATGCCCTCCGATCACGCCAGTTCCGCACGGATGAGAGGACTGATCCGGCTCATGTTAACGCTACCAAAGCCCTGGCGCCGTCTTTCCCGGCGGTGCCACAGGCAGGTGAGTGATGATGCGGCGTAAATCCGTCCTCGCCGCTGTCATCGCGGCGGTGCTTCTCGCGGTGGCCACCGGCGGTACGGCGCTGGGCAGCAGCGAAACCACGTCACGCGTGGCGAGCGCCGCCGCCGCGACGGCAGGATGCGGCAAGACTCCAACGCTCAGAAGTGGCGCGCAGTCGATCCAGAGCGGCGGCCAGACTCGCTCCTTCATCCTGAGAATTCCCGACAACTACAACAACACCCACCCCTACCGGTTGATCTTCGGGTTCCACTGGCTCAACGGCACCGCCAACGACGTCGACACCGGCGGGAGCAGCGGATTCACCTGGTCCTACTACGGGCTCAGGCAACTGGCGAACAACACTGCGATCTTCGTCGCCCCCCAGGGGCTGAACAACGGCTGGGCGAATTCCGGCGGGCAGGACCTGACCTTCGTCGACGACCTGGTCAGGCTGATCGAAGCGGACCTGTGCGTCGACACCACGCAGCTGTTCGCCGGAGGCTTCAGCTACGGCGGCGGCATGAGTTACGCCCTGGCCTGCGCCCGGGCGACGGTCTTCCGCGCGGTCGCGGTCTACTCCGGCGCGCAGCTCAGCGGATGCAGCGGCGGCACCCAGCCCATCGCCTACATCGGGCTGCACGGCCTCAGGGACAACGTGCTCAACATCTCTCAGGGCCGATCGCTGCGCGACACGTTCGTCAGGAACAACGGGTGCACGGCCCAGAATCCGCCCGAGCCAGCACAGGGCAGCCTGACGCACGTCGTCACCACCTACTCGGGATGCCGATCCGGGTACCCGGTCGCGTGGGCGGCGTTCGACGGGGGGCACACCCCTGGTCCAGTGGACGGGTCCACCGCCGACGACGGCGCACGGACCTGGACCAAGGCAGTGGTGTGGAACTTCTTCAACCAGTTCCAGAGCACGAACGACACCACCCCGCCGACGACTCCGGGCACCCCCGCCGCCTCCAACGTGACCGCCACCAGCGCCACCCTGACCTGGACGGCATCCACCGACCAGGGCGGCTCCGGCCTGGCGGGTTACAACGTCTACCGGGTAACGGGCACCACGGACCCGCTGCTCGGCCAGTCCACCACCAACTCGATCACCCTGACCGGGCTGACCGCCGACACCGAATACCAGGTCTACGTACGAGCACGCGACGGCGCGGGCAACCTGTCGGCCAACTCCGCGTTCGTCACGTTCGCCACGACCTCCACCGGTGGCGACACCACGCCGCCCACCGCCCCGAGCGGGCTGGCGGCCTCCGGCACCACCGCTACCGGCACCGATCTGTCCTGGGCCGCTTCCACGGACGACGTCGGGGTCGCCGGCTATGACATCCTGCGCGCACCCGGGGCCACCGGCGGCACCTTCGCCCAGGTCGGCACCTCGGCCACGACCTCGTACAGCGACACGGGCCTGACCGCGAGCACCACCTACCGTTACCAGGTCCGCGCGCGTGACGCCGCCGGCAACCTCTCGCCGGTGTCCAACACCGTCCAGGTCACCACCAGCGGCACCAGCACCGGAGCCTGCTCGGCGACGCCGACCGTGCAGAGCCAGTGGGGCACCGGCTACGTGATCCAGCCGCTGACCATCACCAATACCAGCACCTCGACGATCACCAACTGGACGGTCACGTTCACGCTGCCGGCCGGGCACACACTGACCGGCTCGTGGAACGCCACCGTCACCACCAGCGGGCAGACCGTCACGGCCAAGAGCGTCAGCCACAACGGCACGTTGGCCCCCGGAGCCGGCACCACCAGCTTCGGCTTCCAGGCCAGCCGCCCCAACGGCAACACGGCCCTGCCGACCGGATACACCTGCACCAGCGCGTGACCACGCGACCGGACAGCGGCCCAGCCCCCGGTGAACATGTCGGCGGGGGCTGGGCCGCACCCGTTCTTCCGCACCGCCGCTGACAGCGCTGGTGATGGGCACGGTACCCGTGCCCGCATGGGAGAAGGCCACCCGCGGTGAAAGCGGACGGCCTTCCGGGAGGCGGGAGCCTCAGCTGTAGGAGTAGGACTGCGCGCTGCAGCCGGTGATGTAGGGCCCGGGGTAGACCTGCTGGGTGGAGCAGCCCCAGGTGGCGGTCAGGGTCGTGGCCGAGGAGGGAATGCTGATCGCCGGTCCGTTGGTCCAGCCGACCTGGTCGTACTGGTGACCGCCGCTGCAGATGGCCGACACGCTCACCGAGGTGCTGCCGCCGGGCAGGCTGATCGTGAACGACCACGAGTGGTTCGCCGGGTTCGCGACCATCGAGCTGTAGGGCATCGTCACGCCGTACGAAGGAGGCGCGGAGCCGACCGCCACGTACGAGGCGTACCAGTCGCGGGTGTCGCCGGAGTAGTTGACGTTGAGGCAGTCCACCGTGGCGTTGAGCGTCAGGGTTGAGGCGGCGGCGGGCTGCTGCGCGGTCACGACCATCGCGGCGGTGGTGGCCAGCATCACGCCGGCCGCCAGTGCCCGGCGGATCAGGTTGCCAGCGATCATGGGGTTCCCTTTCTTCGCGCCGTTGACTGTGGAGGTCTCGCCAGAGTTGCCGGCCTCGCCGTCCGCCTTGATCGGGGTGAGGCGGGCACGTACGACACCATGGTGCTTTTATCGGCGTAAGCCACATTGTTCTGAGAAAAGATTTCCCATCTCTCCCTGCCGCGGGTCGCAATCCTGAGCGTGCGGGCCGCGCGCCCGAGACGCCGCTGGATATGCCTTCTCGAGGGGAGGATCACACAATGGCCGCGAGCTGGACAGCCCCATATGAAGGACCGCTCTCCGAAACAAGCGGTGAATCGCGGTTTCCGTACGGCCCGTAAAAAGGCGGCGATCTCGCCCCGCGGATCAACAGGCTGATCGCAGGGCATGTGACGCCGTGCGATGCGGCGGTCGTGCCCGCGTCATCACAGTCGTCCGCGCGGCGGTGTTAGTGAAACTTCCACGCGGGGGACGCCTGCGAAGCTCGCCGTCCGGGAGATGCTGAATGGCAGGGCGGGCCCGTGGCCCACGGATATGAGTCAGGGACCTCGTTCCAGGAAGCACGACAGGAGCCGCCTGAAGTCGTGCGGGTGTTCGAGCGCCGGCACGTGCCCGCACCGGCCGAGCACGTGCAGACGGACGTCGGCCAGGTGCTCGAGCAGGGGCAGGGCCGCCGTCCGGAGCGGGGTGACCCGGTCCTCGGCGCCGTGGATGAGCAGCACGGGCGCGCGCACCTCTGCCAGAGTTCGCGCCGGGAGGGTGAGGTCGTCGGCCCAGCGTGCCCTGGGCGGAGGGAACAACGACGCGTATGCGGCCGCCCCCGCTCGCATCGCGGCCGCGCGGGCGGCGACGGCCGACTCGGTCACGAGCGCCTGGTCGAGGACGAGGCGGCTCAACATGTCCCGTGCCCCGGCCGGGTCGGCTGGGGCGGCCCAGATCGCGTCGAGGTCGGCGGACAGCGGCGCCCCGGGGGCGCCCATCGTCGAGACCGCCACGACGTGGGTGACCTGCCGGGGACGCGCGGCCGCCAACGCCAGCGCCACGGCGCCGCCCATGGAGTGGCCCACCACGGCGTACCGCTCGGCACCGAGAGCATCCATCAGGCCTGCGGCCTGCTCCGTCCACAGCCGGAGCCCGCCCCTGGAGCCGGCCGGGAGCGGTGTGCGGCCGAACCCCGCCTGGTCAGGAGCCACCAGGTGCCAGGACGTGCCGAGCGCCTGTGCCGTCGCCGCCCAGGCGCCGGATCCGGTCGTACCGGGCCCCGAGCCGTGCAGCATCAGCACCGCGGGCCCGGTGCCGCTCTCCATGACGTGGACGGGGGAGCCGCCGACGGTGACGGTCCGGGATGCCGTCACCGGGACGGGCCAGGTGCGCTCATGCCGATGCGGAGTTGACGGACTTCGAGAAGACCTCCATCATCGCCCTGCCGAACTGCGGCATGTCCGGCCACCCCCTGCACGAGACGAGGTTGCCGTCCACGACGTCGGGAGCGTCGATGACCGTCGCGCCCGCGTTCTCCATGTCACCGGTGATGGGCGGGAAGCACGCCGTCTTCCGGCCCTTCAGCAGCCCGTACACGGCCGGCACCTGCGCGCCGTGGCAGATCAGCGCGATCGGGAGGTTGCGCGCGAAGAAGTGCTCGGTGATGCGCCTGACGTCGGCGTCGACCCGGATCCACTCGGGGGCACGTCCCCCGGGGATGATGAGGGCGTCATAGCGTTCGACGTCGACCTCGGCCCAGGGCACGTCGACCGGCAGCTTCCGGCCGTTCTTCTCCACGTAGGCGTCGGAGTTGGGGTCGAACTCGTGGATGACCAGCTGAACGTCACGCATCGTCCGTGACGAGACGTCGACGTCCCAGCCGCCCTCCTGCACGCGATAGTAGGGATACATGGTGTCGAGCTCCTCGGCGGCGTCGCCGGTCAGGAGCAGCGCTCTGGGCACCTGCTTCTCCTCGCATCTGGGGCGGGTGAGGTGGATCCAATCCGATCCGATCGGGTTGCCTTAGCATTCCCCGGCCCGGCCCGCCCGTCAAGCCTCCACCACCATTCCGTCCGCGCCCTCGGCCTCGTCGAACAACCGCCGGAACCGCTCGCCGGACCGCAGGATGTGCCGGCGCATGGCGTAGGCGGCGGCGTCGGGGTCACGCGCGGCGATCGCGGTCACGACCTCTTCGTGCTCGGCCATGGCCAGGTGGGTGACCTGGGTGTCGTGGAGCAGCCGGAACAGGTGCACGTGCGTGTGCAGGCGGGCGAGCGCTTCGCGGATGACCTGGTTCTCCGCGCTCTGGGCGACGAGATCGTGGAAGGCGGCGTCGCGCAGCCCGAAGGCGCCGTAGGCCATGAGCCCGTCGCCCCCCTCCAGCTCAGCCATCTCCTCCAGCAGCCGCCGCAGGTCGGCCACCTGCTGCAACGATGCGCGTTCCGCGGATCTGCGCGCCGCCGCCGGCTCGAGGAGCAGGCGGATCTCGAGCATGTCCTCGAATCGGTGGCGGGTGATCTGGGGGGGAATGCGATAGCCGGCGTGGGGCACGCGCACGACCAGGCCCTCGGCCTCCATGCGGTTCAGGGCGTCCCGGATCGGCGTCTGCGAGACCCCCAGCTCTCGCGCCAGGGCGTCGATCGTGACGCGGGAGCCCGGCTCGATCCGCAGCGACATCATCTGTCCGAGCAGCGTGTCGTACACCTCGTCGGCGAGCCGGCCGCGAGATCTTCCCCGCGGGATCCCGCCCGTCATGGCCCCACGGCGCCGCGCGATCGTCGCTTCGTCGTCCATCGTCACGTGAGGTCCTTTCCTGCGTCTTCGGGAACCTGCCGGCATCGGTCGCAGCATGGCAGATGTTGACGCTCCCACCCGGATCGTATAGGAAAGGTGGCGGACGCCAGCCATCCTTCACCCATCGGGGAATCGCCCGCCATCGCTCCGCTTCGACCAGTTGGAGCTCTTATGAGCATGCTCGACGTCCTCTTCGGTTCGTCATCGGGCCGCACCAGGACCGAAGGACTTCCCGACTGCTTGAAGCCCCATGAAGTCGCGGCGTCCTCGTGACGCCGGTCTGCTGATCAGCCCCTGCGACAGCCGGCAACACGCCTGACCCACCCGGCAACTGCTCGGCGAAGCACGCGGCAAGGCTCCACAAATCCCCCCAGAAAGCAGGCAAGAAGATGCGGTATCCCAAGCGAACAGGACGATTGTCGGTTCCCGGTCGGAAGGCGCGGCTGGCCACGGCGGCCATGTTGGTGGCCACGACCGTGGCGGCCTGCGGCGGTCAGGACGGCAGCGCCCCCAAGGCGCCGGCGACCATCCCGGAGCTCACCAAGGATCCGCTGACCCTCAGCTTCATCTGGTTCGACTGGCCCCCCGCCCATGCGCTGGAAGCCTTCGCGAACGCGGAGTACACCAAGGGGCGGCCGAACGTGACCATCAAGGTCAAGACCGTGCCGAACGCGAACTGGCACGACGCGATGTTCACCCAGTTCGCCGCGCACAAGACCGACTTCGACATCCCGATCCTGGACTCGCAGCACATCGGCGAGGCCGTGACGAACGGCAACATCCTCGACATCACCGACTTCGTCAAGAAGAACATCGACGTCAAGGCCTACAACCCGTACCTGCTGGCGGCCTACGGTCAGTTCCCCCAGGCGGAGACCGGGAAGCGCGACGAGAACGCCAGCCTGTACGGGCTGCCGCTGCTCGGCGACACCTGGACGATGATCTACCGCAAGGACCTGATCGGCGACAAGCCGCCGCAGACCTGGGACGAGATGATCTCCGTCGCCGAGAAGTGCCAGGCGGACAACCCCGGCGTCAGCGGGCTGGCCTTCCACCAGGCCAACGGCTCCGACGCCGCGGCCGTCACCTACAACACGGTCAACGGCGTCTACGGCGGCAACCTCTGGGACCCCAAGACGCGCAAGATCGACGGCGTCCTCAACGACGCCGCGGGCCAGGAGGCGATGGACGTCCTGGTCAACAAGATGAAGCCGCTGACCGCCAAGGGCTCGGGGAACTGGTTCATCGACGAGGTGAACGCGGCGGTCGCCCAGGGCAAGGCCTGCATCGCGTTCAACTGGATCGCCGCGAGCGGCGGCCTGCTCGACCCCAAGCAGTCGACGCTCGGCACCACGCGGGAGCAGATTCTCGACAAGCTGGGCTTCGCCACCCTGCCGAGCCAGAAGACGAACCTGGTGCCTCTCGGCGGCATGGGGATGCACGTGTCGGCCTACTCGCCCGAGGCGAACCAGGCGGAGGCCCTGAACTTCATGAAGTGGTTCGAGCAGGCTGACATCCAGAAGAAATGGGCCGCGGCCGGTGGCGTGCCCTCGCGTACGGACGCCCTGGAGTCGCCCGAGTTCCTCAACGCGGCGCCGTTCAACCAGGTGTACACCGACTCCGTGCCGCGGATGCGGGACATGTGGAACGTGCCCGAGTACGCGCGCCTCGTCGACATCGAGAACACCAACGTCAACGCGGCTCTCAACGGCGCGAAGGCGCCGAAGGCCGCGCTCGACGACATCGCCAAGCAGCAGCAGGGCGTGCTCAACGCCAGTAGTGGCAAGGGCGGCGGCGGCCTGTGAGTGACTCCGCCCCTCTGACGACCGACCACCCCGGGCAGGTGGCGTCCGCGACGCCGCCCGCACCGGGCCGGTCCAGCCGCCTGAGCGACCGCGGGCTCGCCGTGGCCTTCACCTCTCCCGCGCTGCTGCTGTTGCTCGCCATGTCGGTGTTCCCGTTGCTGTGGGCGTTGTACCTGTCCTTCACCGACTACTCGGCCACCCGCGGGGGGCCCGCCCAGTTCCTCTGGTTCGAGAACTACACCGCCATCCTGACGTCGCCGCAGGTCCACCAGCGGGCCCTGACGACGTTGATCTACGTGGCCGGCGCGGTCACCCTGCAGACCGTGCTCGGTTTCACCATCGCCTACCTGATCTCACGGCGCGCGCACGGGCGAGGAGCGCTGACCACCCTGTTCCTGGTTCCGATGATGCTGTCGCCGGTCGTGGTCGGGCTGTTCTGGCGCTTCATGCTCGACGCGCAGTTCGGCGTGATCAACAGCATGCTCGGCTCGCTCGGACTGGGGCAGGTGGAGTGGCTCACCCGGCAGCGAACGGCACTGATCTCCCTGATCCTGGTCGACACCTGGCAATGGACGCCGTTCATCATGCTCATCGCGCTCGCGGGCCTCACCGCGGTTCCCAAGTACCTGTACGAGGCCGCCGCGATCGACCGGGCGTCCCAGTGGTTCCAGTTCCGCACCATCACCCTTCCGCTGGTGTGGCCGCTGCTCCTCATCGCCGTGTTGTTCCGGGCCATCGAGGCCTTCCGGCTGTTCGACCTCGTCTACATCCTCACCAGCGGAGGCCCGGGGGTCTCCACCGAGACGTTGTCGTTCCACGTCTACAAGGTCGCGTTCCTGGGCTTCAACACCGGGACCGCCTCAGCGTACGGGATCCTCATGGTCCTCGTCGTCATCGTCCTCACCCAGCTCTACCTGCGCTACCTGAACAAGCTCAAGGAGGACTGATGGCCCTGTCCGTCGACGAGGCCGTGTCCACAGGCCCTGCCCGGGATCACACGCCCCCCTCGCGCCGCTTCGGCGGCCGGGGCCGGGCCCTGCTGGAGGTCGCGCTGCTGACCGTGCTGGCCGTCGTGATGCTCTTCCCGGTGCTGTGGATGATCGAGACGTCCATCAAGGAGAACCGGGACGTCTACGCCATCCCGGCCAAGTTCTTCGACTTCAAGGTCACCATGGAGCATTTCAAGGACGTGTTCGTCGCCTCCGGCGGCGGTCGTTCGACCTTGTCCGCCTCGTTCCTCAACTCCGTCCTGGTCGCCGGGGTCTCCACGGCGCTGGCCACCGTGCTGGGGGTCCCGGCGGCCTGGGCCTACTCGCGCTTCGCCGTGAAGGCCAAGAAGGACCAGCTGTTCTTCATCCTGTCCACCCGTTTCATGCCGCCCGTGGTGGTCGTGATCCCGATCTTCCTCATGTACCGCCAGGTCGGGCTCATCGACACCAAGCTCGGCCTGATCCTCATCTACACCGCTTTCAACGTCCCGTTCACGATCTGGATGATGAAGGGGTTCGTCGACGAGGTGCCCGCCGAGTACGAGGACGCCGCCATGCTCGACGGCTACACCCGCTTGCAGGCGTTCTGGCGGTTCACCCTTCCCCTGCTCCTGCCCGGCATCGCCGCGACGGCGGTCTTCGCCCTCATCTTCTCGTGGAACGAGTTCGTGTTCGCCATCTTCCTCACCTCCAGCGACGACGTGCGGACGGCCCCGCCCGCCATCGCCGGCCTCATCGGCGGAACCACCGTGGACTGGGGCCTCGTGGCCGCCGCCTCCGTGGTGTTCGCCCTGCCGGTGCTCGTCTTCGCCTACCTGGTGCGCAAGCACCTCGTCGCCGGTGTGACGCTCGGTGCGGTGCGACGCTGATGGCGGGCATCGAGGTGAGCGCCCTGCACAAGCGCTACCCGGACGGGACGGTCGCGGTCGATCACGTGGACCTGTCGATCCGCGACGGCGAGCTGTTCGTGATGCTCGGCCCTTCGGGTTGCGGCAAGACGACCACACTGCGGGCCGTAGCCGGCCTGGAGAGGCAGACGACGGGCGACATCCGCATCGGCGACACGCTGGTCAACGACCTGCCGCCGGCCGACCGCGACATCGCCATGGTGTTCCAGTTCTACGCCCTCTACCCGCACCTGAGAACCCGCGACAACCTGGCGTTCCCGCTGCGGGCCGAGGGACTGCCCAAGGCGGAGGTGCGCGAGCGGGTCGACGAGGCCGCCCGGCTGATGCGGCTCGGCCCGCTCCTGGACCGGCGACCGCACCGGCTGTCCGGCGGGGAGCAGCAGCGCGTCGCGCTCGCCCGCGCCCTGGTACGCCGGCCGCGCGCGTTCCTCATGGACGAACCCCTCACCAATCTGGACGCGGAGCTGCGGGCGGACATGCGCACGGAGATCAAGCACCTGCAAGGGGAGCTGGGGACGACGATGGTCTACGTCACCCACGACCAGGTCGAGGCGATGTCGCTCGGTCACAGGATCGCCATCCTCAACAAGGGCCGCGTCGAGCAGATCGGCACGCCGCTGGAAGTCTACGACCGTCCGGCGAGCCTTTTCTGCGCCGCGTTCATCGGCTCCCCGCCGATGAACCTGATCGAGGTGGAGGTGGCCGACGGGATGCTGTGCAGCCAGGGCGGGCTGGCCCTCACGCCACCGCCGGGCCTGCCGCGCGACCGCCGCCTGGTCGCGGGCGTCCGGCCGGAGGCGCTGGAGGTCACGGAGCCAGGGGCGGAAGGTTCGGTCCCGGCCCGCGTGGTCTCGGCGGAGTGGCTGGGCGACGAGATCATCTACGTGGTCGACCACGACGGGCACCGCGACGTACGGGTTCGGATGCCACCGACCGTCCGCTTCGGCACTGACGCGCCGGTCGGGCTGCGGCACACCGGCGGGCCCCCGCCGGTCTACGACGTGAGCACGGAAGAGCTGGTGGCCTGATGGGAACCGTGGCAGTGCGCGGGCTGTGCAAGTCCTTCGGCAAAGTCCAGGCCCTGGACGGGGTGACGCTGGACATACCGGACGGCTCGTTCTTCGTCGTGCTCGGACCCTCCGGGGCGGGCAAGACGACGACCCTGCGAGCGATCGCCGGCCTCGAGAAGCTTGACGCCGGGTCGGTGCACCTGGACGGGAGGGACGCGACCGGTGACAGCCCCGCCGCACGCGACCTGGCCATGGTCTTCCAGAACTACGCCCTCTACCCGCGGCACACGGCGTACGAGAACATCGCCTCGCCGCTGCGGGCACGCCGCTGTTCCCCGAGCGAGATCGCCGCCGCCGTCGAGCGGATGTCGAGCCTGCTGCACATCGAACGTCTGCTGCAGCGTCGTCCCGCGCAGTTGTCGGGCGGCGAGATGCAGCGGGTCGCCCTGGCCCGGGCGCTGGTCCGTCACCCGCGCGCGTTCCTCATGGACGAGCCGCTGACGAACCTCGACCTCAAGCTCCGCGTCGAGATGCGCACCGAGCTCACCCGCATCCACCGCAGCCTCGGAGCGACCTTCATCTACGTGACCAACGACCAGGTCGAGGCCCTGTCCATGGCCGACCAGGTCGCGGTGCTCAAGGAGGGAAAGGTGCAACAGGTCGGCACGCCGGCCGAGGTGTACGAGCGTCCGGCCAACCAGTGGGTCGCGGGATTCGTCGGGAGCCCGCCGATCAGCCTGCTCGCCTGCCACGCCGAGGGAGATCGTCTGGTCGGGGCGGACGGCTGGACGCTGCCGCGGCCCCGCTGGACCACGGCTGAGGACGGCCGCCCGCTGCTGCTGGGCCTGCGCGCGGAGGACCTGTCCGTCGAGCGGCGCGGGGACGCGTCGTTGCCGGGTGAGCTCTACGGCCTTGAGCCGCTCGGTGACCGGACGGTGGTCGACGTCCGGGTGGGGACGGAGATCCTCAAGGTCAAGGCACGGACCACCGTCACCGGCACGCCGGGCGAGCGGCTGCTCGTCACGGTCGACCTGGACCGTGCGCACCTGTTCGACGCGGACACCGGGCTGGCGCTGTCCGAGGCCGGGAGGTGATCGCGCAGGGCGGCGAGGTCAGTCGCCGAGGTCACGCCGGACATCACCGAGAACATCGCAGGAGGCGACGCAATGAGTGACCCGATGAACGTCCTGGCCCCCGAGCACCGGCGGCTCCGGATCGGCGACGCCTGGCGTGACGCCGCAGGCGGAGCCACCTTCACCGTCAAGGACCCGGCCACCGGCAAGACCATCGCCGAGGTGGCGGACGCCGACGCCGTCGACGGGCTCGCCGCCCTGGACGCGGCGAGCCAGGCCATGGCGGAGTGGGCGGCGACGCCACCGCGAAAACGGTCGGAGTCGCTGACCGCGACGTACCGGGCACTGACCGAGCGAGCCGAGGAGGTCGCCCGGCTGATAACGCTCGAGATGGGCAAGCCGCTCGCGGAGGCCCGCGGAGAGGTGGCCTACGGTGCCGAGTTCTTCCGCTGGTTCGCCGAGGAGGCGGTGCGCGTCGAGGGGCGCTACAACACCGCTCCCAACGGTGGATACCGCATCCTCACCGTGCCGAGGCCGGTCGGACCGTGCGTCTTCGTGACGCCATGGAACTTCCCGCTGGCCATGGGCGCCCGCAAGCTCGCTCCCGCGCTGGCGGCGGGCTGCACGACGATCACCAAGCCGGCGGCCCAGACGCCCCTCACCATGCTGTTCCTGGCCCGCATCATGGAGGAGGCCGGCGTTCCCCCGGGCGTCGTCAACGTCGTGACGACCACGCGGGCCGGCGAGGTGGTCTCGGCGCTGCTGGCCGACCGCCGGACCCGCAAGCTGTCGTTCACCGGATCGACCGAGGTCGGGCGCGTGCTGCTCCGGCAGGCGGCGGACAACGTGCTGCGCACTTCCATGGAACTGGGCGGCAACGCGGCCTTGATCGTGTGTGCCGACGCGGACCTGGACGTCGCGCTCGACGGTGCCATGGTGGCCAAGATGCGCAACCTCGGTGAGTCCTGCATCGCGGCCAACCGGATCTACGTCGAGGAGCCGGTGCGCGAGGAGTTCACGGCACGCTTCGCCAAGCGGATGGGCGCGCTCTCGGTGGGCCATGGCCTGGACGACGGCGTGGACGTCGGGCCGCTGATCGACGAGGCCGCGGTCACCAAGATCGACGAGCTCGTCGCCGACGCGGTCGATCGCGGAGCCCGAGTCCTGGTGGGCGGCCGGCGCCCGGACGGGCCGGGCCACTTCTACCCGCCCACGGTCCTCGCCGACGTGCCCGACGACGCCCGGATGCTGGGAGCGGAGATCTTCGGCCCGGTGGCCCCGATCATCTCGTTCACCTCCGACGACGAGGTGATCGCGAAGGCCAACGACACCGAGCACGGCCTGGCCGGATACGTCTTCACCCGTGACCTCCAGCGGGCGCTCCGGTTCGCCGAGCGGCTGGAGACGGGGATGCTCGGCATCAACCGCGGCCTGATCTCGGACCCGTCGGCTCCGTTCGGCGGGGTGAAGCAGTCCGGGATCGGCAAGGAGGGGTCGCACGAGGGCATCCTCGAGTATCTCGACGTCACCTACGCGGCGATCGACCTCCCGTGACCGGCCCGCTGCTCCGGGCGCCCGCCGGGGATCGGCACATCACCGCCGACGTTCCAGAGAGGCACTGACATGCTTGAGACCGTCCGCGGACCACGCCAGCTGATCGTGGGCGAAGGGGTCGCGCAGAACATCCCGCGAGTGGTGGCCGAGTGCGGCTCGCGAGCCCTCATCGTGACCGACCGGGTCCTGCTGGGGCAGCCGGGCGTGGCCGGGATCGTGGCCGCCGTGCGGGAGAAGGTCGAGGTCGTCGGCGTGTTCGCCGACGCGACTCCGGACGTGCCGCTCACCGATGTCGCCCTGGCCGTCTCGGCCGCCGCGGAGGTGGACGCCGACGTCATCCTCGCCGTCGGGGGCGGCACGGTGATCGACCTCGCCAAGATCGTCGGCGTCATCCGGTGCCACGGCGGGACGCCGCGCGACTTCTACGGGGAGTCGAAGGTGCCGGGGCCGACGACGCCTCTCGTCGCGGTCCCGACGACATCGGGCACCGGCTCCGAGCTCACGCCCGTCTCGGTGCTGACCGACCCGGACCGGGAGCTGAAGGTGGGCGTCTCCAGCGTCCACATCGTGCCCGACTTCGCCATCGTCGACCCCGAGCTCACCTACACCTGCCCGGCGACCGTCACCGCCCACTCCGGCATCGACGCGTTCTGCCACGCGGTGGAGAGCTACACCGCGCGACCCCGGGCCCACGGGCCGCGTGACCCGGTGGAGCAGGTCTTCCTCGGCCGCAACCCGGTCACCGACCACTACGCGCTCCTGGCCGCGGAGCGGATCGCCCGCAGCCTGCCCCATGTCGTCAGGGACGGCGGCGACAAGCACGCGCGCGCGGACATGTCCTACGGGGCCATGCTGGCCGGGCTCGCGTTCTCCCACGCGGGCAACGCGGCTCCGCACGCGCTCCAGTACCCCATCGGCGCGGCCACCCACACACCGCACGGCCTGGGCGTCGGGCTGCTGCTGCCCTACGCGCTGGACGCGGCCAGGGACGCCATCGGCGACCGGCTGGCCATCCTCGCCCGGGTGTGCGGGCTCGACGTGAGCGGCGCCTCGGATGCCGAGGCCGCGGACACGTTCCTCACCTGGCTCGACGGGCTCCTCGCCGACATCGGCATCCCTCCTACCTTGGCGGACATCGGCGTGGCACGCGCCGACCTCCCCCGCTTCGCGGAAATGGCCGGTGGCGTCACCCGCTTGATCCAGAACCATCCGGGCCCGACCGACACCGCCAGCCTGACCGCCATCCTCGAAGCGGCCTGGCTCGGGGACCGGACCCGGCTTTCCCTGACCCCGAAGCAGAGACCGTGACGGGCCTTTCACCTGACGACGAGTCCGCTCGCCCTCCCCGGGCATCGGAACCGTCGGCCACCGGCCCGCCGCGGTCGATCACACCCTCCCTCGGCCGGTGAGCGCGGCCGAGCGGGTCGTCGCTGCCGGACGGCCTGGACACCACGATCGGCCAGGAAGGGCACCAACGGTCCGGCGGCGAGTGGCCGCGCCTGGCAACCGCTCCGCCCCGCCCGGGAAGGCGTCGTCTTCGGCCGGAACGCGATCAGCGTGCGGTCATGAAGCGACGAGCTCTATGATCAGGTTCGTCCTGAGGGCCGAGACACGGAGAAGACGTCAGCCTCATGCGCCGCGCCATGCTCCTTCTGGGTGGTTTCGCCCTGGTCATCGGCGCGTTCGTCCTCTTCTACCGGGGTCCGGGGCAACCGTTCATCCGCGGATACGTGAGCGACGTCAGCGCCACCATGCTGGTCTACGCGCTCTTGGGCCTGTTGTGGCGCACCACCGCCGCACGCCGCGCCCTGACCACGGCCGCGATCGCCGCCGCCGTCGAGATCTACCAGCTGGTCGGTACGACCCCGCCGGGCGTCGGCGGTGTCCTGGTCGGCGCGTTCCCCGACCCCTGGGACCTGGTCGCCTACGCCGTCGGTGTGGCCGTGGCCCTGGCCTGGGAACGCCGAACGGGCCGATCCGGCGATCGGGCCGGCCGGCTTTCGGACACCACCCCACCGGCACACTGACGGTAGGGAAACATCAGGACGGGGCGACCGCCACAGCCGGCGGTGAGTGCCTCCTGGGCGCCCGGCTTGAGCTGGCACAATGACATTTGTGACAAAGCCCCCCACCGTGGAGCTCATCGGCAGGGAGCCCGAGCAGGGCACGATCCGCCAATTGCTGGAGGCCACCGGAGCCGGACGTGGCGGGACGCTGCTGGTCCACGGCGCCGCCGGTGTCGGCAAGTCGGCGTTGGTCCACGCCGCCCAGGACGAGGCACGGAACCGAGGTTTCACCGTCTTGTCGGCCGTGGGGGTGGAGACCGAGTTGTGGTTTCCGTTCGCCGCCCTGCACCAGTTCGTCCAGCCGCTGCGGGGAGAGCTCGACGACCTGGCCGACACCCATCGCGAGGCGGTGCGGGCCGCGTTCAGCGGCGAGCAGGACGCGCCGGGCACCTACCAGGTGGCCCTCGCGATCCTCGAACTGCTCGCCGACGCCGCCGATCGAAGGCCGCTGCTGGTGGTGGCCGACGACCTGCAGTGGATGGATCTGCCCAGCAGAGAGGTGCTGGCCTTCGTGGCGCGACGGGTCGGCGACCAGCCGATCCTGGTGTTGCTCGCGGCCCGGACCAGCCCAGGCGGGGCTCCGCCCGTCGAGATCCATCCCCAGCTGACCCTGGGCCCGCTGAGCGAACCGTCCGCCCAGGCATTGCTCGACACCGTCGCACCACGGCTGAGTCCGCACGTACGCACGCTGATCCTGGATCGCGCCGCGGGCAATCCGCTCGCCCTCGTCGAGTTGCCCAAGGCGGTGAAGGCCTTGCCGGCGCAGCCCAACGAGTTGCCCCTGACCCAGCGGCTGGAGGCGGCGTTCGCCGCGCGGACCGGCGCGGTGACGCCGGTGTGCCGGATGTTCCTGCTCGCGCTGGCAGCCGAGCCGGACGCGCCGCTGCAACTCCTGCTGGACGTGGCCGGCGGCCTGACCGGCGCGGCGCCCACGGTGGCGGCGCTGCAGGAGGCGACCGACGCGGGGCTGGTGTCCCTCACCGAGGGCGTCCCCCGCTTCGGGCACCCCCTCATGCGCTCGGCCATCTACACCCGGGCGCCGATCGCCGACCGGCTGGCGGTCCACGGCGCCCTCGCCTCGGCACTGAGCGGCCCCGACCGCAAACTGGCCCATGAGGCCGCGGCCACGCTCGGCCCCGACGAGGAACTGGCCACCCGGCTGGAACATTTCGCGGAGGCAGCGCAGGCGCACGGCAACGTGACCGGGGCTCTGCCGGCGCTGCGGCAGGCGGCCCGGCTGGTCCACGATCCACGGCGGCGTACCGGCATGCTGATCCGAGCGGCGGAGCTGGCCACCGAGCTGAGCGACCCCGACCCGGCCCGTGCCCTGCTGGCGAGCGTCGACGTCGGCATGCTCGGCCCGGTGGAACGCGGCCGCCTGATGAACGCCGACGAACTGGTCGGGTTCTTCGAGCCGCAGGATCGCAACCAGCGGGTCCACGATCTGGTCGGGGCCGCTGCCGAGGCGTACGCCGGCGGCGCGCCGAAGGTCGGGGGGATCCTGCTGTGGCGGGCGGCGGTCCGTTGCTTCTTCCAGGACGGAGAGACGTCCGCGCGCGCGGCCACGACGGCCGAGCTCGATCGGTGGGATCCCGACCCGGACGCCGCCGAGACGCTGGCGGTGCGGGCGCACGCCGAGCCGTTCCGGTGGGGCGCCGACGTGCTAGCCCGGCTCGACGGCGCCGCGGCCGAGTCGACGGACGGGTGGAGCCTGTACTTTCTCGGCAGCACCGCGCGGGCTCTCGGCGACTTCACCCGCTGTTCGGTGTTTTCGGGCCAGGCGGCGCAGATCTGGCGTCGCCAGGGCCGGCTGGGGCTGCTCACCCGGGCCCTGGCCGCCGCGTGGCCACGGGTCTGGCTCGGCGAGCTGGAGCGGGCCAGGGTGGAGAGCGAAGAGGCGTGCGTGCTGGCCAGGGAGACGGCGCAGCCGTTCGCGTACCTGGGCGGCCGGGCCACCGCCGCGCTGGTCGCGGCGCTGCGCGGGGAGGCCGGCATCGCGGCCGGCATGAACGAGGAGCTGCGCGCCAGCACAGTGCTGCCCGGCATGCGGTTCGCCACGGTGATCGCGCAGCAGACCGACGGCCTGCTGGCGTTGATCGACGGCCGGCCCGAGGAGGCGTTCCGGCTGCTCGCCCGGATCTTCGACCCCGCCGACCCGCACCACCACTCCCTCATGCAGTGGACCGTCGCCCCCGACCTGGCCGATGCCGCGGTCGCGGCGGGCGCCGAGGACGAAGCCCGCAAGGTGCTCGTCGACCTGCCGGAGCTGGCGACCCGCCTGCCGTCGGAAATGATGATCAACGCGCTCGCCTACACCGGCGCGGTGCTCGCGCCCGACGCCGAGGCGGAGGAGCGGTACGTCGCCGCGCTGGCCGCGCTGCCCCCCGGCTGGCCGTTGTCGCATGCCCGGTTGCAGCTGCATCACGGCCGCTGGCTGCGCAGGCAGCGCCGGTACGTCGATGCCCGCGAGCCGTTGCGCCAGGCCCGCGACGGCTTCGACCGGCTCGGCGCCCGCTACTGGGCGGAGGTCGCCGGCAGCCAGCTTCGGGCGACCGGCGAGACCAAGGCCGACCGGCTCCGGAATCCGGCCGACTCGCTGTCGCCGCGCGAGATGCAGATCGCGGTGCTGGCCGCGCGCGGCCTCAGCAACCGGGAGATCGGCCAGCGCATGTTCATCTCCCACCGCACGGTCGGCACGTACCTCTACCGGATCTATCCGCGCCTCGGCGTCGCCAACCGTTTCCAGCTGGCGGCGGTGCTCGGTGACCAGGTCGGAAACGAACCGGATCAGCAAGACGGCTGAACCCGGCCGGCCACGACGATCGGCATCCGGCGGACACGATGTATTGCGGGCACGCCAAATCTCGGATATTTGTCCCCTGTGTCGCAGGTAAAACGTGATCGTGTCACCTTCCTCGCCTATGCCCAGCTCGGCGGGTGGGGATTCTTCCTCTACGGCTTCAGCCCGCTCATCCCTCTTCTCCGCGACGAACAGGGCACCTCCGCCGCGCTGGCCGGGCTTCACGGCACCGCGATGGCCGCCGGCGGCGTGCTCGGTGGTCTGCTCTTCACGCCGCTCGTCCGCCGGCTGGGCCGGGGCCCGTCGACCTGGCTGGGCCTCGGCGGCCTCGCTGTCGCCGTCACCGCGTTGTGCCTGCTGCGTCCGTTCGGCGCGACACTCACGGCCGCGCTGCTCGGCGCGCTCGGCGGCACCCTGGTCGCCAGCGGGGTGGCGGCCGTCATCACCGAGAGGCACGGCAAGGCCGCGTCCGCCGCGATCAGCGAAGCGTACGCGGTGTCCATCGCGGTGGGCCTGCTCGCCCCCCTGGCCACCGGGTTCACCGCGAGGCAATGGGGCAGCTGGCGGCTCGGCCTGGTCCTGATCCTGCTGCTGATCGGCCTGGTCGCCGTGGTCGCGGCGGTGACCGGCACCCGGTTGCCGGACAGTGACGGCTCCGCGCGTGGCCGGGGAGCCTCCCGGCTGAGGCTGCCCCGGCCCTACTGGCCGGCCTGGCTGCTGCTGGTCGTGGTCGGCGCCATCGAGGCGTGCGTGGCGTTCTGGTCCGCCTCGGTCCTGCGCACCCATGCCGGCGTGACCGCGACCACCGCCACCACGCTGATCTCGGCCATGGTGTTCGGCAAGCTGGTCGGCCGGGTGGCGGGCAGCGTGATCGCCGCACGCGTCTCCACCGTGCCGCTGGTCCTGAGCGCCTTCGCCCTGTCGGCGACCGGCTTCGTCGTGTTCTGGACCTCGACCGTCGGGTGGCTCGCCGGGGCCGGGCTGCTGGTCATCGGGCTCGGCAACGCCATGCATTTCCCGCTCGTCCTGTCGCTGGCCATGTCGGCGGCACCCGGCGCCGCCGACCGGGCGGCCGCCGTCGCGAACTACGCCAACTCCCTCGCCTTCGCCGTGGCGCCCGTGGCCCTCGGAGGGCTCGCCGACCTGTTCGGCCCCCACCGGGCCTTTCTCCTGCTCCCCGCGCTGTTGGCCGCCGCCGTGCTGCTGGCCGTGTCCACCGGCCGCATGTTGCGCTCGCCGGACGTAGAGCCGGTGCGCTGATCCACGGGGGAGCCGGGCCCACCCGGACTGCTCCTGCATCACATCCCCATCGCCCGCGCGCCGCCGACGTCGGTGCGCAGCCACGCCCTCGCTCGCCGCACCCCGCCGGGCGGTCCGCCGTCGCTCGTCCCAGGGAAGGCGATGTCGCTCATGCCCTGTCGACCACGCCGCGACCCGTTTCCGTGACAGGACCCGGAATGGCACCCGCGGGTGCTGGGACGGACCGGCAGGTCAGGGTTCGGCCGCTGGCGTACGCCTCCACACCCGAGTCGCGTCGCAGGCATTGCTGAAAGGTCATGCGTACGTCGTCGTACTCATGATTCGGCCGCACGGCGCCGACAAGCTGAAGGCGGCGACAGGACGAAGGGGACCGGAAGGGGTTGTCATGTCGAGCCTGATGGAGGAACGGCGTGCGCCGGCGGGCGGCACGATGATGGCGGCCACCCGGTTCAGCATCCTCGGACCGGTGCGGGCCCGCCGGGGCGACGGCGACCTGCGGCTGGGCGGCCGACAGCAGCGGCTGGTCCTGGCGCTGCTGCTGGCCCGGGCGGGAACGGTGGTCGGCCTGGCGGAAATGGTGGACACCCTTTGGGAGCGCGATCCGCCGGCCAGCGCGGTCAACGTGGTCCACCGCTACATCGGGACGCTGCGCCGGCTGATCGAGCCGGGTCTGCCGGTCCGTAAGGTCGGCTCGCACCTGATCCGGCATGCGGCGGGATACCGGCTGCGCGTCGCGGAGGACTCCCTCGACCTGCTCCGCTTCCGAGCTCTGGCCGCGGCCGCGCGCCGCTGCGACGATCCGGAGCAGGCCGTGCGGCGCTACGCCGAGGCCCTCTCCTTGTGGCAGGGCCCCTGCGCCGCGGGCCTGGAGCCGGTCTCGCAGAACCTCCCGGTGTTCGTCGCCATCGAGGCCGAGCGCGCCCAGATCGTCCGGGACGCGGCGGACACCGCCCTGCGCGCCGGCCGGGAACGGCTGCTGCTCCCCGCGCTCCGGCAGGCGGTGGAGCACAGCCCGCTGGACGAAGCCCTCCAGGCCCGGCTCATCCTCGCGCTGGCCGCCACCGGCCGGCAGGCCGAGGCACTGGAGATCTACCAGCAGGTACGCCACAGGCTCGGCGACGAACTGGGCATCGACCCGGGGCCCGAGCTGCTCGATGCGTACGAGCGGTTGCTGCGCCGGCGCCTCGCCCCACGGGTTGCGGCATCGGTCGCCGCCCCGGCCCAGCTCCCGCCGGATCACCCGTTCTTCACCGGCCGGTCGGACCTGCTGGGCCGAGCCGAGCGGCTGATCGAGGAGGACCGCCGGCACGGACGGCCCACCGTGGCGCTGGCCGTCGACGGGATGCCCGGCGTGGGGAAGACCACCATCGCGATCCGGCTCGCGCACCGGCTCGCCCCCGCCTACCCCGACGGGCAGCTCTACGCGGACCTGCGCGGATTCTCCGCAGACGGGCCCCTGCTGAGCGCCGGCGAGGTGCTTCGCGGCTTCCTGGCCTCCCTCGGTCTGCCTCAAGAGGCCCTGCCGGCCCAGCTGCATGCCCTGGCAGGCCTGTTCCGCAGCAGGATGTCCGGGCGGCGGATGTTGCTCCTGCTGGACAACTGCGGCAATTTCCAGCAGGTCCGTCACGTGCTGCCCGGCACACCCGGCAGCCTCGCGATCGTGACCAGCCGCGTCCGCATGATCGGCCTGATCACCGCAGGCGGAGCGCACCCGCTGCCCGTCGCGCCGCCATCGGCGCACGAGGCCCGCGAGATCCTCGCACACCGGCTGGGCGCCGGCCGCGTCGCCGCCGAGCCCCGGGCCGCCGAGGAGATCATCGAGCGGTGCGGGCGGTTGCCGCTGGCCATCGCGTTGACCGCCGCGCGCGCGGTCACACAGCCGGCCGTGACGCTCGCCGACATAGCGGGCGAGCTGTCGAGCGCACGCAACAGCCTGGACGGGTTCGCTGGACTGCCGGCGGCGTTCTCCTGGTCCTACCAGGCGCTGACCCCGCCGACCGCCCGCCTCTTCCGGCTGCTGGCACTGCACCCGGGCCCGGAGGTGAGCGTCGAGGCCGCCGCCGCGCTGGCCGGGACCGAGCCACGCAGCGCCGGGAGCGGGCTGGCCGAGCTCGCCACGCACATGCTGGTCCAGGTACGCGGTGGCCGCAGCCGGATGCACGACCTGCTCCGTGCCTACGCCCGTCAGCTCAGCGAGGAGTTCGACACGGCGGTGGAGCGGCACGAGGCGAGGACCCGGCTGCTCGACTTCTCCGGCGACCGTTGAACAGGCCCGTGCCGCCGTCCACGTCGACCGCGCAGCAGGCCCGGTTCGTGACATGAGCCGGACGGTGTGGTCCGCAGCACACACTCGATGTGAACTGAGCGTGCACTGCCGCCTCCTACCGTGCTGACCAACTTGTTCACATCACAGGAGGAATCTCATGCCGATGGTGGCCCCGAAGCCCGCAGCACAGAAAGGCTGACCGGTCATGGCTGAACCACTGATCGTCCTGGTACACGGCGCGTTCGCGGAGTCCGCCGGCTGGAACGGCGTCATCGAACGCCTCACCCGGTACGGCCTGCCCGTGCTGGCCGTCGCCAACCCGCTGCGCAGCCTCGCCGGGGACGCCGGCTACCTGCGCGACGCCATCGCCGGCCTGGCCCGGCCGGTCATGCTCGTCGGCCACTCCTACGGCGGGATGGTCATCACCCAGGCGGCCACAGGCAACCCCGCCGTCAAGGCCCTGGTCTACGTGGCCGGCTTCGCCCCCGAGCCAGGGGAGAGCGCGGCGCGGCTCTCGCTCACGTTCCCGGGCAGCACCCTCGGCAGCACTCTCACCAGCACGCCGCTCGCCGACGGCAGCACCGACCGATCCATCGAACCGGCGAGGTTCGCCCACCAGTTCGCCGCCGATGTGGACCCGGACGCCGCCGCTCTGATGGCCGCCACCCAGCGGCCGATCACCGACCGGGCCCTCGGTGACGCCCTGGACGCCCCCATCGCCGCCTGGCGCACCATCCCCAACTGGTTCGTCTGGGGCAGCGCCGACCGCAACATCCCAGCCCCGGCGTCGCGGTACATGGCCCAGCGCGCGAGGGCACGCGAGCTACGGGAGATCGACGGCGCCTCGCACGCCGTCGCGGTCTCGCAGCCAGGCGCGGTCTCCGAGGTGATCCGTGAAGCGGCTGCCCACATCTAGCGGCCAGCGGTCCAGAGGCGTCGGTCTCGCCGGCCCGGACCGGGACGACGCCCTCGCCGACTTTCTCGAAGCCCGCGCCGTGCTCCTGCAGATCGCCCGCCGAATCGTCACCACCACTGACGCCGAGGACGTCGTCCAGGACACCTGGCTGCGATGGAGCCGCACCGACCGCACGGTCGTCCGCAACGCACGTGCCTTTCTCGCCTGCACCACGCAGCGCCTGTCGATCACACGAACGCAATGCGCGTACGCCCGGCACCAGATTCCGGCCGGGCTGACCGTGGACGACCCTCCTGAGCTGGGCGCGGACCCGGCCCAGATCGCCGAGGACACCGATGAGCTCCGGGCGGCGATGGCCGTGCTGGTGGTCCGGCTCGGCCCGCGCGAACGCGTGGCCTACCTGCTGCGCGAGGCGTTCGCCCTGCCCTACCGGAACGTCGGTGAGCTGCTCGGACTCACTGAGCCGCACACGCGCCAGGTGCTCCGCCGCGCCCGCGCGCGGCTGGCGTCCGGCCCCGAGCGTTCCGTGCCGCGGGCGGAGAAGTCCCGTCTGCTCGCGGTGTTCCTCGACGCCGCCCGTCGCGGAGATCTGGCGGCGCTCGCCGATCTCGCCCGAACGAACTGACCGGCCTGCTATGAGCCACAACTGTGATGTTCACCACCGTGGAGGCGTTTGACCAGGTCAGCAGGTCACCAGGGCCTTCCTGGTGCGCAGGTTCTATAGCCGATCACCGTCAGTAGCTCTTAGGTTCGCAGGGTTACTGCGTCTTGGAGGCACGAGTGTCGGACAGATCTTTTGGGCAGCAGCTGCGTGTCTTGCGGCAGTCAGCCGGGCTGACGATCGAGGCGTTGGCGGAGGCGTCCACGGTGAGCGGGCGCGCCATCAGCGACATGGAGCGCGGCCGGGCCAGGGCGCCGCAGGAGCGGACGCTCGTAGCACTGGCCGATGCGCTGGAGCTGGGTGACGCCGCTCGCGCGGAGCTGGTGGAGCTGGCGCGCGCGGAACGGTCCGGCAACCGGGTGGGGCGGCCGAAGTTGTATGAACTGCCGCGTGGGCTGGGCGATTTCGTCGGCCGGGTGCCGGAGCTGGAGCTGCTGGTGCGCCGGGGGCGGGAGGCGTCCGGGGAGGGGCCGGCGCCGGTGGTGGTGGTGCACGGCCAGGCGGGGGTGGGCAAGACGGCGTGCGCGGTGCGGGCGGCCGAGCAGTTGCGTGAGGTGTTTCCCGATGGGCAGTTCTACGTGGATCTGCGGGGCACCGACGCCGAGCCGATGCCGACGGTTGAGGTGCTGGATCGGCTGCTGCGGGCGCTGGGCGTCAAACCGGGCGCGATCGCCGAGGACGAGCAGGAGCGGGCCAGCCAGGTGCGGGCGCTGCTGGCCGAGCGGCGGTGCCTGCTGGTGCTGGACAACGCCGCCGACGAGGCGCAGGTGCGGCCCGTGCTGCCGGGGCCGGGCGCCGGGATGGCCATCGTGACGAGCCGGCGCACGCTGGCGGGGCTGGACGCGGTGTCGCGGATCGCGCTGGCGCCGCTGTCGCCGCTGGAGTCGGCCGAGCTGCTGCGCATGATCGTACGGGACGGCTCCGCCCGCGCGCAGGGCGGCGAGGTCGTCGAGGTCGCCCGGTTGTGCGGGCACCTGCCGCTGGCGTTGCGGATCGCGGGCACCCGGCTGGCCAGCCGGCCGGGCTGGACCATGAAGAACCTGGCGGAGCGGCTGTCGGACGAGGACCGGCGGTTGGCGCAGTTGTCCGTGGGCGATGTGGGGGTGGAGGCGGCGTTCGCGCTGTCGTACGCGGTGTTGTCGTCGAGGGCCAAGACGTTGTTCCGGCGGCTCGCGCACGTGCCTTCGGTGGATTTCGCGGCGCCGATCGCCGCGGTGCTCACGCGGACGGACCTGTTCACGGCGGAGGACGAGCTCGACCGGCTGGTCGAGCTGGGCCTGCTGCAGCATGAGGGCGCCGACCGCTACCGCTTCCACGACCTGATCCGGCTCTACGCGACGCAGCGGCTGCGCGACGAGGAGACTTTGGAGGTCAGGGCGGCGGCCGAGCAGGCGATGGCGGACTGGCTGCTGGAGACCGCGACCATGGCGGGGCGATGGTTCGAACCCGAAGCCGGCGAGCCGCCGGCCGAGGGGAAGGGCCTCGTCGCGATCGCCTCGCCCGAGGAGGCGCACGCCTGGTTGCAGGTCGAAAGGGACAGCTGGCTGGCGGCGCTGCGGCTGGCGGCCGCCGCCGGCCGGCACGAGCAGGTGGCCGGGCTCGGTGAGGCGATCTACTGGTTCGCGGGCACGATGGATCACTGGAGCAGCCAATGGGTGGAGGTCTTCGCGCTGTCGCGGGCCGCGGCCGCCCGGCTGCCTGACCGCCTCGCAGAGCTCCGGCACCTCAACTACTACGCCTGGGCGGTGCTCGGCGTGGGACGGCTGGAGGAGAGCGCGGCGCTGGCGATGGAGGCCTACCGGCTCGCCGAAAGCCTCGGCGCGGTGAAGGAGCAGGCCGAGGCGATATGGAGCGCGGGCGAGGTCTGGCGGGTCGCCTCGAACCTCGACCAGGCCCTGTGGGCGTACTCCCGGGCGCGGGAGCTGGCCGACACCGCCGGCGCGCACATCACCTTCCTGCAGAGTTTCGTGGGAGCGGGGCTGACGCTCGCCGGTCTTGGCAGAGTTGACGAGGCTCTGCGGGAGTTCAGGGCCGTGCTGCGGCAGATCGACGGGCGCCCGGTCCCGCCCGGGATGGCGCAGGCGACCCGGGCGGCCGTTCAGCTGGGCCTGGCCAGGACGCTGGCCGACGCGCAGCGCTGGCAGGAGGCGATCGACGAGGCGACTCCGGCCCTGGCCGCGTCCACCGAGATGGGCAGGCGATGGTACGTCGGCCACGTACACCTGGTGCTCGGCAGGGCGCATGCCGCGCTGGGCGCGGCCGAGCAGGCCCGCGAGCATCTGACCGCCGGGATCGAGCTGCTGCAGGACGACGTGGTGACCAGCCCCCGGACGATGGACGAGGCTAAGGCGCAGCTCGCGGCTCTCGGCGACTGAGCACACCTCGCGCACGCGGATCGATTCTGCGTTATTCCTGCATGGTCCCGGCCCCGGCGGAGCTGGTTGCATGGCTTTCGCGACGGAAGCCGGCTGCGGCCCCGGTGCCGGTCGCGCACCTGCCCCGGGCCCTCATGACGGGCTGGCGGGCGGGAGCGCTCCCGAACGACATTCCCCTCTGACCGGAAGGATGGGCCGTGCCCCCTCTACCGTCCCCGTTGACCGCGGCCCTGAGCAGCCTGGCCCTCGTGCTCGCCGCCGTCGGCGTCGCCCCGTGGCCCGCGCATGCGGCCCCGCCACCACAGGCCGCCGCACCGGTGGACACCGGGACCGCTCCCGGCCCGGCCACCCTCACCCTCATCACCGGCGACGTCGTCGAGTACGCCCCCGGCGAGGACGGCGGCCCGCCCGCCATCGTCGTCCGCCCGGCCCCCCGGCCGGACGGGGCCGCCGTCACCTTCGCCACGCTGCCCAGCAAGGACGGCGGCCACCTGGTCATGCCCTCCGACGCCGCCGGCATGGTCGCCGCCGGCACCCTGGACGAGGAGTTGTTCGACGTCGAGACGCTGGCCCGCGACCAGCGCACCGACGCCATCCCGCTGCTGGTCACCTATGCCGGCGATCCGGCCCCCGCCACCCTGTCCAGGTCCGCCAGCGCCCTGCCGGCCGGCGAGAACGTCCGCGTGCTCGACAGCATCAACGGCGTCGCGATGAGTGTGGACACCGGAGCGGCGGCGGCGTTCTGGGCGGGCCTGCGTACCGATCGGCCGTCTGCCCAGCGCTCGGCGAGCGGCCCCGCCAAGGTCTGGCTCGACCGTAAGACGCACGCCTCGCTCGACCAGAGCGTCCCGCTGATCGGCGCGCCGAAGGCCTGGGAGATGGGGTACGACGGCAAGGGCGTCAAGGTCGCGGTCCTCGACTCCGGCATCGACACGAACCATCCGGACTTCGCCGGCCGGATCTCGGCCACCCGGAACTTCAGCCCGACCTCCGGTATCGCCGACAAGGTCGGGCACGGCACGCATGTCGCCTCGACGATCGCCGGCGCGGGGGAGACGTACAGGGGCGTGGCCCCCGCCGCGACGCTGCTGGTCGGCAAGGTGCTCGACGACAACGGCGACGGCATGTCGTCGTCGACCATCGCGGGCATGCAGTGGGCCGCCGAGCAGGGAGCCGCGGTGGTGAACCTGAGCCTCGGCTGGTGCTGCGGCGACGGCACCGACCCGATCAGCCAGGCCGTGAACACCCTGACGAGGAAGCACGGGACGCTGTTCGTGGCGGCGGCGGGCAACGGGTACGCGGCGCTCGCCGTGAACTCCCCGGCGGCGGCGGACGAGGCGCTGGCGGTGGGCGGAGTGGACAAGGTCACCGGCACGGAACTGGGGGACTTCTCCAGCCGCGGCCCGCGCCTGGGCGACGCGGCGGTCAAGCCGAACCTCGTCGCGCCCGGCGTGGACATCGTGGCCGCCCGCGCCGCCGGCGCCACCATGCCCGGCATCCCGGGCAACGACAGGTACCTGATGGCGAGCGGCACGTCGATGGCCTCCCCGCACGTGGCGGGGGCCGCGGCGATCCTGGCGCAGCAGCATCCCGAGTGGCGGGCGGCCGAGCTGCGCGACGCGCTCACCTCGACCGCCGTGCGCGCCGACGGCCTCAACTGGTTCGACCAGGGCAGCGGCCGGGTGGACGTGGCCCGCGCGGTCACCCAGACCGTCTTCGCCACCTCCGCCGTCGACTTCCGCAAGCTGGACGGCCCGGCCACGCGGCAGATCACCTACCGCAACCTCGGAGCGGAGCCCGTCACGCTCGCGCTCTCCCTCCTCACCCGCGGCTGGAGCGGCAACCCCGCCCCGGACGGCGCGGTGCAGCTGGGGGCGGACAGCGTCACGGTGCCCGCGAACGGCACCGCCACCGTGGACCTCACCGCGCACCCGCGGGCCGGCGCGAGGGGGGTGTACGGCGGCTGGGTGACGGCGCAGGCCGGTGAGGCGCGGGTGGTGACGCCGTTCAGCTACTACGCCGAAGCGGTCAAGCACAGCGTCAAGGTCTCGCTCGTCAACTCCTACGGGACCAAGGAGTTCTACAGTCGTTACGCCTACCAGCGGCCCGCGGTGACCGTGTTTCCGGTGAAACTGCCGGCGAGCCCGGAAGACCCGTTCACCTCTTACAGGTTCTCCTCCCTGAGCACCGACTACGCGGGCAACGGCGAGTTCCGCCTGCCGGCGGGCGAATACGAGCTGTTCGGCTCCCTCTACGAGCGACGGCTCGCCAACCGCGAAACCCTCGTGATCAAAACCGTCGACGTCGACGGGGACGAGACCGTCACCCTCGACGCCCGCGACACGGTCAGGATCAGACCCGATCCGCCGAAGCCGGCCGACGGCGCAGGCACCGTGCGCTATCAGCACAACCCCGATCCGAACGACCCCGACGACCATCCCACCGGCTTCAGCATGTACTGGTCAGTGTCAGGCGGCTACGACCTGTACGTCACGCCGGTCGCACCCCCGAGGACGGGCACGAGCCGCCTGGCGCACCAATGGGCCATGGAGCCGCCCGTCCTGTCCAAGGTCGAAGCCGGCGACCTGACACTGCACCCCGCGTACAGCCCGGACTCCATGCGCGCGCTCACCGCGCCCGCCACGCACCCCATCGTGTCCGTGGGCCGGGGACGGGCCGAGGACTTCGACGGCGTGGACGTGACCGGCAAGATCGTGCTGGCCGGCGTGCCGGCGGGGGACGCCGCACGGCCGTACGCGTCGGCGGCCGAGGCCATGGACGCGGCCGGAGCCGAGGCGGCGCGCCGCGGTGCCGTGGGCATCCTCGGCTACCTCGACGTGGACGGGGGCCGGGCCCGCGTCCCCGACGGGCCGTCCCTGCGGCTCGGCTTGAGCGCCGCCGAGGGCCGCGCCGTGCGCACGGCGCTCGACCGGGGAGCGCTGTCGCTGCGGCTGGAGCCGTACGCGGGCCCGGACGTGGTCTACAACCTGCGCTACGACTCGCCCGGTCAGATGCCGGCGCGCCCGCCGAAGGTGAAGATGAAGGACCTCGTCCGGGTGGACGCCACCTACCACGCCGACAAGGCGAACGCCCAGATGCGGGCGAACATCCTGACGACCACCGTTGAGCCCTTCGTGCTGGTGAGCATCAACAACCAGCCCATCCGCTCGCAACGCCGCACCGAGTACTACGGCCCGGCCACCGGCGGCGTGATCTGGACCAGGGAGATCACGAACGAGTCGCTGACGCTGAAGACCGACGACCTGTTCACCCGGCGCGAGCACCGCCTGACCGACCGGTGGTTCAAGGCGCCGCTGGTGCCGGGAGCCGCCGACGTGCCCGCCGGGCACCCGGTCGCGCTGCCGTGCGGGTTGTGCCGCGACGGGGACCGGTTCGTACCCGGAGAGCAATGGCGCGACTCCGACTCCCGCCATTACAGCGATCCGAACCCGGTGACGTCGGCGGCGAAACTGTTCGTCGACGGCCAGGAAGCGGCCACGATCCAGGGCTATCGCCCCCGCTACTTCACGGTCCCCGGGAAGGCGGGAACCTACCGGCTGGAGTCGACGGACACGACCGGCCGCACCCTGTCGAGGAGGGTGAGCACGACCAGGTCGTTCGCCTCCACCCCGCCCGCCGGGACGCCACGCGGCTACACCTGCTCCTCCGGGACGTCGTGCGCGTTCCAACCGGCGCTCCAGTTCGCCTACGACCTGCCACTCGACCTGCTGAACCGGGCCGCGTCCGGCAGGCACTTCACCTTCGAGCTGCGCGCCGGCGCGCACTCCACGCTGCGCCGAGCACCCGAGGTGAGGCGGGTCGCGGTGGAGTACTCCGTGGACGACGGCGCGACCTGGCGGCCTGCCCAGCGGGTCGTCAGCCGCGGCGACGGCCGCTACCGCGTCGAGGTGACGCATCCGGCCCTGGCGGACACCAGCGGTTACGTCTCCCTGCGGGTCACCGCCTCGGACGCGGCGGGCGGCTCGGCCACACAGACCATCGAGCGGGCGTACGGCCTGACCTAGC
>NZ_JAATEP010000024.1:0-172550 GCF_012034275.1 Nonomuraea composti | reverse complement strand
AGGTCTTTTCTCGCCGCACGGACGAAGAGCGGCCCGGGTTTTCCCGGGCCGCTCTTGTTTTGTTTCTCCGTTATTACGTTTCGTCATTGATCGCTTACTTCAAGTGAGGGAGGGTGGGTGCGCTCACACCTCGACCTCGACCGAAGGAGCGAACAGTGTTCTTCCGCAGCAGGCGCGTTCTCGGAATCGCCGCCCTGGCCCTGGCGGCCGCCACCGCGGCGGCCGCCCCCGCCCACGCCGACCACGAGTGGACGGCCTCCGACTGGGCCGCCGCCTTCGCCGCGGCCCACGCCGACGCGGTGGCGGAGGCCCGCGCGGACGCCGAAGAAGCGGAGGCACGGGCCCACGCCGACGCGAAGGACGCCAAGGCCCGGGCCGAGAACAAGCCCGGCACGCGGATCCGCTTCGGCGGCGAGCCGAAGAGCGACACCGAACCGGCGCGCGACATGGAGTCGGCGCGTGACATCGAGCCTGTGTATGACGTCGAGCCGAAGAGCGACACCGAGCCGGCGTATGACGTCGAGCCGGCCCGCGACATCGTGCTGCCGCGCGAGCTCCAGATGCTCCCCATCTGCGCCCCGGGCCCGGGCCTCGGCATCCCCCTCGTGGACGAACTCCTGCCGGGCCTCGTGGGCTGTCCCGCCGCGGCCCTGGCCCGCTGACCCGGCCCGCCACACACCGGCTGCTCGGCCGTCGGGCTTCATGGCCTGCGGGGCGCCGGCGCGGCGGGCCATGCGCCGGGCAGGTTGGCCCGCTGGACACCACGTGCGGCGGGTGGTGCCAGGGTGGGCCTGGGCGCCTGACGTTCGCCAGGCGCCCGCGGGCGCAGTGGCCTAGACGCCGAAGTGGGCGACGATGTGGCCCCTGGCCAGGGTGTTGGCGGTGATGTTGAAGCCCACCACCGCCGGGCTGGCGTCGGAGTCCACCCCCAGGTGGTCCACGCCGAGGGCGTGCACGGTGAACACGTAGCGGTGCGGGTCGCCGGGAGGCGGGGCGGCGCCGCCGTACGCCTTGGTGCCGTAGTCGTTGCGGGCGTGGACGGCGCCGTCGGGCAGGCCCTTGAAGTCGGGGGCCGTGCCGGCGCCCGTGGGCAGCTCGGTCACGGTGGCCGGGAGGTCGAACAGGACCCAGTGCCAGAAGCCGCTGCCCGTGGGGGCGTCGGGGTCGTAGCAGGTGACGGCGTAGCCGCGGGTGCCCTCAGGGGCGCCGGACCAGCGCAGGTGGGGCGACTGGTTCTGGCCGCTCATCCCCCAGTCGTCGAAGACGTGGAGATCGGCGAGTCGCCGGCCGTCCTGGATGTCGTCGCTCTCGACCGTGAGCGCGGGCACCGACGGCAGGAACTCGTGGGGAAGGGGTGCGGGCACGGCATCCTCCTAGAGTGAGTAGCTGCTTGCTCAGCCATCCTAGAAGCGGCCGCACCCGCCGCCTGTCAGGCTGCCAGTTGCTCGGGGAGTGGCTTGTCGTGCAGGACCGTCAGGGAGGTGACGGCGCGGGTGAGGACGACGTACAGGCGGGCCAGCCCGCGCGGCTCGGCCGCGACGATGTCGGCGGGCTCGACGACGATGACGTGGTCGTACTCGAGGCCCTTGGCGAGCGTGGCGGGGACGATGAGGAGGCGGTGTTCCTCGGTGGCGTCGGGGTCGAGCACGGCGTGCGGGAGGTCGGCCAGCGCCTTGGAGACGTGGGCGACCAGCGCGTCGGGGACGATCACGCCGATGGAGCCCTCCTTGGCCAGCGCCTCCTGGGCGGCCTGGGCGATCGCGAGGCCCTGCCGGATCGTGAGGGAGCCGGCGCCCGGCCGCAGGGAGCGCGGGGCGGCGAGGTCGGGGGCGATGGAGGGGAGGAGGCGGGCGGCGTAGTCGAGCACTTCGCGGGGCACGCGGAAGCCGAGCGTCAGCTCCGTGACCTCGCCTTCGGGCTGACCGAGGTGCTCGAGCACCGACTTCCACGAGCTGGTGGACCAGGGTGTGGTGCCCTGGGCGAGGTCGCCGAGGACGGTTGCGGAGCCGTTGCGGCAGCGCCGGCCGAGCGCCCTGAGCTGCATCTCGGACAGGTCCTGGGCCTCGTCCACGACGAGGTGGCCGAGTGAGGGGGTGCGTTCCATGAGGTCGCGCAGCTCGTCGAGGAGGGCCGCGTCGGCCGCCGACCATTTCGCGGACTTCCAGCTCCGGTACGGCTTGCGCCAGATGAGCAGCTCCTGCTCCTCGGGCGTCAGGTCGGCCTTGGCGGCCTGAGCGAGGAAGGCGGGGTCGGACAGGAGGCGGTGGAGCACCTGTTCGGGCGTCAGCTTCGGCCACACCGCGTCGACGAGCTGCTTGACGGGCTTCGAGCGGGCCACGGCGTCCTGGACGCGGTCGTCGGGCGACTCGCCGCGCTGCTCCATCCTGACCAGCACCATGTGGGCCAGGCGTTGGGCGAGCGCGGCCCGGCCGGGGTTGTAGCGGGTGGTGCCGCGCAGGGAGGCCACGATCTCGCGGACCTCGTGGTCGGCCACCCGGTAGCGGTAGGCACCCTTGGTGAACACCACGCCCTCGGTGGGCTTGACGATGTGCAGCCAGAGGGCGCGTTCGAGGACGGCGGCCATCCTGGCGTCGCCCTTCACGGCGGAGACGAGCGGGTCTTCGGGGGCGGCGTGCTCGCCGAGCAGGCCGGCGACGGTGGTCTGGTCGACCTTGACCTCGCCGAGGGCGGGCAGGACGGAGGAGATGTAGGACAGGAAGGCCCGGTTCGGCCCGACGATCATGACGCCGGACCTGGCCAGCCGCTCGCGGTGGGTGAACAGCAGGTAGGCGGCGCGGTGCAGGCCGACGGCGGTCTTCCCGGTGCCCGGGGCGCCCTGGACGCACACGGTCTGCGCGAGGGTGGAGCGGACGATCTCGTCCTGGTCGGGCTGGATGGTGGCGACGATGTCGCGCATGGGGCCGGTGCGGGGGCGCTCGATCTCCTCGGTGAGGATCTTCGAGGGGCCGATCTCGACGCCTTCGCCGAGCGGTTCGTCCTCGAACGCGGTCAGCTCGCCACCGTGGTAGCCGAAGCGGCGCCGGCGCACGATGCCCATGGGGTCGGCCGGGCTGGCCTGGTAGAACGCGCGGGAGACGGGCGCCCGCCAGTCGATGACCAGCGGCTTGCTGTGGCCATCGTGCACGTGGCGGCGGCCGACGTAGATGGTGGCGGGCAGCTCGGCCTGCTCCTCGCCGCTCTCGTCTCGCGCGTCGGTGGCGCGGTCGAGGCGGCCGAAGAACAGCGGGGTGTCGGGGTGGTCGGCGAGCGCGGCCACCCGCTGGTCGAGCAGCGACTGGAGGATCTGCTGGGACACCCAGTCGCCGGCCGCGTCGGCGGACAGCGACTGCGCGTGGGCGCGCATGGCTTTGAGCGCGGCCCGTGATTCGGCGAGGTGGGCCTGCTCGGCGGCGAGGACGTCGGTGGGTATGTCCGGGGCCAACTCGTGCGTGGGCATGCGAAAGCGCCTCCCTGGTGAGATACGGAGGTGGTCAAAGGCAGCGAATCGACCAGTCTAGTAGGGACTTCCGTACGCATCCAAAGCATTTACCGGCGCCCGGCTGGGTAGGCACAGGAAGTGGCGCGGGTGCAGCTTCGTTTCTCGCCGATCATCCCCACGATCGCGAGCTTCCTGCTCGCGGCGTTGTGGGGCCTGTCGGTGTTCGCGGGCTGGGGGCTGGAGGCGTTCTGCGCGGGCGGCGAGGCGCCCGCCGCGTGCTCGCAGCGGCTCGGCGCGGTCTCCACCGTGTCGGGGCTGTTTGCCGCGCTGGCCGCCTGCTGCACGGTGGCGGCGTGGCTGCTTCCCTGGTCCAGGCAGGATTCCCGGGCGTTCGCGCAGCTCATGGGCGCGGGGGTGCTGGCGTGGATCGCGGCCGAGGGCGTGTTGTTCCTCGGGGGCATGCTCGTCCGCTGATCCCAGCAAGCTGCAACGAACCTGGGAATACCGAAAAAATCGGGCATATCAGGTGGGTTTGCCGGATCATGGGGGTATGTCGCAGGCGGCGTGATAGTACGCAGGTGAGGGGGGTGGTTCGAATGTCGGCCCGCGGAGTCTCGTGGACGTGACGCCACGATGAATGCCTGGCCGCTCAGGACGAGCGGCCGGGCATCACAACCGTCACACCCCGCCCATCACGTCGTCGGCGTCGATGATCTGGTACGCGTATCCCTGCTCGGCGAGGAATCGCTGCCGGTGCGCCGCGAACTCCTGGTCCACCGTGTCGCGGCTGACCACGGTGTAGAACCGCGCGCCCCCGCCGTCGGACTTGGGCCGCAGCACCCGTCCGAGCCGCTGGGCCTCCTCCTGGCGCGAGCCGAACGTGCCCGACACCTGGATCGCGACCGTCGCCTCCGGCAGGTCGATGGAGAAGTTCGCCACCTTCGACACCACCAGCACCTGGATCTCCTTGTCGCGGAAGGCCTGGTAGAGCCGCTCGCGCTCCTTGACCCGCGTCTCACCCTTGATGACGGGGGCGTTGAGGTGCTCGCCGAGCTCGTCGAGCTGGTCGATGTACTGGCCGATGACCAGCACCTGCTCGCCCAGGTGGCGGCGGACCAGCGCCTCGGTCACGTGCGTCTTCGACGGCGTGGTGGCGCAGAAGCGGTAACGCTCCTCCGACTCGGCCATCGCGTACGCCAGCCGCTCCTCGTCCGTCAGCGTCACGCGCACCTCGACGCAGTCGGCCGGCGCGATCCAGCCCTGGTTCTCCATCTCCTTCCAGGGCGCGTCGTAGCGCTTGGGGCCGATCAGGGAGAACACGTCACCCTCGCGGCCGTCCTCGCGCACCAGCGTCGCGGTCAGCCCGACCCGCCGGCGCGCCTGGAGGTCGGCGGTCATCCGGAAGATCGGCGCGGGCAGCAGGTGCACCTCGTCGTAGACGATGAGCCCCCAGTCGCGGGCGTCGAACAGCTCCAGATGGCTGTAGACGCCCTTACGCCGGGTGGTCATCACCTGGTAGGTGGCGATGGTGACCGGGCGGATCTCCTTCTTGTTGCCGGAGTACTCGCCGATCTCGTCCTCGGTCAGCGACGTGCGCTTGATCAGCTCGGTCTTCCACTGGTGGGCCGAGACCGTGTTGGTGACCAGGATCAGCGTGGTGGCCTGGGCCTGCGCCATCGCGGCGGCGCCGACGATGGTCTTGCCCGCGCCGCAGGGCAGCACGACCACGCCCGAGCCGCCGTTCCAGAACGCCTCGGCCGCCTCCCGCTGGTACGGCCGCAGCGACCAGCCGTCCTCGCGCAACGTGATGGGGTGGGCCTCGCCGTCGACGTAGCCGGCCAGGTCTTCGGCCGGCCAGCCCAGCTTGAGCAGGGCCTGCTTGACGTTGCCGCGGTCGCTGGGGTGCACGACGACGGAGTCGTCGCCGAGCCGCTCGCCCAGCATCGGCTGGATCTTCTTGGAGCGCAGCACCTCTTCGAGCACGGCCCGGTCGGTGGAGGTCAGGACGAGCCCGTGGACGGGGTCCTTCTCCAGCCGCAGCCGCCCGTAGCGGGCCATCGTCTCGGCGACGTCCACCAGCAGCGCGTGCGGCACCGGGTAGCGGCTGAAGCCGATGAGCGCGTCGATGACCTGCTCGGCGTCGTGGCCGGCGGCGCGCGCGTTCCACAGCGCCAGCGGGGTGACGCGGTAGGTGTGCACGTGTTCGGGCGCGCGTTCGAGCTCGGCGAACGGCGCGATTGCCTTACGACAGGCGTCGGCCCGCTCGTGGTCGACCTCGAGCAGCAGCGTCTTGTCCGACTGGACGATCAGCGGTCCATCGCTCACTGGCAGTCTCCGTGGGGTTTCGGACGGGGGCCTGGCGCAACAGGACCATCGTCTCGCGATCCCGGCGCCCCCGCTCCGACTCTCCAACAACGGGCGGGCCAGGATTAGTCCTCAGGATCGCCTGGTCGCGTGGTCAGCGGTCGTCGAAGGCGCCGCTGACACCGAGGACGATGAACGTGCCGATGGTGAGCACGAAGCCGACCCCGAACAGGATCCAGCTCCACATCACCATGGTGCGGGCCGTGCCCGGCTCGTGGCTGGACTTGCCGATGGCCAGGCCGGCCAGGATCGCGCCCGGCAGGGCCAGGACGTTGCAGCAGGAGACGAGCGCGAAGATGTTGAGCACGAGGGCGACGATCGCGTTGGCGCTCGGCCCGTTGCCGCGCGGAGGAGGCGGCGGGTAGCCGTAACCGTACGGCGGAGGCGGCTGCTCGCCGTAGGGGGCGCCATAAGGCTGGTACGGATATCCCGACGGGTCACCCTGACTCATGTTCACCTCCAGACAGGTCAACACTTATCACGGAATTGACACGCGTCTGACCGAGAGCACGAGATGGGTCCGGCTCGGCGGGCGCTCAGCCGAGCATGCCCCGCAGGGCCCTGCGGTCGAGCTTGAGCACGCTGGTCAGCGGCACGGAGTCGACGAAGCGCACCTCGCGCGGGTACTTCACCCGCCCCACGCGCTCGCGGGCCCACTCGATCAGCTCCTCGGCCGTCACCGTAGCATCCCGCCTGAGTTGCACGAACGCCACGACCTCCTCGCCGAGGCGGGGGTCGGGCCGGCCCACGACGCCCGACACGACGACGTCGGGGTGCCGGTCGAGGGCGTCCTCGACGTCGCGGGGGAACACGTTGAAGCCGCCGCGGATGATCAGGTCCTTCTTCCTGTCCACGATGTAGAGGTAGCCGTCGTCGTCCATGCACCCGATGTCGCCGGTGCGAAGCTCCTTGCCGACCAGCGCGGTGCCGTCGGGGTCGGGCTCGCGCTCGCCCCAGTAGCCGAGCATCAGGGAGTCGCCGGAGACGCAGATCTCGCCCACGTCGCCGGGCTCCACCTCCTCGCCGTCGCTGTCGCGGATGGTGATCGTGTAGCCGGCCAGCGGCAGGCCGACGCTGCCGACCCGGCGCCGCCCCGGCGGGTTGAACGTGGTGACCGCGCTGGTCTCGGTCAGCCCGTACCCCTCCAAGATCTGCACGCCCGGCATCCTGCGCTCGAACTCCTCCAGCGTCCGCCTGCCCAGCGGCGCCGCGCCGCAGGTCAGGTAGGCGAGGTCGGGCAGGGGGTGCTCTTCGAGCGGCTCGGCGAGCAGGGAGTGGATCATGGAGGGCACGACGGTGCCGTAGTGCACGTGCTGCTCGGCGGCCAGCCGCAGGAACTCGCGCGGGTCGAACCAGCGCGTCAGCACCGCCTGCTGCGGCTCGCTCGCGTGCAGCGAGGCGATCGTGACGATCAGCCCGTACGAGTGCGTCAGCGGCACCGGCACCAGCGCCCGGTTCCTGCCCTCCTGGTGGGACAGCTCGAAGGCGTCCTTGGCCACGTGCCACAGGCCGTGGTGGCTGAGCATGACGCCCTTGGCCCTGCCGGTCGTGCCGCCGGTGTAGAGGAGCGCGGCCAGGTCGTCGGGGTCGCGGGCGACGGGGTCGCGCTCGGCCGCGCGTTCCAGCTCGCGGGTGTCCACGTGGACGGGGAGGTCGACGTTCGCGGCGCGTACGGTGCCGGCCAGCTCGGGTGAGGTGACGACGGCGGCGGCGCCGCTGTCGAGCAGGACGTGGCGCAGCTCCTCCGGCCCCATCAGGAACACGACCGGCGTCACCACCGCGCCCGCCGCCCACAGGGCCTGGTAGACGATCGGCACCTCGGGGGAGTTGGCCATCATGACGGCCACCCGGTCTCCTGGCCGGATGCCCGCCTCGGTGAAGCCGCCGCACATCCGGCGCGCCCGCTCGGCGAGCGTGTGGCTGCGGTGCCAGACGCCTTCGTAGTACATGGAGTCGTGGTCGTCGAACCGGCTCCACGACTCCTCCGCCAGCCTGCCCAGCGTTTGCTCGGTCACATGCACAACCTGATGCGTGTGAGGAGCCGCAGTCAAGCCTCGGCTCCCTTGACTAGTCATTGTGGATGGTGTTCTTGTAGCCCGTAAATAGGCATAAAGCTTCCTCTATCGCCATTCGTGTTTTCATGTCGCTCTAGATCGTGTAAAGGTGGGGTACCAAGGGTCGCAAGGCGGTCCTGGCCGCCCGTCTCCGCAGTTCAGGAGCGAAGTGGTGACGCTCGGTAACCTGTGCCGATAATGCGAAGAAACTCGTTGTCTCGCCGTAATTCCTGTAGAAAAGTTTCCAGTTAGACCTCCGAGGTGGCTCCGTGACCGAAACGCCTGAAGCGGGCGAGATCGACCTCGACAACATGACGCTCACGGGGAGCCACCGCGCCGTCACCGGGCACCTGCGCGCCATCACCGGGCCGGCGACCAGACAGCTGACCCGGCGGGAGGCCGACACGCTGCTCCGCTCGTACCTGGAGCCCCGCAGCTTCTCCGACGCGGTGCGCCGGCTGGCCACCCGGCACCTGCTCATCCTCGTCGGCGAGCACGACACCGGGCGGCGGCTCGGCGCGCTGGCGCTGCTGTCGCGCATGTCGCTGGCCGAGAGCACCATCACCGTGCTGTCGCCCGCCGCCGGCGCCGCTGACCTGCTGACCGGCACCGAGTACAAGCCGGGCCGGGCATACCTGCTGCACGACTGGATCACCGCCGGCACCGACCGCACCGAGCTGGTCAACCTGGCCCGCAAGCTGGCCGAGCTGGGCTCGTACCTCGTGATCACCAGGAGCGGCGGCCCGTCGCAGGCGGTGGAGGTCGAGCACGCCTGGGCCGCGCCCGAGCCCGGCGAGCTGTTCGACCTGTGCCTGCGCGCCTACGGCCGGCGCGCCGGGCTGCGCCCCGACGAGCTGACCCGCGCCAGGGAGCTGGCGCGGACGCTGCCGACGCCCGCCGAGGTCGTCCGCCTGGCCGCGCGCCTGTCGCCCGGCGGCGAGCCCGCCGGCGAGGAGGTGACGGCCTGGCTCGACACCAAGCCGCCCATGCGCGAGGTGCTGACCGTGGCGGCGCTCGCCTTCACGCACCGGCTGGCCGAGCCCGCCTTCGGCGAACAGCTCGCCCGGCTCGAACGCCTCTGCCAGGAGATCGGCCACCGCCCCGCCGCCGGCCCGCTGATCGGCGTCGAGGACGGGCTCGTCACCTTCCGCGCCCCCCACCAGCGGGCGCGGGTGCTGGGCGAGCTGGTCGCCCGGTACGGGTTCGGGCTGTGGCAGCCGCTGCGCGAATGGGTCAGGTCGCTGCCCGCGCAGGGGCCGGCCGTCCAGGTACGGGCGGCGGAGGGCGTGGCGCTGCTGGCCCGGCACTCCATGAAGGAGGCCCGGCAGGAGTTCCTGGAGGTCTGGGCCCGGGGGAGCGCGGCCGAGCGGGTGGCGGCGGCCAACGTGCTGTCGTACCTGTGCGCCGACGACACCCTCGCCCCCGAGGCGCTCGGCATCGCGCTGGGCTGGGCCGCCGACCCGCACGACATCCGGGCGACGGCGGCGGCCGTGGCGCTGGGCGGCGGGCTGTCGGTGCGCTATCCCGACGACTGCGCCCGGGCGCTGCGCCGCCTGGAGACGCTGGGCGGCCCCGCGGCGGCGGTGGCCGCCCAGTCGCTCAGGGGCCTGCCCGACCGGTGACCGGTGCTGCGGGTCAGAGGCCGGCGACGCCGGTGATGCGGTGCGCGGTTGCTCAGAGGCCGGCGACGCCGGTGATGCGGTGCAGGGCGAAGCGGTGCACGGCCGCGCGCGTCTCGTCGTACGCCGTCAGGTAGCCGCCCTCCATGCGAGCCGGCTCCAGGATGCGTGAGGTCGCGTTGCCCTGCGAGTCGAGGTAGCCGATCCACACCCGCACGCCCTGCTTGATCGCCTCCTGCAGCGCCGAGATCGTGGCCGTGGCCGGCCCGCGCGGCACCTGGCCACCAGGCGCGTCCACCGGCTCGCGGCGGGCCAGGTGGGCGGCGTCGCCGGCCCGCAGCGCCCGCACGGCCGCCGCCGCCACCTCGGGGTCGAGGCCGTTGGGCGAGGCCACGGCGCGGGCCGGCGCCACGCCCTCGGTGCGCCGGCTTTCGAGCTGCGAGATGATCACGTCGCCGTCGAGCGACTCGGCGACCGGCGCGTACCCCATGGCCCGCAGCGAGTCGACCAGCGCCGCCCTGGACGAGCGGGAGGCGATGACGGTCGGCGCGAGCCGGCGCAGCCGCAGCGCGGCCGAGCGGCGGTCGGCGGTGATCTGGTCGAGCAGCGCGGGGTCGTCGCAGCGGATGTACGCGCTCGCCGTGCCCACGCGGATGCGCCCGTGCCGCCGGGCCACGTCCGTCACCAGGTACGACAGCGCCTGCGGCACCGGCGTGGCCGAATGCCTGGCCAGCATCGCGACCAGCTCCTCGCCGCCGTGCCCCGCGTCGAGCGCCCGCCGGATCGAGCTCTCGCTGAACCGGTAGACCGTGGCCCCGCCCTTCGACTCGACGTCGGCGGTGAGCGTCATCCAGCGGTTGAGCTCGCTCGTCAGCGGCCCCGGCGCGACCGCGGTGAGGTCGGCCTGCAACAGCACGTGATCAACCGGCTCGGGCAGCAGCGGCGCCAGCGCCTCGGCCGCGTCGCCGCCCTCGACCAGCGCCCGCCCGTGCCCGGACAGCGCGCCCAGCCCTGTCACGCCGACCTGCTCGGCCTCGCGCAGGGTGAAGTCGACGAGCTGCTCGCGCAGCGGGCCCCGGCGGCGCGGCTGCTCCCACGCCAGCCGTTCGAGCACGGAGTCGCGGTCGGGCGCCAGGCCCGGCGCGGCGGCGAGCACGCCCAGCGCGGCCGCCCTGACCCCCGGCGCGGAGGAGCGGCGCAGGTCGGTGTGCAGGGCGTTGAGCGGCCGGTCGCGGTCGTCGCGCTCGCCGACCAGGCCGGGCACCCGGTCCATGTGCAGCCACGTGGCGGCCAGCGTCGTCCAGCGGTCGGCGGTGGGCCGCACCCGCCACAGGTCGTAGCCGGAGGTCGGCAGCCACTCGCCGTCGACGCCGCCGCCCGCCGCGATCAGCCCGGCCGCGTGCGCGACCTCGACCACCAGCGCCGTCACCCACTCCGGCAGGTCCAGCTCGCCCGCCGTCCGCTTCAGGTCGCGCACCCCCAGCCCGCCGGTGCGCAGCACGCCCGGCGGCTCGACGCTCCACCGCTCGCACAGCTCCTCGACGGCCCTGACGAAGGAGAACGCCTGCCCCGCCGCCGTGCGGTCGGCCAGGCTCGTGTCACGGGTGGCGCCGGTCAGCGGCGGCGGCACCGCCAGCAGGTCGCGGTGCACCCGGCCGCCCCGCAGGAACAGGCCGACCTCGCGGGGCAGCGTCACGCTCTCCTCGCCCGTGGCGGCCAGCAGGCCGCGCGCGAGCAGCTCCTCGATGGGGGAGCGGGCCGAGGCCACCCGCACCTCGCGCCTGGCGTTCGGCACGCGGCCGGTCGGCGGGCCCCACACGAGCTGGTCGAGCGCCGCCCGCGCCTCGGGCGAGACCGACTCGACCAGCGCGGCCGGCCGCGCCAGCGCCGCCGCCAGCCGCTCCTTGCCCGAGCCGGGCGTGCCGGGCGCGACGTCGTCGGCCATCTCGTCGAGCTGCTCCGGCGCGTGATGCCGGAACGCGTCGGCCGCCCTCGGGCCCAGCCCGGCCGGGTCGTCGAGCACCTTGCGCACGCCGGGGCCCAGCTCCAGCGCGTCGTCCGGCCCGTAGACCAGCGCCAGGTCGCGCAGCCTGTCGAGCGCCGTGGACAGCGCGGGCTCCGGATCCCGGCCCTCGGCGGGCTTTTGGCGCGCGCTGTCATCGGAGGCCAGCGCCCTCCCGACGAGGTCGCGCAGCGCGTCCTTCGAGATCGGCTCCTCCCGCACCGCCAGCGTCTCCACCACGGCCAGCGTGAACCGGTCGAGCCGGTCCAGCACCCTGCCGATCGCCGAAGGACTGGCGGCCCGCGAGGCGAGGCCCTCCAGATGCGCGGGCACCGGAGTGATCAACTCGGGACGCGCGGAGACGAGCGCCCGCAGCTGTTCGTCGGTGCGCCCCCTGATCCACTCCGTGAACTCCATCGTTGCCATGGTATGTCCCCCCTGATTGGGGCAGCATTGCTAGGCGTGATAGAGCGCGCGGACCAGCTCGTGCTGAACTACGTCTCGAAGGCGGCCGACGCCGCCCACGGCGTGCTCCGGCCCGACCAGCGGCTCGACTTCGCCAAGCGGCTGCGCGCCAGGATCGAGGTCGAGCGGCGCGGCAGCCAGAGCGCGCGCGAGGTCGCGAAGGTGCTGGCCCGCTTCGGCGATCCGGCCGCGCTGGTCGAGCGGGAGGTCAGGCGGCTGGCCGAGCGCGGCGTCCCGACGGGACACGACCTGGCCCGCACGGGCGCACCGGGCGCGTCGGGCGTTTCGGGTGCTTCGGGCGGGTCCGGCACTCCGGGCGCGCCGGCCGGGCTCGTCACGGCTCCGGACGGATCGGCGGGAAGCTCGCCGGGGGCGGGGACAGGGGCGGAGGGACCGTCCGGTACGCGGGAGTTTCCTGCGATCGTGGACGACCGGGACGGGCCGCCCGGCGTCCGCGCGTACCGGAGGATCGCCCAGGACCGGCTCGACCGGCGGCGGGAGGGCCGCAGGCTGCCGTTCGCGGGGCTGCGCAGGGCGGCCATGTCCAGCGCCAACCCGATGGCCACCGGCGGCAGGGACGCCAGGACCATCGTCAAGGAGCACCCCCGCGACGTCGCCGCCATGGTGATCCTGGTCGTGGCGGCGCTGCTGGTGCCGGTCGACCTGCCGCCGCTGGCCATCTTCGAGGTGCCCCTGGTGGTGTGGGCGGTGGGGGCGGCGCTGGTGCTGCTCGGCGACGGCTGGAACGCCCGCGACAAGTTCCTCGGGATCGGCGCGCCGCTGCTGGGCTACTCGGTGGGCGGCGTGGTCATCGGCGGCCTGCGGGTCGGGATCGAGGCGGGGTTGCAGGCGTTCGTCCAGCAGTTCTTCGACGTCAGCGGCACCATGTTCATGATCGGCACCGGGGTGGGCGTCGTCTGGCTGGCCTACCGGCTGCTCGACGTCAGCTGACCGGCGCGGGGCTGGGCAGCAGGCCGACCGCCAGGCGTACCCAGGCGGCCACGAACTGGTCCTTCTCCGCGTGCCCCGGCAGCTCGCCCACCGTCTCCTGGAACAGCCGGTAGTGCACCACGGAGCCCCCGAGCACGGTCGCGATGCCCGCCCAGTCGAGCTTGACGTCGCGGTACTCGGGCTGCGCCTGGAACCAGGTCACGATGGCGTCGAACATCGGCTGCAGCAGCCCCTCGCGCACCACCGCGACGAGCTCGGGGAACTGGCTCAGGTCGCGGAAGAAGACCCGGGTCAGCTCCGACTCCTCGCGCACCTTGGCCAGGCCGGCGCGGCACACGTGCGCCAGCCGTTCCTCCAGGTCCACCGACGCTTCCATGCTGCTCAGCTCGGCCAGGCTGCCGGCCACCTGGAGGCGGGTCCTGCTGGCGTGCTCGTTGATGGCGGCGGCCAGCACCTCGTACTTGGACTTGAAGTGCCGGTAGAGCCCGCCGGCGCCGGGAGACAGCCCTGAGGCGGCCTCGATCTCGGCCACGGACGTGGCGGAGTAACCCCGCTCGGCGAACAGCCTCAGGGCCTCATCGATGATCCGCTCACGGGTCGATCTGCTCATATCTACGGTGATACCTCCGTAAGGAGAGTAATCGTTGCCGCGAGTCGCGCTTCAGCGGCACGCGGCAAGGGCCGGACTTCGCACGTCAGGAGCCCGCGCGCCGGATCAGGCCGGCCACGGCGGAGCCGAGGATCAGCCAGACGACGGCGGCGAGCCCGTAGTTGACCAGCGCCGTCCAGCGCGGGTCGGCGAGCTGGAAGAGGTTGGCCAGGCCCAGCGACAGCCACGAGGCGAGCAGCTCGACGAGCTGGTACCAGACGTTGCCGGGGTTGGCCTTGAGCGCGGTGAAGAGCGCGTAGAGCACGAGGGCCAGCGCGGCGACCCTGCTGAGCAGCCGGACCAGGCCGGCCAGGAGGGCGGCGGCGCGCCGGCGGACGCTCGCGGGGCGCCCGCCGGGCAGGGCCGGGCGGTGGGGGCGGGGCGGGCCGGAGGAGGCGACGAGCCGGTCGCCGGGCTCAGGGGTGTCGGTCACGGCGGCTCCTCTCCGATAAGTAACTCCTTTCTTCCCATTTCTCTTGCCGCGGAACAAGGGCCGTTACCGCGGGTAGGAGCTCGTTTGGCATCCTGCAGCATGTGAAGACTTCGGTGGGATTCGACCTTGACATGACATTGGCCGACACGCGGGCGGGCATCGCGGCCGTTTACGACGAGCTGGCCGTGCGATTGGGCGTGCCATTTGACAGTGCGGCGATCGTGCGCCGGTTGGGGCCGCCGCTGGAGGCCGAGCTGGCCAACTGGCTGCCGGCGGAGGAGGTCCCGGCCGCCGCCGACCTCTATCGCGAGATATATCCGGAAATGGGGGTTCCGGTGCACACGGCCATGCCCGGTGCCCACGAGGCCATCGAGGCCGTACGCCGGGCCGGCGGCGGCGTGATCGTCGTGACGGGCAAGAACGTCCGCGACGCCAAGGGCACGGTCAAGACCCTCGGGCTCGACGTGGACGAAGTGGTCGGCTCGGTTTTCGGCCCCGACAAGGGATCGGCACTCGCGCGCTTCGGCGCGGCGGCTTATGTTGGTGACCATGTCGCGGACATCCAGGCGGCACGCGCGGGCGGCGCCGTGAGCGTGACAGTCGCTACCGGTCCTTACACCGTGGGAGAGCTGCGTGATCACGGAGCAGATGTGGCACTGGGCGACCTGACCGAATTCGCCGCCTGGTTCGCCGGTTGGCGTCCCCATGACGCGCTTCGGTAATTGTCCGGCATTTACCCGGTCGCCCTGCCGCGGCGCGGGGCATAACCTACATCCATCCATCCTTCTTTTCGACTGTTTGAACGAGGTCCTCCTGTGCCGAGTGGCAAGGTCAAGTGGTACGACGCCGACAAGGGTTTCGGCTTCCTCACCCGCGACGACGGCGGTGAGGTCTTCGTGCATTCATCCGCGCTGCCCGCGGGCGCGGGCGCGCTCAAGCCCGGCCAGAAGGTCGAGTTCGGCGTGGCCGAGGGCCGCAGGGGCCAGCAGGCGCTGTCCGTCAGGATCCTGGACCAGCCGCCGACCCTGGCCAAGACGAAGCCGAAGGGCAAGCGGAAGAAGCCGGACGAGATGGTGGTCATCGTCGAAGACCTGATCAAGCTGCTCGACGGGGTCTCGACCTCGTACCAGCGGGGCAAGCACCCTGAGGCGGCGCACGCCAAGAAGATCGCCCAGGTGCTGCGCGCGGTGGCCGACGACCTCGACGCCTGACGCCCGCCCGTCCTGGCGGGGCGGGTCAGCCGTTCGGGTTGGTGAGGGGTTTGGTGGGGTCGAGCTTGGCGGGCGGCTCGTCCTGCACGTCCGGCTCGGGGTACGGGGCGGTCTCGGAATGGGCGGCGGCGGCTTCGGCCGTGGTTTCTGCGGCGGCCTCGGCGCGGCGGCGGCGCAGGTCGGCCTTCGTCGCGCGCACCCGCTTCCTGCGCGCGACCAGCAGCCACCCCAGCGCCCCGGTCAGCACGACCGACAGCGTCACCAGCCCCGCCAGGCTGCTGCGGCCGAGCGAGAGCACCAGCCCCACCAGCCCGCCGAACACCCAGGCGAGCTGCAGCACGGCCTCCACCACCCCGAACGTCGAGGAGCGCACCTCCTCGCCGATCTCCCGCTGCACGATCGCGTCGAGCGCCAGCTTGCCCAGCTCCTGCGCGAACGCCGCGACCAGCGAGATCAGCAGCGCCGTCCACACCCCGAAGAAGACCGCGCTGACGACGGTCGTGACCGCGGTGATGGCGAGCGTGACCAGCACGATGAGCTGCGGCGCGTGGTTGCGCGTCCAGTTGGCCACCGCGGCCCCCGCCAGGCCGCCCAGCCCGGCCGCGCCCGCCAGCAGCGCGATCGTCTTGGGGATGTCGAAGAACGGGTCGTGCGCCCACGGCTCGGCGGCGGCCAGCCACGGCACCGCTTTGTCCTGCACCAGGAACAGCAGGAAGAACAGCAGGAAGCCGGAGAAGACGCGCACGGCCACGTTCGCCCAGACGGCCTCGGCCACGGCCGGCCCCACCTTGAGCAGGGTGCGCCAGCGCGGGGCGGCGCCCTCCTCCTCGGTGTCGGGGGAGTCGACGTGCCGCGGCAGGCGTACCGCGACGACGCCGAGCAGCAGGAAGGCCACCATGGCGACGCGCAGGATCGCCGCGCTGCCCAGCCACGCGGTCAGGCCCGCGCCGACCGGCACCGCCACCCCGGCCGAGACCAGCGTGAACAGCGCCACCCGCGCGTTCGCCGACACGAGCGTGATGTCGGCGGGCAGCACGCTCGGCATGATCGCCGCCCGCGACACGTTGTACGCCTTCGACAGCACCAGCACGCCCAGCGCCCCGATGAACAGCGTCGGCAGGTCGCCGGGCCCCACGGCCGCCGCCATGGCGAAGCACAGCAGGCCGCGCCCGAACAGCGTGCCCGCCATCACGTAGCGCCGCCCCGACCTGAACCGGTCGAGTATCGGCCCCACGAACGGCGCGAGCAGCCCGAACGGCAACATCGTGATGACGAGGTAGAGGGCGACCGAGCCGCGCGCCTCGCCCACCGGCACGCCGAAGAAGACGGTGCTGGCCAGCGCCACCGTGACGAGCGCGTCACTGGCGCTGTTGCCGGCCGACAGCTCGATCAGCCGGCCGAGCCCGGTGCGGCCCGCGCCGCCCGCGTACGTGAGCCTGCGGGTGGCCTTGCCGACCTTGCGCGCCCCTTTGGCGGTGGCCCGGCCGGCCCGCGCGGTGCCGCCGGCGGTGGCCTTGCCGGCGCGCACGGTGGCGCGTCCGGCGCCGGCGGCGCCGTGCGCCACGCGCCGGGAGATGTGGCGTGCCTGCTCCCAGCCTCCCTCCACGGTTACCAGTCTTACCCGATCCTGGCCCGATCTCAGCCGTGTGGGCCCCCGCAGGTCCCGTGATGGGTGAGAATGAAGTGTGAGCGAACAGCACCTTTCGGCGAAGGCGGCCCGATGAGCCGCACCAGGGCCCGCGTCTCCGCTCCCGACCAGGCCTGTGTCGCCGCGGTCGATCTGGCGCGCGCCGCGGCCGAGGAGCTAGCGCGGCCGGGCGAGCCCGGCGAGCACCTCGGTTATGAGAGCGAAGGCGACCGGATCGTCACCCACTACTTCGCCTGTCTCGATCGGGCCTATCGCGGCTGGCGCTGGGCCGTCACCGTGACGCGTGCCTCGCGCGCGAAGAAGGTCACGGTCAGCGAGGCCGTCCTGCTGCCCGGCACGGGGGCGCTGCTGGCGCCCGAGTGGCTGCCGTGGAGCGAGCGCCTGCGCCCCGGCGACCTGGGCGTGGGCGACCTGCTGCCCACCGCCGACGATGACGACAGGCTGGCGCCGGGTTTCACCGAGACCGACGACGACGCCGACCATCAGGCGGTTTTCGAGTACGGCCTGGGCCGGGCCCGTGTGCTCTCGGCCATTGGCAAGGACCGGGCGGCCAGACGCTGGCACTCGGGCGAGCACGGGCCGCACACGCCGATCGCACACGCCGCTCCCGCGCAATGCTCCACCTGCGGCTTCTACTGGCTGCTGGCGGGTGGCTTGCGGCAGATGTTCGGGGTCTGCACTAACGAGTACGCCCCCGACGACGGCAAGGTGGTGTCCGCCGACCACGGCTGCGGCGCCCACTCGGAGGCCGCCGTGCTGCCGCCGCCCGTGGAGCAGGCCATCCCGATCCTCGACGACCTGGGCTACGACCTCATGGAAGAGGAGGCGGGCTCGGTCGACGCATCGGCTTCCGAGGAGCTCGGCCATTCCTGACCGTGAGTGTCGGTGAGGGCCGCTAACCTACGGTGGCCCCCAACCCTCCAATCAGGATCGTGATCGATGAGCGACACCTACGGCACTGACCGGATGCGAGCAGCCGTCCTCGCTGCCTGGACGGCCTCGTCCGCCCGGTTCCGCGAAGACGCCAACGCGGAGGAGGACTTCGCGCTCGGCGGCTACCGCGATCGGCTGATCGTCGAGCTGGCGCAGAATGCCGCCGACGCGGCGCTGCGGGCGGGCGTGCCAGGGGTGCTGCGGCTGACGTTGCGTGGCGACGTCCTGACGGCCGCCAACACCGGCGCGCCGCTCGACGCCACCGGCGTGGAGAGCCTGTCCACCCTGCGCGCCTCGGGCAAGCGTGACGAGGCGGGCGCGGCGGGCCGGTTCGGGGTCGGGTTCGCGGCGGTGGTGTCCGTCTGCGACGCGCCCTCGATCGGCTCGCGCGGGGCCCCCGCCGTGCGCTGGTCCCGCACGGAGACCGCGGCCCTCGTGGCCGAGATCCCCGCGCTCGCGGGCGAGCTGGCCGAGCGCGGCGGGCACGTGCCGCTGCTGCGGCTGCCGTTCGACGAGCCGCCGATGATCGACATCCCCGAGGGCTTCGACACGGTCGTCCGGCTGCCGCTGCGCGACCACGCCAGCGTCGAGGCGGTGCGCCGGATGCTGGCCGAGGCCAGCCCCGCGCTGCTGCTGGGCATGCCGGCGCTGGAGAGCATCGAGATCGACATCGACGGCGCCACCCGTACGGTCGTCGCCGACGGCTGGCACGTCGTGTCGGAGTCCGGCGAGTTCACCCCCGAGGAGGTGGGCAGGCTCTTCGCCGACCGGCCCACCGAGGAGCGGGCGCGGCCCTACTGGTCGCTGCGCTGGGCCGTGCCGGTCACCGGCACCGGCGAGCCCGGCCCGCTGCCCGCCACCGTGCCGCCCGTCGTGCACGCGCCCACGCCCAGCGACGAGCCCATCGACCTGCCCGCGCTGCTGATCGCCTCGTTCCCGATGGCCACCGACCGGCGGCACGTGGCCAAGGGCCCGCTGACCGACTTCCTGGTCGAGCGGGTCGCCGACGCCTACGTCCGCCTGCTGCGCGAGCTGCCGCGCACGTCCAAACTGCTCGACCTCGTGCCGTCGCTGATGGGCAAGGGCGAGCTCGACGCGCGCATCCGCCGGGCCGTCCTGGAGCGGCTACCCGACACGCCGCTGCTGCCCGCCCTGTCGGCGCCCGCCCCGGCCGTGCAGACGCCGTCGTTCGCCGACGAGAAGGTCTACGAGCCCGACGCGCAGTGGCGGGTCGAGCACCCCGCGCCCGAGCCCGACGGCGACGGCTGGGTGGTGACGGGCCGCGAGGCGGCCGTCGTGGCCTCCGCCACGACCGAGTTGCTCACGACCGTCGCCGACTTCGTGCCCGGCCTGCTGCCCGCCGGCTGGCCGGCCCGCCATCCCGCGATGGCGGCGCTCGGGGTGCGCAGGGTGGAGCTGGCCGAGATCGTCGACCTGCTGTCGGGCGAGGCCGTGGAGGGCCGCGAGCCGTCGTGGTGGCGCTCGCTCTACGACGTGCTGCCCGGCGACGACCCCGAGTCGCTGGGCGCGCTGCCGGTGCCGCTGGCCGACGGCCGGCTCGTGCGCGGGCCGCGCGGCACGCTCATCCTCACCGATGGCGGGGCCGACCTCGACCTGACGCCCCTGGGGTTGCGCATCGTGCACCCGGAGGCGGCGCACCCGGCGCTGCTGCGGCTGGGCGCCGCCGAGGCCACGCCGCGCACCGTGCTGGAAGACCCGCTCACCAAGGCGGCCGTCGCGCAGTCGCTCGACAGCCCCGACCCCGAGCCGGTCGCGCGGGCCGTGCTGTCGCTGGTGGAGGCGTCCGGGCTGGCCCCCGGCGAGGCGCCCTGGCTGGCCGAGCTGGCGCTGCGCGGCACCGACGGCGAGCTCTACCCGGCCGGCGAGCTCATGCTGGCCGACGGCGCGCTCGCCGCCGTCCTGGAGGCCGACACGCACCTCGGCGTGGCCGCCGCCGAGCTGGAGGAGACCTACGGGCCGCGCGTGCTGGCCGCGGCCGGCGTGCTCGACGGGTTCGCCGTGGTGCACGAGCCCGACGTGCTGCTCGACCCCGACGAGTGCGACCACGACCTCGACGGCGAGGCCGACTGGCTCGACCACGTGCTCGACCTGCTGCCCGACCTCGACGTGCCGCCGCTGGTGCCCGAGTTCCTGGCGGTGCGCGACCTGGAGCTGGTCGCCGACTGGCCGGCGGCGCTGGAGCTGCTGACCACGCCGCCGCTGCGGGCCGCGCTGCACCCGCTGCGCGTGGAGGGCGTCGAGGTGCCGTCCTACACGGCGTGGTGGCTGGCCAACCACCCCGTGCTGGGCGGGCGCAAGCCGCTGGAGCTGCGGCTGCCCGGCGCCGACCCGCTGCTGCAGGGCCTGTACACCGACGCGCCCGCCGGCCTCGACGAGGCGGCCCTGTCGATGCTCGGCGTGCGCACCACGCTGCCCGAGCTGCTGGCCTCCCACGGCGGCCCCGAAGAGCTGCTCGACCTGATGGCCGACGCGTCCATCGAGGTCGACAGGGCCCAGCTCCGAGCCCTGTGGATCGCGCTGGCCGCCGTCGACCCGTCGCGGGTCGCGCCGCCCGCCAAGGTGCGGGCGGTGCTCGGCGGAGACATCGTGGTGGCCTCGGCCGACGACGCCGTTGTCGTCGAGGCGCCCGACCTGCTGCAGCTCGTGACCGACCGGCCGCTGGTGCTGGCCTCCTACGATCTGGCCGAGGCGCTGTCGGAGCTGCTCGACCTGCCGCTCGCCGGCGAGCTCACCTCGGGCGAGGTCACCTCCGAGGGCCAGACACGGCCGGTGCCGGCCCAGGTGCGCTCGCTGCTGCCCACCGCGCCCGAGACGTACGTCGAGCACGAGAAGCTGCTGGTCGACGGCGTGGAGTGCGCGTGGCGCTTCTTCGAGGGCGCGGTGCACTGCACCGGGGTCGACGGGCTGGCCAGGGGGCTGGCGTGGGCGACCGGGCAGTGGAACGACCGGCTCGCCGTGGCGGCCCTGCTGCGCGACCCGGAGGCGGTGCCGCTGCTGCTGGCCGAGGCCGACCTGAGCTGAGCACGGTGCCGGGGAGGCGCCCCCGCAGGCCCTCCCCGGTTCGTGTGTTGTGCCGGTCAGGCGGCGCAGGTGGTGCCGGCGGCGGGCACCTTGCCCTCGATCACGTACGCGTCCACGGTCTTCATGACGCACGCGTCGCCCGACAGGTACGCGCCGTGGCCCTCGCCCTCGTACGTGACCAGCACGCCCGTCCTGAGCTTGGCCGTCAGGCTCGTCGCCCACCGGTACGGCGTGGCCGGGTCGCCCTTGCCGCCGACGACCATGATGGGCGCCGAGCCGGTCGCGTCGACGCGCCGGGCGGCGTCGTCGCCCCGTACCGGCCAGTGGTCGCAGGCCCCGCCGGTGACGCCGTCGAACGACAGCACCGGGAAGATCTTCTTCACCCGCTCGTTGATCCGCTCCATCTGCGCGGCGGTCGGCCGCTCGGCGTAGTCGGCGCAGTTGATGGCCTGGAGGCTGGTCATCATCGTGTTGTACGTGCCGTCGGGCCGCCGCCCCGTGTAGGAGTCGGCCAGGGCGAGCAGGATCGTGGCGTTGCCCTTGAGCGCGGCGGCGGTGGCCTGCTCCAGCATGGGCCAGCTCTGCTTGGCGTACAGCGGGGTGATGACGGCGAGCTGGCCCAGCCAGAACGTCAGCTCGCGGTCGCCCACCTTGATCGGCTTGGTTTTGAGCCCCTCGACGAAGTCCTCGACCGTCTTGACGACGGCGGCGGGGTCGGCGCCCAGCTCGCAGCTCTGCGCCACGCAGTCCTTCGCGAACGCCTCCAGCGCCTGGTCGAACCCGGTCGCCTGGATGACCGCGCGCTCCTCGAACGTCACCGACGGGTCGAAGGCGCCGTCCAGGACGAAACGGCCCACGTTCTTGGGGAAGTGCGTGGCGTAGACGGCGCCGAGGTGGGTGCCGTACGAGAAGCCGAAGTAGTTGAGTCGCCGGTCACCGAGCGCGGCCCTGAGCAGGTCGAGGTCCTTGGCCGCGTTGACGGTGCCGACGTGCGGCAGCACCTTGCCGGACTCCTTCTGGCAGGTCCGCGCGAACTCCGCGGCCAGCGCGTCCTGGTCGGCGTCGGCCTCCGAGGCGAGCATCCGGGCGAACGTGTCGCCGCACGTGACCCCAGCGCTGCGGTCGACGCCGCGCGGGTCGAAGCTGACCAGGTCGTAGCGGGTGCCGAGCTTGCTGAACGCGGTGGCGGCCATGGCCAGCGAGTCCACGCCCGAGGCGCCGGGGCCGCCGAAGTTGAACACCAGGGAGCCGAGCCGGTCGCCGGTGGCCTTGACCCGGATGAGCGCCAGGTCGATCTTCTCGCCGTCGGGCTTGGCGTGGTCGAGGGGGACTGGGAGCTTGCCGCACTCGACGCCGGGGCCTGGGGTGAGCTGCTTGCCGTCGGGGCCGACGAGATCCGTGCAGGCGCCCCACGCCACCGTGCCGCCGCTCTTGGGCGGGGGAGAGGGGGAGCCGCCGCCGGTGCCGCAGGCGGTGAGGACCAGGGCGCCCAGGAGGAAGGTTGCGATGGGCTTCTTCATGCAACCCAGCATGGGTTGGGGGGCTTATGGCGATGTAGTGGGCGAAAACACCAGTTGGAGGTGACTTCGGGGAGCGGGCGGAGATGACGAATGTCACGAAGGGGTGGGTTCCACGGGAACCCACCCCTTCACCGTGCGCGCCGGCGAATGACTCATGCCATGGCGAGCGCGGGCTCGCGTACCCGCGAGCTGATCAGCCGCGTCATCACCACGGCCAGGCCCGTCCCGACCAGCACCAGCACGCCGGACAGGATGACACCCGTGCGCGGCCCGCCCAGCTCGGACAGCCAGCCGATCAGCGGCGCCCCCAGCGGCGCCCCGCCGGTGAAGACGAGCATGTAGATGCCCATGACGCGGCCCCGCATCTCGGGCGAGGTGGCGATCTGGACGCTGGCGTTGGCGACGGTGTTGATGGTGATCAGCGCGATCCCGGTGGGGATCAGCAGCAGCAGGTACGCGGGGTAGAACGGCGCGACCCCGGTGGCGATCTGGAACAGCCCGAACCCGATCGCCCCCGCGAAGAGCACCTTGCGCGACAGCCGCGCCCGGCGCGCCGCGAGCAGCGCCCCGACGAGCGCCCCCACCGCGAACATGCTGGACGCCAGCCCGAACGACGACGCCCCGGCCCCGAACACCTCGCGGGCCATGAGCGCGATCGACATCGAGAACGACTGCGAGAACATCGACACGAAGGCGATCAGCAGCACCGGCATGAGCAGTTCCTCGCGCCGCAGCACGTACCGGAGCCCCTCGCGGAGCTGGCCCTTCGCCCGGGGGACGGGCTCGGAGAGGTTCAGCTCGGACTTGCGCATGAAGATCAGGCTGGAGATGACGGCGCCGAACGTCAGCGCGTTGATCAGGAAGATCGGCCCCGTGCCGCCCAGCACGTAGATCAGCACGCCGGCCAGCGCCGGGCCGACCACGCGGGCGAGGTTGAAGATGGAGCTGTTCAGCGCGATCGCGTTGGGCAGGTCCTTGCGGCCGACCATCTCCACGACGAACGCCTGCCGCGTCGGCACCTCCACGCAGGAGATCAGGCCGAGCAGGAACGCCATCACGTACACGTGCCACACCTGGGCGGTGCCCGTCATCGTGAGGATGCCGATCGTCAGCGCCAGCCCGGCCATGAGGGACTGGGCGGTGATGAGGATCGGCCGCTTGGGGTAGCGGTCGGCGAGCACGCCGCCGAACATCCCGAACAGCAGCATCGGCAGGAACTGCAGCGCGGTCGCCGTGCCGAGCGCCGCCGCGCTGCCGTGGGCGTTGCCGGGGCCGGCGGTCAAATCGAGGACCAGCCAGTCCTGGGCGGTGCGCTGCAGCCAGGTGCCGACGTTGGAGACGATGCCGCCCGCCGCGAACATGCGGTAGTTGCGAACCCTGAGTGACCGGAACATCCCGGTCCTGGGTTCTTCGGGCTCTATATCTTGCTGAGCTTCTCCAAGATCGGTGCCGCCTGCCTGAGGATCGACCGCTCCTCGGGCGACAGCTCCTTCAACCGCTGCGTCAGCCACGCCTCCTTGCGGCGGCGCTCCTCCTTCAGCAGTTTCTCGGCGGCCTCGGTCACCGAGACGGTCACCTGGCGCCGGTCGGTCGGATGCGGGGTGCGGGCGACCAGGCCGCGCTCCTCTAGAGCGGCGATCACGCGGGTCATCGAGGGTGGTTGCACCTTCTCGAGCTCGGCCAATTCTCCGGGGGTTATCCCGGAATGCCGTTCCACCGCGGCGAGCGTCGCGAACTGGGTGGGCGTCAGCGAGTGCGCCGCCGCCTGTCGTCTTAGGCGTCGGTTCAGCCTTGCGAGTGAGACGCGCAGGGCTGAAGCGAGACCGGCGTCGCTGCGCAGGTCCATCTTGGGCTGGGTTTTGGTTAGCATGAGTCATTACCTTTGCTAACTATACGGCAAGACAAGATATTTCCGGACAGAAGTGTCATCTCACCCCTTGATACCCCGAAGCCGTCCCGCACGTGCGGGACGGCTTCTCAAGTGTGACGGCAGGGTGCGGGCTCAGAGACCGAGCATCGCCCGGATCGGGCCGATCGCGAAGTAGAGCGCGAACAGCACGGCCACGCCCCACAGCAGCGGATGCACCTCGCGCGCCTTCCCGCGCACCACCTTGACCAGCACGTAGCTGATGAACCCGGCGCCGATGCCGTTCGAGATCGAGTACGTGAACGGCATGATGACGATGGTGAGGAACGCCGGGATCGCGATCTCGAAGTCGTTCCAGTCGACGTCCCGGATGGCCGTCATCATCAGGAAGCCGACCAGCACCAGCGCCGGCGCGGCGGCCTCGTACGGCACCACCGTCACCAGCGGCGCGAAGAAGATGGCCACGAGGAACAGCAACCCCGTGACCACGCTGGCCAGGCCGGTGCGAGCGCCCTCGCCGACCCCCGCCGCCGACTCGATGTAGGTGGTGTTCGAGGAGACCGAGCCGGCGCCGCCCGCGGCGGCCCCTAGCGAGTCCACGAGCAGGATCTCCCTGGTACGCGGCAGCGTCCCGTCCTCCTGCACCAGGTTCGCCTGGCGGCCGACGCCCACGATCGTGCCCATCGTGTCGAAGAAGTCCGTGATCAGCAGGGTGAACACGAGCAGGGCGGCCAGCAGCACGTCCACCCGGATGAAACCGCCGAACGGGTCGAACTCGGTGAACAGCACCAGCGGGTTGTGGAAGCCGAACAGCTGGTCGGGCACGACGGGCCGGTTGAGCTGCCAGCCCGCCGGGTTCTGCGGCGAGAACGCGCCCGCCTTGACGATCGCCTCGACGACGATCGCCAGGATCGTGGTGCCGACGATCCCGATCAGGATCGCCCCCTTCACCTTGCGCGCCACCATCGCCGCCGTGGCCAGCAGCCCGACGATGAACACGAAGATCGGCCACGAGGTCAGGCTGCCGCCGATGCCCAGCTCCAGCGGCGTGCCCGCGGCCTTGCGCACGAACCCCGAGTCCACGAACCCGATCAGCGCGATGAACAACCCGATGCCCACGCTGATCGCGGTCTTGAGCTGCGCCGGGATGGCATGGAAGATCGCCGTCCTGAGCCCCGTCAGCACCAGCACGGCGATGATGACGCCCTCAAGGAAGACCAGGCCCATGGCCTCCTCCCAGGTCATCACCGTGGCGATCTGGAAGGTGACGAAGGCGTTCAGGCCCAGCCCGGCCGCCATCGCGAACGGCACCCGGCCGACGACCCCCATCAGGATCGTCAGCACGCCGGCCACGAACGCCGTGCCCGCCGCCACCAGCGCCACCGGCGGCGTCGAACCGTCGGCGATGAACTGGCCGTCCACGTCCTTGCCGTTGGCCAGGATCAACGGGTTGAGCACGACGATGTACGCCATCGTGAAGAACGTGGCGATGCCACCGCGTACCTCACGGGAAACGGTGGACCCTCGTGCGGAGATTGCGAAGAAACGGTCTATCGCATTACGTGTGTCACTCACGACGCGAAGAGTGACAGTAGTGATGAGCTGCGAAAAGAGTCGGTGATGAGATCGAGACCCGATTGGAAGCTAGGCTGGACAACGTGAAGCAGCAGTGGCACCCCGACCCGGAGCCCATCAAGACCAACGACACCGCCGCCATCGCCGTCGGCACGGCCGTCTGGGCGCTCGCCTTCGTCGCCCTGCTGATCTTCCGCCCCGCCCCCGAGAACACGTGGTGGATGTGGACCTGCCTCACCGGCGTCGGCTTCGGCCTCTTCGGCATGTGGTTCGTCCGCCGGCCCCGACGGGGCTGACCGTGCGGCTCTTCGCGGCCCTCGTCCCGCCCGACGACGTGCTCGACGAGCTCGCTCAGGCCATCGCGCCGCACGTCGGGCAGGTGCCCGGGCTGCGCTGGCCCGCCCGCGACACCTGGCACATCACGCTCGGCTTCTTCGGCGAGGTGCCCGAACGCGTGCTGCCCGACCTGGAGACCCGCATCGAGCGCGCCGTCCGTCGCCACCCCGCCCCCAACCTCACCTTCGACCGCTTCGGCGCCTTCTCCTCCCCCCGGCGGGCCCGCGTCCTCTGGGCGGGAGTCACCGGCGACCCCATGACCCGGCTCGCCGACTCCGTCCGCGCCGCCGCCCGCCGCGCCGGCGCCACCCAGACCGACGAGAAACGCTTCCACCCCCACCTCACGCTCGCCCGCGCCAAGACCGAGACGGACCTCCGGCCGCTGGTGGAGTCGCTGTCCGGCTTCAGCGGATCGCCGTGGCAGGCCGACCGGGTGCGGCTCGTGCGCAGCCACATGGGGGCGCAGGTGAGGTACGAGTCACTCGCGGAATGGGCGCTGGCACCCGCCGGGCAGGGCTAGGCTCCAGGTCGTGGACCGTCCTCGCCCCTGGCTGCTGCCCATCGTGCTCGGCCTCCTCCTGCTGATCGTGATCGTCGGCGCCCTCCTCACCTGACCCGAGCCACGCCCGGGGCCATGCGCACGCCACCCCTGGCCGCACACGCGCCTCGGGGCGCGCGGGGTGTGGGCGACGCGGGCGTGGGTGTGGTGAGCGCGCGCTGGGCCTGAGCTGCGGCCGGTGCACCTGCACGCGGCGGACGCACTTGGACGCGGGCGCGTGGCGGGCGCACATCGGGCGGCGAGGCTGTGCGTGTGAGCGGCGGGCGCGTGGGTCTTGCGTGCATGTGTGTGCTCGGCGCATGTCCGGCCGCCTGGGCGTGTGGGCAGAGGACGGCAGCGCCGTGGCCGGCGCGCATGTGTGCCTGCCGATGCGCGTCGGGCGGCAAGGCTGTGACCAGCGCCGATGCGTGCGGCGAGTGCGTGTGGGCCCGCCGAGTGCATGCGTGGCTCGGCGCGCATCCGGGCCGCCTCAGCGTGTGGGCGGAGGGCGGCATGGCGGTGGCCGGCGCATGCGTGTGTGGCGAGTGCCGTGCGGTCGGCGTGCATGTGTGCCGGCCGGCGCGTGTCGGGCGGCAAGGCTGTGAGCAGCGCCGATGTGTGCGGCGAGTGCGCATGGCGGCGTGCATGCGCGTGGTTCGGCGCGCATTCGGCGGCCTCAGCCGGGGTGGTGAGTGTTCAGGCTGCGCGTTATCGCGCGGGTGGGCGGCGGGCGTTGCTGGGGCAACGGCCCGCCGTTGGTGTGGATGCCGTCCCCACCGGTGCGGACGCGGCGGGGAGCGGCGTGGATGCCGTCCGGAGCGGTGCGGAGGCCGCCGGACACCCGGGAGAGGGTTTACCAGGCGTAGTCCTCGGGGGCGGTGCGGTGGCCGGGGAAGATGGTGTCGAGGCGGGACAGGGCCGACTCGTCGAGGTCGATCTCCAGGGCGCGCAGGCTGCCTTCGAGTTGCTGCATCGTCCGCGGTCCGATGATGGGCGCCGCGACGGCGCGCTGCTTGAGGAGCCAGGCGAGGGCGACGTCGGCGGGTTGCTCGTTCAGTTCGTCGCAGAACTTCTCGTACTGCTCGATCTGGTCGCGGTGCTTCTCGAGCTGCTTGAGCATGTTCTCGGCCCCGGAGCGGCCCTTGTCGAGCTTGCGCAGGACGCCGCCGAGGAGGCCGCCGGCCAGGGGGCTCCAGGGGATGACGCCGAGGCCGTAGTCTTCGGCGGCGGGCAGCACTTCGAGCTCGGGCGCGCGGGTGAGCAGGTTGTAGTGGGTCTGCTCGCTGACCAGGCCGAGGAAGTTGCGGCGGGCGGCGGTCTCCTGGGCCTTGGCGAGGTGCCAGCCGGCGAAGTTGGACGAGCCGACGTACAGGATCTTGCCCTGCTGCCGCAGGACCTCCATCGCCTCCCAGAACTCGTCGAACGGGGTGGGGCGGTGCACGTGGTGGGCCTGGTAGATGTCGATGTAGTCGGTCTGCAGGCGCTTGAGCGAGGCGTCGCAGGCGCGGCGGATGTTGAGTGCGGACAGGCCGCGCTCGTTGGGCCAGTCGCCCATGTCGCCGTAGACCTTGGTGGCGAGGACCGTCTTCTCGCGGCGCCCGCCGCCCTGGGCGAACCAGCGGCCGATGATCTGCTCGGTGACGCCCTCGCCCTTGACGCCTCCATAGACGTTCGCCGTGTCGAAGAAGTTCAGCCCCAGCTCGTGAGCCCGATCCATGATCGCGAAGGAGTCTTCCTCCGTGGTGCGGGGGCCGAAGTTCATGGTGCCGAGGCAGAGCGGGCTCACGAGGAGACCGCTGCGTCCGAGGTTGACGTAGTCCATGGCGCCAACCTTAAGGACCTGGAGTGCACTCCAGGCCATAGACTCGCTTCATGATCTCGGAACCCCTGCCGGATCTTCCCATGTCATGATCGCCCTGCTCCGGGCCGCGGTGCCGATCTTTCTGGCGATGGTGGCGGGCATGGCGGGGTCGCTGGTCGTCACGTCGGTGCTCGGTAAGCATGACACGGTCACGCTGGCCGCGTTCGCCGTGGTGAGCTCGGTGCTCAGCACCGCGAGCGCCGCCGTGCAGGGCGCGTTACGCGGGCTCGGGCCGTTCGTGGCGCCGTTCAGGGACGAGCCGGCGGCGGCCGTGCCGGTCGTGCGGGACGCGCGCTGGCTCAGCCTGGCCACGGGCGTGCTGGGGGCTCTCGCGGTGCTGTGCGTGCCGCTGCTCGCCGGGGCCGGCGGGGTGCCGGGCGAGGTGGTGCGGGAGATGGGGGCGCTGCCGTGGTTTCTGGCCGGATATGTGCTGATCTTTGCCTCCACCGGCGGGGCGAGCACCATCCTGGTCGCGCTGGGGCGCAACCGTGACGTGCTCTGGCCGACGCTGGTCTTCGCGATCGGGCTGAGCGGGCTCACCGCCGCGCTGGTGCCGGGGCTCGGGCTGACCGGGGTGGGCGTCGCCTGGGTGGTGTCGGGCGCGGCGGCGGCGCTGGTGGCCGCGAGCCTCCTGCGGCGGGCGCTCGGGCGGCCCATCGGCCAGGCTCGGCCCAGGCCGCGCGAGATCGTGAAGCTGGCGAAGGTGAGCATCCCGCTGGCCGGGACGGTGCTCGTCAAGTTTGGAGTGCTGGGCGTGGTGACCTTCGCCGCGAGCACCACGAGCACCCGCGACACCGCCGCCCACGCCGTGCTGAGCACCCTCACCGGCTTGATCATGCTGGCCTCCCTGTCGGTCGCGCAGGCCGCGGTGCCCGACGTGGCCCGGGCGCCCGACGCGGCCGGGGCGCGGCGGGCCCAGCGGGGCGCGGCTCTGCTTGCCATTACAGGGACGCTTGTGGTGGCGGGTTTGCTGCTCGGGCTCGGGGAGAACGTGCTGGTGCTCTTCAGCGACGACCTCGCCGTGCGGGAGCGGGCGTTCGGGCTGCTGCCGCTGATGCTGCTGTCGGCGGTGCTCGACGCGGCCCAGGCCGTGCAGGGCACGGGCCTGACCGCGCTCAAGCGCTCCGCCGCCAGCCTGCTGTACTTCGTCATCGGGTACGGCCCGCTCGTCGTGGCCGCCGTGCCCGTCGCCAGGACGTGGGGGATCGACGGCCTGTGGACGGCCATGGCGCTGGCCAACGGGCTCCTGGTGGTGTTGCAGGGCACCGGCTTCCACCGCCACAGCGCCAAGGTGGGGGCCGGGGCGGAGGTGACGCAAGGCCGGGGCGGAGGTGACGCAAGGCCGGGGCGGAGGTGACGCAAGGCCGCGGTGGAGGTGACGCAAAAGCCGGAGCGGAGGTGACGCAAGGCCGGGGCGGAGGTGACACGAAGCCGCGGCGGCTCCCGTGAGGCATGATGGCTGGCGTGGGGGACTTCGTGATCAGAGTGCTGGTCGCCGTGGCGGCCGTGTGCCTGCTGCCTGCCGGGCCGGCCTTCGCGGCGCCCGACGACGGCGCGGAGAAGCTGTTCACCTTCAAGGACGCGCGCATCACGGAGTCGAGCGGCCTGGCCGTCTCGCCGACGCACGAGGGCATCTACTACACGCACAACGACAGCGCCGCCGCCCCCACGTTCTACGCGGTCGACGGGGAGGGCCGCACGCGGGCCACGTTCCAGGTGAGAGGGGCGCAGGCGCGCGACTGGGAGGCCATGGCGGCCACGAAGGACCCGCGGACGGGGCGCGGCGTGCTGTGGTTCGCCGACATCGGCGACAACCTCGACGGCGCCTGGCCGAACGTGTCGGTCTACAAGGTCATGGAGCCGCGCACGATCGCCGACGCGACGCTGCCCGCCGTCCGCTACCGGTTCAGGTACGCCGACGGGGCGCGCAACGCCGAGGGCCTGATGGTGCACCCGAAGACGGGGCGGCTGTACGTGGTGTCCAAGGAGTTCGCCGGCTCGGTGTACGCGGCGCCGAAGCAGCTGCGTACGGACCGGGTGAACGTGCTGCGCAAGGTGGCGAGCGCCCCGCTCATGGCCACCGACGCCGCCTACGCACCCGACGGCTCCTCGTACGTGGTGCGCACCTACTTCTCCGCCACCCTGTTCCGCCCGTCCGGCGAGACGATCGGGCGGGTGCCGATGCCGGAGCTGGAGCAGGCCGAGTCGATCGCGTTCACCGCCGACGGGAGGTCGCTGCTGGTCGGCAGCGAGGGGCCGCGCAGCCCCGTCTACCGGGTGCCCCTCCCGGCGGGGAGCGCGCCCACGCCGAGCCCGGTCAAGGCGGAGGACACCGGCAAGGAGGAGACGCCGGTGGCGCGGGCGGACGACGGCGACGGCACCGGTCTCACCTTGGGGAACGTGCTGATCTGGCTCGCCGCCGCGGCGGCGGCGATCGGCGTGATCACGTTCCTGGCGCGGCGCACCCGGTGAGGCTCAGGGGCGGCGCATGGTGGCGGTGAAGATGTCGCCGCGCAGGGCGCGCTCGACCACCGCGATCGAGCGTGACAGCCGCACCAGCCGCGGCCCCTCCTGCCGGTAGGTGTCGAGCACCGCCTCGATGGCGTGCGGCGGCAGGTGGCCCTTGAGGTCGACCGCTGCCGCCCGGTAGCCGGCGCGGGCCGCCTCGACGGCGGACGTGACGTGGTGGCGGGCCATCGCGGCCAGGGCCACGGGATGCCGTCTGAGCACCTCGTACGCCCGGTAGTCCGGCGGGACGGCGTCGAGCAGCCAGGCCACGGCGGAGGTCTCCCAGTCGGGCACGCTCGGGGGGCGGACCTCCGCGGGCCATTCCGGTGGGACGTACATAGGGGCATCGTACTCATGTTCGATTCGTCCGGATATGGCGGGGATGGCCAGTAACGCGGAAAATCATCTTGTGACGGAGAAGATCGGAGTCGTGGGCGCCGGCATCGTCGGCCTCGCGGTGGCACGCGAGCTGGCCACCGCCAGGGGGGCCGAGGTGACCGTTCTGGAGAAGGAGGGGCGCGTCGGCGCCCACCAGACCGGCCACAACAGCGGCGTCGTGCACGCGGGGATCTACTATCCGCCGGGCTCGCTCAAGGCGAGGCTGTGCCGGGAGGGCGTGGCGCTGCTCAAGGAGTACTGCGCGGCGCACGCGCTGCCGTACGAGGAGGTGGGCAAGCTCGTCGTCGCGACGAGCGGGGCCGAGCGGCCGCGGCTGGCGGCGCTGGCCGAGCGGGCGCGCGCCAACGGCGTGCCCGGCATCGCCGAGCTGGACGCGCTGGCGCTGCGCGAGATCGAGCCGCACGCGGTCGGCGTGGCCGCCGTCCACTCGCCGCACACCGCGATCTGCGACTTCCCCGCCGTCGCGCGCCGGCTCGCGCTGGACGTGGCGGAGCTGGGCGGTTCGGTACGCCTGGCGCACCCGGTCCGGGCGCTGCGAGAACGGGCGGGCAAGGTCGAGGTGGTGGCCGGGAGGCGCAGGTTCGCCTTCGACCGCCTGGTGGTGTGCGCCGGGCTCGGCACCGACGCGGTGGCCAGGATGGCGGGGGCGGGCGGCGACGTGCGGATCGTGCCGTTCAGGGGCGAGTACTACGCGCTCAGGGGCACGGCCAGGGACCTGGTGCGGGGGCTGATCTATCCGGTGCCCGACCCGCGCTACCCGTTCCTCGGGGTGCACCTGACCCGGCGGATCGATGGCGGCGTGCTGGTGGGGCCGAACGCGGTGCTGGCCATGGCGTACGAGGGGTACCGATGGTCGAATTTCGGTAATGTCCGGCAAATTCTTGGTTGGCCGGGGACGCTCCGGATGGCCCGGGCGCACTGGCGTACCGGACTTAAGGAAGTCTATGGATCTCTGGTCAAGGACGCGTTCGTCATGGCCGCCCGCCGGTACGTGCCCGAGCTCGGCCCCGCAGACCTGCAGCGGGCGCCCGGCGGCGTACGCGCGCAGGCCGTCGCCAGGGACGGCGGCCTCGTGGATGACTTCGTGGTAGATGTCCGGGGAAAGGTAGTTCTGGTGAGGAATGCCCCTTCTCCGGCGGCCACCTCAAGTCTGGCCATTGCCCGGCATATTGCCGGAATTGTCCCAGCACTCGTCCGATGAGGGCATCCTTGGAAGTGATGGAATCACGCCTGCTGATAGTCGAGGACGACCCGAACATCCTCGAACTCCTCGCCGCGAGCCTGAGGTTCGCGGGTTTCGACGTGACCACGGCGAAGAGCGGCCTCGACGCCGTCGCCGCCGTCCAACGCCACCGCCCCGACCTCGTCGTGCTCGACGTCATGCTGCCCGACCTGGACGGTTTCGAGATCGTCAAGCGGCTGCGCGGCGGCGGGGTGCACACGCCGGTGGTGTTCCTCACCGCCCGCGACGAGACCGAGGACAAGATCCGCGGGCTCACGCTCGGCGGCGACGACTACGTGACCAAGCCCTTCAGTCTGGAGGAGGTGGTCGCCAGGATCCACGCCGTGCTGCGCCGCACCGCCGGGGAGACGCAGGCGGCGCCGCCCCGGCTGACGTTCGCCGACATCGAGCTCGACGAGGAGAGCCACGAGGTGTGGCGCGGCGGCAACGCGGTCGCGCTGTCGCCCACCGAGTTCAAGCTCCTGCGCTACTTCATGACGAACGCCGGGCGCGTCCTGTCCAAGCCGCAGATCCTCGACCACGTCTGGGACTACGACTTCCGCGGCGAGGTCGGCATCGTCGAGTCGTACGTCTCCGTGCTCCGCCGGAAGATCGACAACCGGAGTCCGCGGCTCATCCACACCCTGCGCGGTGTCGGATACGTCCTGCGCCTGCCACCGAGCTCCTGATGCGCGGCCTGCCGCTGAGGATCAAGCTCATCGCGTCGATGCTGGCGCTGCTGGGCCTCGGCATGTTCTTCATCGGCCTGGTGAGCGTCTCGGTGCTGCACGGCTACCTCATCGACCGGGTGGACAGCCAGCTCCACCTGCTCAGCGCGCGCATGGACAAGAAGGTCAGGAGCGACTGGAGGCGGGACAGGGAGACCGGCGAGCATCCCATCCTCATCGAGTCTGACGCGATCGCCCTGGTCAAGGAGCCGGACGGCGCGTACGTACCGATGCTGACCGACCGCGACGTGGACAAGAAGCCCAAGCCGGTGCTGCCGCCGGTGCCCGGCGCGGCGCCCTACACCGTGCCCTACACCGCGCCCGCCGTCAGCGGCGACGGCGAGTGGCGGGTGCTGGGCCACCTCGTGGCCCAGCGGCGCACCCTCGTGGTCGCCGTGGACCTGGAGGAAGTGGACGCCATCACCACCCGGCTCGTGCTCATCGAACTGCTCGGCGGCGGCGGCATCCTGCTCATCCTCGCCGTGGTCGGCGTCACGATCGTGCGGCACAGCATGCGGCCGCTGCGCGAGATCGAGCGCACCGCCGAAGCCATCGCCGGAGGCGAGCTGCACCGCCGGGTGCCCGACGGCGACCCGCGCACCGAAGTGGGCGGCCTGGCCCGGTCACTCAACGGGATGCTGGCCCAGATCGAGGCCGCGTTCGCCGCCAGATCCGCCTCCGAGGCCGCCGCCCGCCGCTCCGAGGACCGCATGCGGCAGTTCGTCGGCGACGCCTCCCACGAGCTGCGCACCCCGCTCACCTCCATCCGCGGCTTCGCCGAGTACGCCAGGCAGAACCCCGGCGCCGACCCCGCCGAGCTCATGCAACGCGTCGAGCACGCCGCCGGGCGCATGAGCGTCCTGGTCGACGACCTGCTCCTGCTCGCCAGGGTCGACCAGCAGCGCCCGCTCAAGATGCAGCCGGTCGACATGCTGGCGCTGGCCGCCGACGCCGTGCAGGACGCCCGCATCCTCGCCCCCGACCGCGTGATCAAGCTGGACGTCGTCGGCGGCGCCGCCCTGATCGTCTCCGGCGACGAGGTGCGCCTGCGCCAGGTCATCAGCAACCTCGTCACCAACGCCATCGTGCACACCGAGCCCGGCTCCCCGATCATCGTCCGGGCCGGGGCGACCACCGGCAAGCTGTTCATCGAGGTCGTCGACAACGGCCCTGGCCTCACCCCCGAGCAGGTCGAGCGCGTCTTCGAACGCTTCTACCGCGCCGACTCCGCCCGCTCCCGCCGCCGCTCCGCGGAGGACCGCGGCAGCGGCCTCGGCCTCGCCATCGTGCAGGCACTCGTCCACGCCCACGACGGCACCGTCACCGTCGACAGCTCTCCCGACGCCGGCTCCACTTTCCGCGTCGAACTCCCACTCGCCTTGGAGTGAGCCTTCAGCTAACCCTCAGGTCATTTTGTCACTCTAAGTACGTGACAAGACCCGAGGCGCTGATCATGGTGGTGGACGACGAACCCAGCATCAGGGATCTGCTCGCCGCCAGCCTGCGCTTCTCCGGGTTCGAGGTGCTGACGGCCGCCGACGGTGAGGAGGCCGTCGAAGTCGCCGTACGGACCTCGCCCGACCTGGTGGTGCTCGACGTGATGCTGCCCGACCTCGACGGGTTCGAGGTCGCCCGGCGCATCGAGTCGCCCGTCCTGTTCCTGACCGCCCGCGACGCCACCGAGGACAAGATCGCGGGGCTGCGCGTCGGGGACGACTACGTCACCAAACCGTTCAGCCTCGAAGAGGTCCAGGCCCGGATCCGGGCCGTGCTGCGGCGCACCCGGGGCGAGGTCACGCCCGCCAGCAAGCTGAAGGTCGCGGACCTGGAGCTGGACGAGGAGGCGCGCGAGGTGTCGCGCGCCGGGCGGCCCGTGCGGCTGTCGCCCACCGAGTTCAAGCTGCTGCACTACTTCATGGTCAACGCGGGGCGGGTGCTGTCGAAGGCGCAGATCCTCGACCACGTGTGGAACTACGACTTCGGCGGGGACGCCGGCGTCGTCGAGTCGTACGTGTCGTATCTGCGGCGCAAGGTGGACGACGTCGAGCCCCGGCTCATCCACACGCTGCGCAGCGTCGGCTACGTCCTCCGCGAGCCCCCGGCCTCGGGCTGACCGCCACACCCCCACACCCCCACACCCCCACACCCCCACACCCCCACACCCCCACACCCCCACACCCCCGCGACGTCGCGCGCTTGTGATGGGGCGCGTTTGTGATGTGCGCAGGCGCGCGAGGCGCCTTCTCCTCGGAAGGACCTGTGCCGGAGAACGGCCAGGTGGGCAGGGAATGCGGGTCAGTCCCGAATACCTGCTGGATTCGGGGTTAGCGTGGATCCCATGGACCTGCTGGGCGCGCTGGAGTCGCTGCGGCGACCGCTGGACAGGGAGCTGTTCCCGCTGGCGGTCGGTGAGGCGGACGCCGACCGGCGCGCCCTGCGCGAGCTGACCGGCCAGCTCGACGACTACCTGCTGCCCCGCCTGCGCGCCCTCGACGCCCCGCTGCTGGCCGTCGTCGGCGGCTCGACGGGCGCGGGCAAGTCCACGCTGGTGAACTCGCTGGTCGGCGCCGACGTGGCCGAGCCGGGCGTGCTGCGCCCGACCACGCTGGTGCCCACGCTCGTGGTCAGCCCGGCCGACCGCTCCTGGTTCATGGGCCAGAACGTGCTGCCCGGCCTGTCCCGCGCCACCGGCGACGGCCCGGGGGCGCTGCGCGTGGTGACCTCGCCCGCGCTGGGAGCGGGCCTGGCGCTGCTGGACGCGCCCGACATCGACTCCGTGGTGACCGCCAACCGGGAGCTGGCCGCGCAGCTGCTCGCCGCCGCCGACCTGTGGCTGTTCGTCACCACGGCCGCCCGGTACGCCGACGAGGTGCCGTGGAGCTTCCTGCGCTCCGCCCGCGAACGCAGCACCGCCCTGGCCGTCGTCCTCGACCGGGTGGCCCCGGAGGCGGTCGAGCCCGTCTCCCGCGACCTCGCCCGCCTCCTCGCCGAGAACGGCCTGGAAGGCACCCGGCTGTTCACCGTCCCGGAGGCGGCGCTACCCGACGAGAGGGCGCGGCTGCCCGCTTCCTCCGTCGAGGACATCTCCTCCTGGCTGACGGGGCTGGCCGCCGACGCCGCCGAGCGGGCGCGGGTCGTCCGCCAGACGCTGTCGGGGGCGCTCGACAGCCTGGCCACCCGGGTGCCGTCGCTGGCCGCCGCCGTCGAACGCCAGCAGGCCGCCTTCGACGGCCTGCACTCCATCGTGGCCGGCGCGTACGCCGGCGGGATGGCCGACTTCGACGAGGGCATGCGCGACGGCTCGCTGCTGCGCGGCGAGGTGCTGGCCCGCTGGCAGGACTTCATCGGCACCGGCGACCTCATGCGCTCCCTGGAGAGCCGCGTCGGGTGGCTGCGTGACCGCATCGTCGGCTTCTTCACAGGACGCGTGCCGGAGGCCCAGCTCAGAGACGCCCTGGAGAGCGGCGTCGAGGCGCTGATCAGGGGCGCCGCCGACGGTGCCGCCGAGCGCGCCCTGGAGGGCTGGTCGGCCGCGCCCGGCGGCCCCGGCCTGCTCGAACGGCTCGGCGCCGTCGAGTCCGCCCGCCTCGGCCGCGCCTCCGGCGACCTCGGCAAGCGGGCCGAGGCGGCGGTGCGCGGCTGGCAGGAGTACGTCCTCGACCTCGTCCGCGAGGAGGGCGCCGAGCGGCGGACGACCGCGCGGGTGGCCTCGTTCGGCGTGAACGGGGCGGGGCTGCTGCTCATGCTGGCCGTGTTCGCCTCCACGGGCGGGCTGACGGGGATCGAGGTGGGGATCGCGGGCGGCACGAGCGTGCTGTCGCAGAAGCTGCTGGAGGCCGTGTTCGGTGACCAGGCGGTGCGGTCGTTGACCGCGCGGGCCAGGGATGACCTGCGGGAACGGGTGCGGGTGCTGCTGGATGAGGAGGCCGCCAGGTTCACCAGGCAACTCGACTCGGTCGCGCCGCCCCGGGGCACGGCGGACGCCCTGCGCTCGGCGGCCCTGCGCATCAGCGACCACCGCGCCGAGCTGCCCGCCGCCGTGACGGCGGAGCTGCCGATGCCGGAGCCACCGACGCCGGAGGAGCCCCGCACCGCTGGACTGCCTGGTTCGCAGGACCCACGCACCACCGAACGGCCCGATGCGGAGGAGAGGCCGTGAAGGTGTTGCGGCGCAAGGAGGGACCTTCGCTGGACTCGCGGCTGGCCGCTCTGCTCGAAGCGGCCAAGCTGGGTGAGGGGCGGGTGTCGGAGCCGGCGGTGGCCGGCGCGCGGGCCGTCGCCGAGCGGGCCGGGGTACGCCGTGAGCTGTCCATCGACCACACCGTGGCGGCCCTGGCCGGGGCCACCGGCAGTGGCAAGTCCTCCCTCTACAACGCGCTCGCCGGCCAGGACCTCGCCGACGTGGGCGTCACCAGGCCCACCACCTCGACCGCCCAGGCGGCGCTGTGGGACGGCGAGGGTGCCGGGCCGCTGCTCGACTGGCTCGACATCCCGCGCCGCCACTCCGCGGCCGACGATCCCGGCCTGTCCGGGCTCGTCCTGCTGGACCTGCCCGACCACGACTCCATCCGGCTGTCCCACCGGCTGGAGGTGGACCGGCTGGTGGAGCAGGTCGACCTGCTCGTGTGGGTGGTGGATCCGCAGAAGTACGCCGACGCCGCCCTGCACGAGCGCTACCTGCGGCCGCTGGCCGGGCACCGGGACGTGATGGTCGTGGTGCTCAACCAGGTGGACCGGCTGCCCGCCGACGCTGTGGACCGTTGCCTGGACGATCTGCGCCGCCTGCTGGACGACGACGGGCTGCCGGGGATCCCTGTGCTCGCCGTCTCGGCGCGTACGGGAAGGGGCTTGGACGAGCTGCGGGCGTTGCTGGGGGAGCGGGTATCCAAGCGTAAGTCCTGGTCGGCCCGCCTGGCCGCCGACATCACGGCCGCCGCGGAGCACCTGGCCGCCGCCGGCCCCGCACAGCCTGTGGACGGTGACCGTTCTCCCCAGGCTGTGGACGGAGGGACGTCGGGTGGCGGCAAGCGGCTGGGCGGGGCGGAGCGGGCGCTCACCGGGGCGTTGTGCGCGGCGGCCGGGGTGCCGGCGGTCGTGGAGGCGGTGGCCAAGGGGCACCGGCATCGGGCCGTCGTCGCCACCGGATGGCCGGTCACCAGGTGGGTGCGCAGGTTCCGCCCGGACCCCCTGCGCAGGCTCCGCCTCGGCGGCCTGTCACCCGCCGGCCGCGCGGTCCGGTCCGCAGGCGGTCGTGCCGACAGGGGAGCCGACAGGGAGATCGTGGGGCGTACGTCCGTGCCGGCGGCCTCCGCCGTGCAGCGGGCACAGGTGGAGACGGCGGTCAGGGACGTCGGCGAGGTGGCGGCGGCCGGGATGCCCGGGGCGTGGGCGGCGGCGGTGCGGCAGGCGGCCAGGTCGCGTGCGCCCGAGCTGGCGGACGCGGTGGACCGGGCGGTCGCCACGACGTCCGCCGTCGGCACGAGGCGGCCCCGCTGGTGGCGGGCCGTGAACGTGGTGCAGTGGGCGGTGTTCGCGGCGATGCTGGCCGGGGCGTTGTGGCTGGGCGTGCTGTTCGGGATGGACTACCTGCGGCTGCCGCAGCCGCCGCTGCCTACGGTTGGCGTGGTGCCGTGGCCGACGGTGCTGCTGGTGGGCGGCGTGCTGGCGGGGGTACTGATCGCGCTGCTGGCGCGGCTGGCCGCCTGGGCGGGCGGCCGGCGCAGAGCCCGCCGTACGGGCCGGGCCCTGCGTGCGTCCATCGGCCGGGTGGGTGAGGAGCTGGTGCTGGAGCCGGTGGAGGCGGAGCTGGACACCTACGCCCGCTTCAAGGAGGCCGTGGACCAGGCCCGCGCCCACGCCTGAGGAAGCCACGGACGTGGCCCGCGCCCACGCCTGAGGAAACCGTGGGCCCGCGCCCGCGCCTGAGCCGGTGGTCCCGAGCGCGTCAGGGGCGGCGGAGGAGCAGGGCGGCGGCCAGCGCTCCCACCAGGGCGAACGTGGCGGCGGCGAGGAAGGGGGCGCCGGGGCCGAAGCGTTCGCCGACCACGCCGGCCACCGCCGAGCCGGCCGCGCCGCCGACGCCGAGCCCCGTCGAGACCCAGCCGAACGCCTCCGCCTGCGCCGTGGGCGCGTACTCGTCCACGAGCAGGGACGACGTCGTCAGGGCCGGGTTGAGTGCCAGCCCGCCGGCGAACAGCACCGCGCAGAACGCCGGCAGCGGCTCCACCAGCACCAGGGGCGCCAGCGCGAGCCCGAGCAGCGCCATCAAGGCGACCAGCCGCACCTGGGGGGATGAGGCCCACGAGCGGGCCCCGTAGGCGGCGGCGCCCGCGATGCCGCCCAGTGACAGGGCCGCGACCAGGATGCCCGTGGCGGCGGGTAAGTCGCGGGCGGCGGCCAGGGCGGGCAGGCCCACCTGCAGCGCTCCGAAGGTGCCGCCGTGCAGCAGGACGACGGCCATGAGCACCAGCATCCGCCGGTCGGCGAAGGCGCGCCCGCGCCCCGTCGCGTGCGCGTCCGGGCCCACCTGGAGTGCCCGGGCGAAGGCCAGCGTGCCGGCGCCGGCCGCCGCGGCGACCAGCCCGAGCGCCAGCGACGCCGAGGCCACCGCGATCAGCAGCCCGAACACCAGCGGCCCCGTGAGCATGGCCAGCTCCTGCACCAGGTACACCAGGCTGTAGGCGGTGGTCCGCCCCTCGCCGTCGACCCTGCGACCCCACTCGATGCGCATGCTGACGGAGACGGGCGGCAGGCCGATCCCGGCGATCCAGGCCAAAGCCACCATGGGCCACCACGGCAGGCCGGGCCGCGCGCACGCGAGCAGCGCCAGCAGCGCCGCCACGTGCAGGAGTGCCGTGGCGGCCAGGACGACCCTGCCTCCGTGGCGGTCCATGAGCCGCCCCTGCACGGGCCTGCCCATGCCGGCCCCGACGGAGAACGCCGCCGCCGCCACCCCGGCCAGCGCCAGCGACCCGCTCGCGCCCTGCACGACGAGGACGATCCCGACGGGCGCCACCTGCTGCGTGAGCTGGGCGAGGAACCCGAGCACGGCCTGCGCCGCCACGCCGGGCAGCCTGAGCATCGCGCGGTACGACATCACTCCAGGCTAGAACGCCATGATCACGACGCGGGACAGTCCTTGGGCCGCGCCTTGACGTACCTCTCGGAGAAGGAGATGTCCGGATGAAGCCGGAGTGTTTCAGCCCGTGCCGAGGGATCCGGCCACCTCGCGCAGGGCAGCGAGGAGCGGGCGCAGGAGGGGATGGGCGTCGGAGCCGCGGCGTACGGCGGCGAAGACGCGGCGCTCCGGCCCCGGTGTCTGCCGCACCGCCACCCCCGGCAGCGCCATGTCGCGCAGCGCGAGACGCGGCACCAGCGCCACCCCCGCCCCCGCCCCGACCAGGGCGACGACGGCGCGGAAGTCGTCGGAGCAGTGCACGAGGCCCGGCGTGAAACCCGCCTGCTGGCAGGCGAACGTGATCACGTCGTGCACCGGGTTGCCCGGGTAGGGGCCGATCCAGGTCTCGGAGGCGAGCGAGGTCAGCGTGGCCGAGGCGGCGAGCGGATGGTCGCGCGGGAGCACCAGGTCGAACGGCTCGGCGTACAGGGGGCGGCGCGACAGGCGGGGGTCGGCGGCGTCGGGCGCGCCCCGGTACTCCACCGTGATCGCCAGGTCCGCCTGGCCGTCGAGCAGCATGGCGAGGCTGTGGTCGCCCTCGGCGTCCTGCACGCGGACCCGCACGCCCGGGGACGTCTCGCGCAGCGCGGCGATGGCGGGGGAGAGCACGGCGCTGATCGCGGTGGCGAAGCAGGCCACCGTGACCTCGCCCGCCTCACCCGACGTGTACGCGGCCACCTCGGCCTCGGCGCGTTCGAGCTGGGCCAGGACCTCGTTCGCGTGACCGAGCATGATCTTGCCCACGGCGGTGAGGTGCACGCCGCGGCCGTCCCGGGTGAGCAGCCGGTGCCCCACCTCGTGCTCCAGCGCGGCGAGCTGCTGGGACACGGCGGAGGGCGTCAGGTGCAGCGCGGCCGCGGCGGCGGTGACCGTGCCGTGGTCGGCCACCGCCCGCAACGTCCGCAATCGCCGCGTGTCTATCACGCAGCGAGAATACTCATGCCCGCCGAGGAGAAAGGACGCGCCGCCGGGAAGCGGCGCGCCGCCGGGCGGGTGCGCCGCCCGCCCGGGAGGGGTGGGCGGTCCCGGGCCGGCGTGCCGTCGGAAGAAGGGTCAGCCGCGGGTCTGGATGAAGGCCTGGACGGCGCGGTCCACGTCCTCCGGCGAGTGGGCCGCCGAGAGCTGGACGCGGATCCTGGCCTGGCCGTGCGGTACGACCGGGTAGGAGAAGCCGATCACGTAGATGCCCAGGTCGAGCAGGCGTTCGGCCATGGCGGCGGCCTCGGCGGCGTCGCCGATCATGACGGGCACGATCGGGTGGTCGCCGGGCAGGATGTCGAAGCCGGCCTTGGTCATCTCGCTGCGGAAGCGGGCCGTGTTGGAGCGCAGCCGCTCGCGGGCGTCGCCGGAGGTCTCCAGCAGGTCGAGGATGCGCAGCGACGCGGAGGCGATGACGGGCGCGAGCGAGTTGGAGAACAGGTACGGGCGGGAGCGCTGCCGCAGCAGCTCGCAGATCTCCTTGCGGGCCGAGACGTAGCCGCCGCTGGCGCCGCCGAGCGCCTTGCCGAGGGTGCCGGTGATGATGTCGATCCGGTCGGTGACGCCGTGCAGCTCGGGTGTGCCGCGGCCGGTGGGGCCGACGAAGCCGACGGCGTGGGAGTCGTCGACCATGACCATGGCGTCGTACTGCTCGGCCAGGTCGCAGATGTCGCGCAGCGGCGCGAGGTAGCCGTCCATGGAGAAGACGCCGTCGGTGACGATCAGCCGCCGCCGGGCCTCCGACGCCTCCTTGAGGCGGGCCTCCAGCTCGGACATGTCGCGGTTGGCGTAGCGCAGGCGCTGGGCCTTGGACAGGCGGATGCCGTCGATGATGCTGGCGTGGTTGAGGGCGTCGGAGATGACGGCGTCCTGGGCGTCGAGGAGGGTTTCGAAGACGCCGCCGTTCGCGTCGAAGCAGGAGCTGTAGAGGACGGTGTCCTCCATGCCGAGGAAGCCGGACAGGCGGGACTCCAGCTCTTTGTGCACCTCCTGGGTGCCGCAGATGAACCGGACGGAGGCCATGCCGAACCCCCACCGGTCGAGCGCCTGCTTGGCGGCCTCGACCACGGTGGGGTCGTCGGCCAGGCCCAGGTAGTTGTTGGCGCAGAAGTTGAGCACCTCGCGGCCGGCCACGCTGACCTGGGAGCTCTGCGGGGTGGAGATGACCCGCTCGGGCTTGAGCAGGCCCGCCTCGGTGATCTCGTCGAGGGTCGTACGCAGTTGCTGGCGCACGTTCGTGAACATGTGTCAGTCGCTCCAATCCAGGATGACCTTGCCGGTACGCCCACTGGCGGCGGTGTCGAAGGCGGCGTCGTAGTCGCGGTACGAGAACCGGTCGGTGATCACGGGGGAGAGGTCGAGGCCCTTCTCCAGCAGGACGGACATGTTGTACCAGGTCTCGTACATCTCCCGGCCGTACACGCCCTTGACCGTGATCATGGAGGTGACGATGGTGGCCCAGTCGACGGCGAACTCCTCGGCGGGCAGCCCCAGCATGGCGATCTTCCCGCCGTGGGTCATGCTCGCGATCATGTCGCGGACGGCGACGGGGTTGCCGGACATCTCGAGCCCGACGTCGAAGCCCTCGCGCAGGTGGAGCTGGCGCATGCCCTCGGCGATGGAGGAGCGGGAGACGTTCACGGCGAGGGAGACGCCGAGCTTGCCGGCCAGGTCGAGGCGTTCGTCGCTGACGTCGGTGATCATGACGTTGCGCGCGCCGACGTGGGTGGCCACGGCGGCGGCCATGAGGCCGATCGGGCCCGCGCCGGTGATCAGCACGTCCTCGCCGACCAGGGGGAACGACAGCGCGGTGTGGACGGCGTTGCCGAACGGGTCGAAGATGGCGGCCACGTCGGGGTGGACGGGGACGCGGTGCACCCAGACGTTGGAGGCGGGCAGGGTGACGTACTCGGCGAAGGCGCCGTCCCTGTTGACGCCGAGGCCGATCGTGTGGGCGCACAGGTGGCGGCGGCCGGCCATGCAGTTGCGGCACTTGCCGCAGACGATGTGCCCTTCACCGCTGACGAGGTCACCGACGGAGATGTCCTCGACGCCGGGCGCGACCTCGACCACGTGGCCGCAGAACTCGTGCCCGACGACGAGCGGGAGCTCCAGCGTGTGCCGCGCCCAATCGTCATATTTCCGGATATGGAGGTCCGTGCCGCAGATGCCGGTCCGCAGGACCCGGATCTTCACCTCGCCGGGACCCACTTCGGGCTCGGGCACGTCCACCAGCCACAGGCCGGGCTCGGCCCGCTCTTTGACCAGCGCTTTCATGGCCCCCTCTTTCCCCTTACGAACCTAGTGCACTGTGCCCGCCCGGCACGGGAGGTGTCCATCGAGGAGTTCTTAAGTGCCCCCACAGCTCTGCTTCACGCGACCCCCGTACCTGGCAGAATTAGCCAAATCTCTTGCGATAACCGGTTGGAGGTCGGGTGCGACAGCAGAGCGGGGACGCCTCCCTCCTGCGCAGGCTCAACTCGGCGGCGATCCTGCGCGTCCTGCGGGAGAGCGGCGTCGCCACGCTGTCGGAGCTGGCGCGGGCGGCCCGGGTGTCCAGGCCGACGGCCGAGGTGATCGTCGAGGGCCTGCTCGCCGAGGGGTGGGCCGAGGAGTGCGGCGAGGAGGAGGGCGACCGCCGGCGCGGGCGGCCGGCCCGGCGCTTCCGCTTCCGTGCCGCGGCCGGGCACGTGGCGGGGGTGGGCGTGGGCGCGTCGTGGCTGCGGGCCATGGTGACGGACCTCGACGGCACGGTGGTGGCCGAGCGCCGGGTGCCGCACCATCCGTCGATGACTGCCGGCGACCGGCTCGACGCCGTCGCGGAGCTGGTCGGCGCCGTGGCGGCCGAGGCCGGGCTGGCCGTGCCGGACCTGACCGCCGTGGGTGTCGGCACCACGGGCATGGTCGACGGCTCGGGCCGGGTCGTCAAGAGCGTCGTGCTGGCCGGATGGACGGGGCTCGACCTGCGGGGCGAGCTGTCGCGCCGGATCCCGGCGCCGGTGCTGGTGGACAACGACATGCGCCTGGCCGTGCTGGCCGAGCACTGGCGCGGCCGGGCGCGCGGCCGCAGCGACGTGGTCTACCTGTTCGCCGGCAGCAGGCTCGGCCTGGGGCTGCTCATCGACGGCCGGCCGCACCGGGGCGCGCACGCGGCCGCGGGCGAGATCGGGCGGCAGCCCGGCGACCACTGGCGGGCCTACCGGCACATGACGGAGTACGCGATCGCGGTGGAGCCCGGCGAGATGCGCTCGCAGCGCGAGGCCGCGCGGTTCGCGATCGAGCGCGCCCGCGCCGGCGACGAGCAGGCCGCGCGGGCCGTGCGGGCCTTCGCCCGCCACCTCGGCGAGGGCCTGATCACGGTCGTCAACCCGCTCGACCCCGAGATGGTGGTGATCGGCGGCAGCCTGTCGAAGGCCGGTGACCTGCTCATCGAGCCCATCAGGGAGCTGTTCGCGGAGGTGTGCCTCCACCCGCCGGTGGTCGTCGCCTCGGCCCTGGGCGGCGAGTGCGTCGCGCTCGGTGCGGTCAGGTGGGCGCTCGACCACGCCGACCGGCACCTCTTTACGCAACCGTCCTGACGGAAACTGTCACTTAAGCGGCCCTATTGCTCAAGTTTGCTTAGCAGGACATGATTTAAGTCGACGCCTTGAGTTAATCGAGCGGAAGGAACGCCCGTGGAAGACCTGCGCCTCGGAGTGATCGGCCTCGGCCTGCGCACCAGCCTCGCCCGGGCCGCGCACCGGCCCGGCAGGGGCGCGGTCGTGGCCGCGCTGTGCGACTCCGACCCGGCGGTGCTCAAGCGGCAGGCGGGCACGTTCGAGGCGGACTTCCTCACGCAGGACTACCGCGAGCTGCTCGACCGCCCCGACCTCGACGCCCTCGTGGTCAACACGCCCGACGACACGCACGAACGCCTGGCCGTCGACTGCCTGCGCGCCGGCAAGGCCGTCTACCTGGAGAAGCCGATGGCCATCACGGTCGAGGGCTGCGACACCATCCTGCGCGCCGCCCGCGAGAGCGGCACCCGGCTGTACGTGGGGCACAACATGCGGCACATGGGCGTGGTGCGGCTGATGCGCGACATCATCGCCAAGGGCGTCATCGGCGAGCCGAAGACCGTGTGGGTGCGCCACTTCGTCTCGTACGGCGGCGACTACTACTTCAAGGACTGGCACGCCGACCGCACCCGCACCACCGGCCTGCTCCTGCAGAAGGCGGCGCACGACCTCGACGTCATCCACTGGCTCGCCGGGGGCTACACGACCAGGGTGAACGCCCTCGGCGACCTCATGCTCTACGGCGACCTGCCGCGCCGCGCGCCCGGCACCCCGCGGCCCGACGGCTGGCTGCAGCAGTACGAGTGGCCGCCCACCGCGCGCAAGGACCTGCACCACGTCGTGGACGTCGAGGACGTGTCGGTGATGAACATGCGCCTGGACAACGGCGTCATCGCGGCCTACCAGCAGTGCCACTTCTCGCCCGACTACGTGCGCAACTACACGGTGATCGGCACCGAGGGCCGCCTGGAGAACTTCGGCGACGGGCCGGGGGACACCGTCAAGGTCTGGAACACCGGGCCCACCGGCTACCGGGACGACTGCGACATCGCGTACAAGGTGCCGGAGGCGACGGGCTCGCACGGGGGCGCCGACATGGAGATCGTCTCGGAGTTCCTGAGGTTCGTCAGGGACGGCGGGGTGACGGACACCTCGCCGGTGGCGGCCCGGATGAGCGTGGCGGCCGGGTACATGGCGACGATGTCGCTGCGCGACGGCGGCACGCCGTACGACGTGCCGCCGCTGGACGCGGACCTGGCCGCGTACTTCGACCGCGGCCAGGTGCGGGACCAGACGGAACCGGGCGGCGCGCCCGGACAGTAGACATATGTGGATATGTCATTACGTGCTCGAATACGTGGCGGGGACCAGGCGGCCTTCGGGGAGCTCTTCGACGAGTGCTCGAAGGCCGTCTACAACCACGCCTTCCGCCTGACCGGCAACTGGTCGACCGCCGAGGACGTGATGGCGCTGACGTTCCTGGAGGCGTGGCGCCTGCGCGGGAAGATCGATCACGAGGGCGGCTCGCTGCGGCCCTGGCTGCTCGGCATCGCGACGAACGTGCACCGCAACCTGCGCAGGACCGCCCGCCGGCATGACGACGCGCTGGCCAGGATGCCCAGGGGCGACGTGGTGCCGGACTTCGCCGACGAGGTCGTGGGCCGCATCGACGACGCGGAGCGGCTGGCCGCCGTCCGCACCGCGTACGACGGCCTGCGCCGCCAGGAGCAGGACGTGTTCGCGCTGTGCGTGTGGGCGGGTCTCGACTACGCCCAGGCGGCGCACGCGCTCGGCATCCCCGTGGGCACGGTCAGGTCCCGGCTCTCGCGGGCTCGCAAGAAACTCGCCGGCGCGGGGGAACCACCGCCCGCGCCGAGACAGTCATCAGGTGACCGAGGCCCCGACAAGGAGGAGATCCGATGAACTGGCCGGCCGAACGTGATCTTCCCGAGGGCCGTCGCCGACTGCTCAAGGAGTTCGTGATGACCGAGATCGACCGCACCCCGCGCAGGCGCCGCCTGCCCCGCCTCGCCGTCCTGGCCCCCGCCCTGGGCCTGGCGGCCGCCGCCGCGGTGGCCGTGCCGCTGCTGCTGGGCGGCTCACCGGCCTATGCGGTGGCCAAGCTGCCCGACGGGCTGATCCACATCGACATCCACGAGGCCAAGGATCCCGACAAGCTGGAGGCGGACCTGCGGGAGATGGGGGCGAACGTGGTGGTGGACTACATCCCCATGGGCAAGAAGTGCAGCCCGCAGCCTCGCAGCAGCCACTTCCTCAGCTCGGAGGAGGCCCCGCTGAGCGTGTTCCCCACGCCTGAGGAGGCCGGGCCCGGCTTCGTCATCGATCCCCGGGTGATCGGGCCGGACCAGACCGGGGTGCTGGAGTTCAGCGTCTCGGAGACCGCCAAGGGCGGGATCGTCGCGGGCATCTGGGCCAGGGTGGGCGAGGGGCCGATCGCCGACTGCACCCTGGTGGACACGACCGAAGCGCCACTGTCGCACTGACCCCCGCCGGTGCCGGCCCTGAGCGGCCGGCACCGGCGCCGGGCTCAGCGCTCGGCCTCCGACGGCTTCTTGTCGAGGTCGAGGTCGGGGAACGGGGAGGGCTCGTCGACCCGCTGCGTGATCTGCCGGGGGCCATTGGGGCTCTCCGCCTCCTGGGCGTCGGCGACGGCCTCGGCCGCGGCCTCCGCCGCCTTGGCCGCCTCCTCCTCGGCGGCCGAGCTCTCCGGCACCTCCTCGCGGGTGGCCGCCGAGCGCGGCAGCGCCTCCGTGAACGCCTTCGAGACGCCCTGCAGCGCCGAGGTGACCTCGCTGGGGATCACCCAGAACGTGTTGCCGTCGCCCTGCGCGAGCTGCGGCAGCACCTGGAGGTACTGGTAGGCCAGCAGCTTCGGGTCGGGGTCGTTGCGGTGCACGGCCTGGAAGACCTGGTCGATCGCGCGCGACTGGCCCTCGGCCTCCAGGATCGCGGCCGTGCGCTGGCCCTCGGCCCGCAGGATGCGGCTCTGCTTGTCACCCTCGGCCGTGAGGATCTGCGACTGCCGCTGGCCCTCGGCGTTGAGGATCGCGGCCCGCTTGTCGCGCTCGGCCCGCATCTGCTTCTCCATCGCGTCCTTGATGGTCTTGGGCGGGTCGATGGCCTTGATCTCGACGCGGTTGACGCGCAGCCCCCACTTGCCGGTGGCCTCGTCGAGGACGCCGCGCAGCTGGCTGTTGATGGTGTCGCGGGAGGTGAGGGTCTTCTCCAGGTCCATGGAGCCGACGACGTTGCGCAGCGTGGTGACGGTGAGCTGCTCGACGCCGGTGATGTAGTTGGCGATCTCGTACGCCGCCGCCCGCGGGTCGGTCACCTGGAAGTAGAGGACGGTGTCGATCTCGACGACGAGGTTGTCCTCGGTGATGACGGGCTGCGGCCGGAAGGAGACGACCTGTTCACGCAGGTCGATCATGGGATAGACGCGGTCGACGTACGGGATGACGAAGTTGAGGCCCGGCTTGAGAGTGCGGTGGTAGCGGCCGAGGCGCTCGACGTTGCGGGCTCGGGCCTGCGGGACGATCCGCACCGCTTTGAGCAGGGTCAGCACGGCGAAGAGTATGACGAACAGTCCGACCAGCAAGAGCGGATCCATGGTCACTCCCGGGGATATACGAGGGCTGTCGCTCCCTCGATCTCGATGATGTCGACGGTCGCCCCTGTGGGGATCACCAGCGTCTCGTCGTAGGCGCGCGCCGACCATTCCTCGCCCCCGATGCGCACGCGGCCGTCGCGGCCCGTCACTTCGGCCACGACGTACGCGGGTTTACCGACGAGCGCTTCCACGCCGAACCGCTGCAGCGGCGGCTGTCTGATATGACGCATCGCGATCGGCCTGAGCACGAGCAGGCCGGCCGCCGAGGACACGGCGAAGAAGATCAACTGCAGGGGGACGGGCAGCCCGATGGCCGCGGTGGCGGCGGTCAGCAGGGCCGCGACGCCGAGCAGGCCGAGTGAGGCCGTGAGCGTGAAGATTTCGGCCACGCCGAGGACGACTGCGAGGATTATCCAGATGATCCATTCATCCATGTCCTGGCCCTCCTGATAGGACAACGGGCCTGCGCCGGCGTGCGGTTCCTCCCTCTCTACCGTAATCCCGATATCAGCGCTGCGGCACCCTCTCACCTGGGGTGCCGGCGTCACGCAACGCGCTTCCCTGCCGCCATTTCTCCCACGAGAGCTGCCAGAAACCCCATCCGTTGTTCCATTCCAATATCCGGTCGGTGCCGGTGATCGTGACCGGGTCGCCGCGCAGGGAGGTGGCGTAGAACCAGGCCGCCTGGTCGGGCCGGGCGTTGACGCAGCCGTGACTGACGTTGGACCGGCCCTGGGCCCACACGTTGTCCTTGGCGTGCACGTATTCGCCGCTGTTGGAAATGCGCACCGCGTGGTCGATCATCATGTCGTAAAAACCGGGATCGCCTTTTTCGCGGCCGGGGGAGATCATCCGGACCGGATTTCCCTTGTCCATGGTCAGGTGGATGCCGCTGGTCGTGGTGTATTCGGTGGTGGTGGCCATGCCGGCGCTGATGGCCATGCGCTGGGCGACCTTCCCGTCGCGCAGGACGACCATCTGGTGGGTCCGGGTGTCGATGGTGCTGGTCTGCCTGCGGCCGACGGCGAAGGAGAAGGTGGAGTCGGTGGCGCCGTACAGGCCGTCGCCGGCGCGCACGCCGGCCAGGTGCGCGGTGACCGTGACCCGCTGCCGCGGCTGCCACAGCCGCCGGGTGCGGTAGACCACCTGCGTGTCGCTGGTCCACCGCCAGGCGCCCTCGACCGGGGTCTGCGCCCGCACCTCCAGCGTGCGCTCGACGGCCGCCTTGTCCTCGATGGGGGCGTCGAAGTCGATGACGATCGGCATGCCGACGCCGACCGTCTCTCCCGGCAGCGGCGCGGTGGCGGCCACCTGGAACGTCTTCGCGGCGCTCCTGGTGCGGATGCGGCCCATCGCGACCGTGGCGGGCGCGCCCTCGCGGATGGCGGTGGCGGTCACGGTGTACTCGGCGGCGGGCTGGAGGGTCCAGTCGGTACGCCACGTCGTGCGGGTGTCGTCGAGCCGGCCCGGCACCGGCTCGCCGCCCTCGTAGACCAGCACCTGGCTCAGCGTGCCGCCCTGCGCCTTGATCACCAGGCCGTGATCGGTGCGGGCGCGCTTGGCGTCGAACGGCGGCCACACCTGCACGACCGGCGGCGCCGCGGGCGTCTCGACCGCGCCCGAGCCGCAGCCGCCGACCAGGAGCAGGCACCCGCAGACCAGGAGAAAGGCGACACAAAACGTCGCGGCATGCCGCATGTGACTCCTGCTTTCCGAGGGAAGGGAAGCTCCAAGGGTAGCGGTGAGTCACGGCGCAAGCACGCTGAGTCAGCTATCCGACAGTTCCGGAAACCTCCCCCAACGTCAGCCCCGCCGCACTGGCCCGGATCGTCACTGTGTCGCCGTCCTGGAGGAACGTGCGGGTCTCGCCGCCCGGCAGCTTGATCGGCTCGGTGCCGTTCCAGGTCAGCTCGATGAGCGAGCCGCGCTCCCCCTGCTCGGGCCCGGAGATCGTGCCGCTGGCGAACAGGTCGCCGGTGCGCAGCGAGGCCCCGTTCACGGTCAGGTGCGCGAGCATCTGGTCGGGCGTCCAGTACATCGCCGAGTACGGCGGCCGCGACACGACCTCGCCGTTGAGCACGATCTCCAGCTCGATGTCCAGCCCCCAGTCGGCCTGCCGGCGCAGGTACGCCGCCGGCTCCGGATCCTGCGCCCGGCCGGGGATCCTGGGCAGCGCCTCCAGCGGCGTCACCCAGGGGGAGATCGACGTGGCGAACGACTTGGCCAGGAACGGCCCCAGCGGCACGTACTCCCACGACTGGATGTCGCGCGCGCTCCAGTCGTTGACCAGCGTCACCCCGAACACGTGGTCCTCGAACGCGCCGGCGGGCGAGCCCATCGAGGTCGGCACGCCCACCACGAACCCCAGCTCCGCCTCGATGTCGAGCTTCTGGCACGGCCCGAACACCCCGGGCCCGAGCTGCCCCTGCGGCCGCCTGATCGGCGTGCCGGACACCACGACCGTGCCCGACCTGCCGTGGTAGCCGACGGGCAGGTGCCGCCAGTTCGGCTGCAACGGCTCCGAGCCCGGCCGGAAGATCTTGCCGATGTTGCTGGCGTGGTCGAGCGAGCAGTAGAAGTCGACGTAGTCGGCCACCTCGAACGGCAGGTGCAGCCGCACCTGGTCGAGCGGGATCAGGTGCCGGTCGGTGACGAACCTGTCGCTGGTCAGCTTGGTCTGGATCAGCGCCCTGGTGTCGTGCCAGGCCGCGCGGCCCCTGGCCATGAACGGGTTCAGCGAGGGGGTGGCGAAGACCTCGTCGTGCAGGGCGGAGGCCAGGTCGAGCACCTTGTCGCCGTACCTGACGCCCACCCTGGGCCGCTGCCCCGGGCAGGAGAAGACCCCGTACGGCAGGTTGTCCACACCCCAGCTCATGAGATCAGCCCCAGCGTGCGCAGGTCCTCCAGGGGAGCGCTGGTGTTGCACGAGCCGTAGCTCACCAGCAGTTGCCGGGCACGCTCCGCCGTGTCCTGCTGGACGGCGTGCGCCAGCCTGACCAGGTGGCCCACGTCGGTCGTGCGCAGCACCGGCGCCGGGTCGCGGCCCTCCACGGCCTCGCAGACGGCCAGCAACAGGTTCAGGAAGCCGTGCCGGTCGACGCCGAGCGAGGGGTCGAAGTGGCGGACGGCGTGGTGCAGCCCGGCCGTGGCCTTGAACGGGATGCCGCTCTCCGCGCACGACCTGATGAACTGCCCCAGGTGCTCCACCGGCGGGAACTCCTCGGCGGTGGTGCCGCCGCAGCGCACCTTCAGTCCGACGCCGTCGGGCACGTCCATGGCCGTCTTGCGGGCCGGCACCTCGGCGAACAGCCGCACGCCGTCGCGCAGCCCCAGCGTGTCCGCCAGCTCGGCGACGGAGGTGTCGGGCGGCAGGCGCGTCTCGACGTAGTCGACCGGCAGGTCGCCCCAGTCGGGCAGCTCGCTGGTGTCGGCGATCAGGCCGATCCGGCGCGGCCGGTAGTCCCGCGCGCGCAGCCGGTCGAGGCGGCTGGCCGGGCAGAGGAAGCGGTGGGTCAGGACGTCGCTGCCCCGCTCCAGGTCGCGCTCGTTGCGGGCGAGCGCCTCGTCCATGTGCAGGGACGTCGGCGGGAACAGGCCGGCGTCGTCGATGAGTGCGGTGTAGAGGTTCATCGTGCCCAGGTCCAGGCGTATCCGGGGTCCTCGCAGGACAGCGCGCCCTGGCCGAGGTCGAGCGGGCGGAACGTGTCCACCATGACGGCCACCTCACTGGTCGTCGTGACGCCGCGCGAGACCGCGTCGATGACCGCCTCCACCGCGCCGGGCTGCGGCCCGTGCGTGAAGCCGGCCGGGTGCAGCGAGATGGAGCCGACGTCGATGCCGGAGCCGGCGCGGGCCGAGTAGTCGCCGCCGACGTAGAACATGAACTCGTCGGAGTCCACGTTGTGGTGGTTGTACGGGATCGGCACGGCCTCGGGGTGGTAGTCGAGCGGCCGCGGGCAGAACGAGCACACCACGAACCCCGGCCCCTCGAACGTCTGGTGCACCGGCGGCGGCGCGTGCGTCTTCTTCACGATCGGCTCGAAGTCCTCGATGTTGAACGCGAACGGGTAGAGGTAGCCGTCCCAGCCCACCACGTCGAAGGGGTGGTTGCGGTAGACGAGCCTGGTCAGCCCGCCGCGCGTGCGCACCAGCACCGGCACCTCCTCGCCCTCGACGACGAGCGGCTCGGACGGGGCGCGCAGGTCGCGCTCGCAGTAGGGCGCGTGCTCCAGGAACTGGCCGTACTGCGACAGGTAGCGCTTGGGCGGCCTGATGTGCCCGGACGCCTCGATGGCCAGCACGTTCGCGGTGCCCTGGGGGACCCAGCGGTGGATGGTGCCGGTCGGGATCACGACGTAGTCGCCCTCGCCGGCCTCGATCACGCCGTACGTGGACTCGAAGCGGACCCGGCCGCGCTGGACGTACACGCACTCGTCGCCCATCGAGTTGCGGTAGAGCTCGCTGGGCCGGTCGCTGGTCGCGTACGACAATCGGACGTCGCCGTTGCCGGCCAGCAGGATGCGGCCGGAGACCAGGTCGCCGGCGCTGGAGAGGTCCTGGGTGCGGAAGTGGCGCGGTGAGAGCGGCAGGTTGGGCTCCAGGCGGGTGCCTGTGGCCGGGGTGACGGCCTCGGCCTTGACGATCGCGGTCGGCAGGTAGCGGTGGTAGAGCAGCGAGGAGTCGGACGAGAAGCCCTCCTCGCCCATCAGCTCCTCCGCGTACAGACCGCCGTCCGGCCGCCTGAACTGGGTGTGCCGCTTGCGCGGCACCTCTCCCACGACCCGGTAGTACGGCATCCGGCCCTCCCCTGCCTGTCCGACTATCGGACGGAAGTGTCCTCTATCTGTGACTACCGTCTGCTATGCGTGCGCGGATGTCAACCCGGCTCAGGACAGCGCGGCGGCCAGCTCGGCCGCCGCCGCCACCACCCGCGGCCCCGTGGACTCCGCCAGCGGCCCGAACGTCACCACCCCCACCGACGCCTCCAGCCACGGCAGCCCGGTCACGGGCGCGGCGACGCCACGTGCCCCCTCCTGCAACTGCCCCTCAGTCACGAAGTAGTCGTGCCGCCCCTCCCGCAGGGCGAGGATCGCCTGCCCCGCCGCGCCCCTGGCCAGCGGATGGCGCGAGCCCTCGCGGTAGGCCACGTGCATGTCCGTCCAGGACGGCTCCACCACCGCGACGGCCAGCCCGTCGTCGCCCTCGGCCACGGTCAGGTGCGCCGTCGCCCCCACCTGCTCGGCCAGCCGCCGCAGCGTCGGCACCGCCGCCGCCCGCAGCAGCGGCTGCACCGCCTGGGCCAGCGCCAGCACCCCGAACCCGAGGTGCACCCGCCCCTCGGCGTCCCTGCGCACGAACCCCTCGCTCAGCAGCGTCGTCAGCAGCCGGTACACCACGGGACGGCTCAGCGACAGCTCGGCGCTCAGCTCCGTCGGCGTGCGCCCGCCCTTGCCGTCGGCGAGCAGTCTGAGCAGGCGGAGCCCGCGCTCCAGGGTCTGAGCTGATTCAGCGGCCATGCGACCGAATGTAGTGACGCCGCACGGTGATGGGGGTACGTATCGGCGTAGAGGAGCCGGGGGGTAATCATGCGGCAAAGGTGGGTTCTCCTGCTTGCCGGGATGGCGATGTGCGCCCTTTCGCCTGCCATGCCCTCGCTCACCACCACCCCCATGATGCAGGTGGCCCGCGAGACCCCTGCCGACCAGAGCCTCGTGGAGGACACGTTCTACCTCACGGTGGGCATCGAGGTGAGCCAGTGGTTGCTGCCCACCGTCAAGGGCGTCACCTTCCGCCCGTCCTACCTGGCGGTCGGCGTCAGGGTCGATCCGAGCGGCCACCTGTACGGCACGCCGCAGCGCTCCGGCACGTTCGTGGCCACCGTGCAGGTCTGCTCCGGGCGGTCCTGCCACGAGCAGGACGTCACGCTCGTGGTGCTGGCCAACGTGCCGTGGGAGCCGCGCGAGCTGACCTTCCCCGGCCGGGCCGGCACGACTCTGAACGGCGAGATCGGCATCAACGGCGGCCCCGCCGGCGTCGTGCCCACCTTCACCGTGACCGACCATGACAAGGTGCCCGAGGGCGTGAGCATCGGCCCCGACGGGCACGTGGGCGGCGTTCCGGCCGCGCCCGGCATCTCCGAGGTGCCGGTCCGCATCTGCGTGGCGGGCAACTGCGCGGGCGTCGTGGTCCGGCTGATCATCGTCTGACCCTTGTCGGGGAAGCCGGTTTGCGGTCACGGTGGTCGTATGAAATCGGTCATTGTGGTCGGAGCGGGTATTTGGGGGTCGTCACTGGCGTTGCGGCTGGCCGAAACCGGCTGGCGGGTGACGCTGGTCGAGCAGCACAAGCCGGGGCACGTCCGGCAGGCCAGCGCGGGCGAGACGCGGCTGCTGCGCTGCGCGCACGGGGCCGACGACTGGTACGCCCGCCGCGCCTGGGAGGCCAGGGACGGCTGGCGGCGGCTCGGCGAGCGGGCGGGGGAGCGGCTCTACCTGGAGTCGGGCGTGCTGTGGTTCGCCAGGAGGCCGGACGGGTGGGAGCACGCCAGCGCCCAAGTACTGAAAAATCTGGACATCCCGTGTGAGGTGCTGGATCCGGCCGACGGCGCCCGGTTCTTCCCCGACTTCCGCGGCGACGACCTCAGCTTCGTGCTGCGCGAGCCGAACGCCGGCGTGATCAGGGCCAGGCGGGCCACCCAGGTCACCGCCGGCCTGGCCGAGGACGCCGGGGCCCGGGTGGTCAGGGCGCGGGCGCTGCCCGTACCCGAGCAAGCCGCCGTCGAGATCGACGGCGAGATCCACCGCGCCGACCGGGTCGTGTGGGCGTGCGGCGCCTGGCTGCCGCAGCTCTTCGACGGGCTGCCGATCACCGTGACGAAGCAGGACACCCTGCACTTCGCCGTGCCGCCCGCCTGGTCCGTCCCCGAGACGCCGGCCTGGCTCGACTACGACGTCTCCGCCTACGGGCACGGCGACGTGGACGGGGTGGGCATGAAGTCCACCTCCGACGCCGAGGGACGGCCGTACGAGCCCGAGCACGACAGCCGCGCCGTCGACGCCGACAGCGTCGAGCGGGCCGCGAGCTACCTCGGGCACCGCTTCCCCGCGCTGGCCGGGGCGCCGGTGCTGTTCAGCCAGGTCTGCCAGTACGCGCTCACGCCCGACGCCGAATGGCTGCTCGCCGAGAGGTCGCCCGGAGCGTGGCTGCTGGGCGGGGACTCCGGGCACGGGTTCAAGCACGCGCCGGCGCTGGCCGCGTACGTGGCGGGCGTGCTCGACGGCACCCACGCGCCCGACCCGCGCTTCGGCCCGCACGAGCGGCTGCCCACCCGCGGCCTGCGGACCAGCGGCCACGTCGGGTAGGGCGTCCCCTACCTGACCTGCGGACAGGCGACCGGTGGAGGTAGGGCGCGCCTTACCCCGACTCGGGGGACGGCGGGCATGATCCGGGCGGGCCGCGCGGCGGAGACTGAGGCATCACCACTTCTCAGGAGGCCCGCCATGAGCACCACCACCGTCGCCAAGCTCCAGACCCCTGCCGTCCCGCCCGTCGTGCACACCGCCGCCATGTTGTGGCTGGCGGCCGTCGCGTTCGGCGCGTTCGAGGCCGTGCTGATGATCGGCAAGCTGCTCTACGAGGGCACGCCGGTGCTCGACCTGCTGCCGCAGGCCGGGTTCCGGCTGGCCGTGTTCGCCGGGGCGGTGTTCCTGGCGCTGAAGCTGAAGGGCGGCGCCAACTGGGCCCGCTGGACGCTGGCCGGGACGCTCGGCGTGTTCGGCACGCTCTCGCTGGTCATGGAGCCGATCCAGTACCTGCTCGCGGGCGGTTCGATCACCGGCGCAATGGCCGGGGCGGACGCGATGACCTGGGCGTTCGCCGCCAGCCGGACCCTGCACGTGCTGGCCGTGCTGGGCGGCGTGGCGCTGATGTTCCAGCCCAGGGCCAACGCCTTCTTCAGGTCGGCGTGAGCGACGGCCCCGTGGCTACCTCAGGTCGGCGTGCGCGGCCGCCTGCGGCCGGGGTGCGCGCAGGCCGCGCACGCCGGGTGACAGCAGCGCGGCCAGCGTGGAGATCACGATGATGACCGCGCAGCCGAGCAGCGACTCCTCGGTGCCGAACCAGCCCGCCGCCGGCCCGGCCAGCAGCAGCCCGATCGGGCCGAACATCATCGAGCCGAGGATGTCGTACGAGCTGACCCGCGACAGCGACTCCGCCGGGATCTCGCGCTGCATCGTGGTCTGCCACAGCACGCCGAACACGTCGAAGCAGACCCCGAACACGAACGCGCCGGCCACGATCACCCACAGCGGCGCGTCCAGCCCGAGCAGCACGTACGGCAGCGCCGTCGGCAGGCACAGCAGCACCCCCAGCAGGATCGGCCGGCTCGGGCGCAGCCGCAGCGAGATCAGCACGCCGGCGATCGTCCCCACGGCCTCGCCGGCCAGGAACCCCGACCAGGCCAGCGGCCCGCCCAGGCTCTCCTTGGCCAGCAGCGGCCCGAGCACGCCGTGCGCGGCCTGGATGGCCATGACCAGCAGCGAGAACTGGGCGACCACCACCCAGATCCACTGCCGGGAGCTGAACTCCCGCCATCCGTCGCGCAGGTCGGCCAGCACGGAGCGGGCCTCGCCCCGCCGGCGGTCGCCCGGCTCCAGTCGCAGCAGCGCGACCAGCACGCCCGCCGCGGCGAACAACGCGCCGCTCATGACCAGCGCCCAGCCCCCGCCGAACAGCACGACCATGCCGCCGCCGAGCACCGCGCCCGCGACGCGGGAGGCGTTCGCGCCCAGGCCGAGCAGCGCGTTGCCGGTCTGCAGCCGGTCGAGGGGGACGACCTCGGGGATGATCCCGGTCAGCGCGGGGAACGTGACCGCCGTCGCCACCCCGGACAGCGCCGCCGCCGCGATCAGCGCGGGCAGCGGGGTCCAGCCGGTGAGCAGCATGGCGCCCAGGGCGAAGAACCCGGACGCCATCACGAACTCGCCGGCCATCATCACCCGGTGGCGCGGCAGCCGGTCCGCGATCACGCCGCCGACCAGCATGAACGCGATCATGGGCAGCGACTCGGCGGTGAGCACCGCCGACAGGGTGGAGGCGTCGGCGCCGGGCAGGTTGAGCACGCCGAACGCCAGCGCGACGGGGGCGAACGCGCTGCCCAGCACGGAGATCGTGCGCGCGGACAGCAGGAGCGCGAAGCGGCGGTCTCTCAGCAGGCCGAGATCGCCCAGATAGCCATGCATGACCTCGAACCCCCCAAGCTGCCCAAACCCTGTCATTCTGCCGCACGGAATGTGCTGTGTCGTCTGGTTATTTCTTGTCACCCGAGCAACAAGACCGGCTGCGGATTGTGCCGGTCCCGGGCAAGAATCACGTCCGCTTCCTCCCGTAATTTGCTAGGTCCTGCTCACGGTGAGGGGACCAGGCATGCGCGACATGTTGCTCGCACAGGTGGCCCGGTGGGCCCGGGAGCTCCCGAAAGAGCCCGCGTACACGTTCGTCGACCACCTCGGGGGCGGCGCCCGGCACACGGTCACCTGGGGGCGCGCCGACCTCAAGGCCAGAGCGCTGGCCGTCCGGCTGCGCGAGCTCGCCGGGCCCGGCGACCGGGTGGCGCTGCTCGTGCCGCAGGGGCTCGACTACGTGGTGGCGATGCTGGGCACCCTGTACGCCCGGCTCGTCGCGGTGCCGCTGTTCGCACCCGGGCTGCCCGGCCACGGCGAGCGGCTGGCCGGGGCCTACGCCGACGCCGACCCCGTGATCGTGCTGACCACGACCGCCGCCCTGCCCGGCGTCACCGACTTCCTCGCCACCGCCCAGGCCCCCAAGCACGTGCTCGCCGTGGACACCGTCTCCGACCTGCTGGCCGACGAGTGGGAGCCGGCGCCCTTCCACCCCGGCGACCTCGCCTACCTGCAATACACCTCCGGCTCCACCCGCACCCCCGCCGGCGTCGAGATCACCCACGGCAACCTCACCGCCAACGCCACCCAGCTCTGGGAGCTGTTCAGAGCCACCCCCAGGACGTCGGTCGCGGCCCTGTGGCTGCCGCTCTTCCACGACATGGGGCTCGTCGCCACCGTGGCGATGCCGATGATGGGCGGGAACCAGGCGGCGTTCATGGACCCGGTGGCGTTCGTGATGCGGCCGGTGCGCTGGCTGCGGCTGCTGTCGGAGTTCGGGGACGTGTTCACCGCCGGGCCCAACTTCGCCTACGAGTACACCGCCGCCCGCGTCACCCCCGAGGAGAAGGCCGGGCTGGACCTGTCCGGCGTCCGTGTCATGCTGAACGGCGCCGAGCCGGTGCGGCCCGGCGCGATCGAGGCGTTCGACGCCGCCTTCGCCGGGTGCGGGCTGCGGCCCGAGGCGCACACGCCCGCGTACGGGCTGGCCGAGGCCACCGTCTTCGTCACCGCGACGGGCCGGGACGAGCGGCCGGTCGTCACCACCTTCGACCGCGACGCGCTCCGCGATGGGCGCGCGGTCCCTGCCGCGACGGGCACGCGCCTGGTGTCCTGCGGGCAGCCCTACGGCCAGCGGGTCCGCGTCGTCGGCCCCTCCTCGCGGGCCCGGCCCGACGGCGAGGTGGGCGAGATCTGGGTGCAGGGGCCGAACGTGGCCCGCGCCTACTGGCGCGACCCGGCACGCAGTGCCGAGGTGTTCGGGGCCGTGCTGGAGGAGGCCGGGGGGACGTGGCTGCGCACCGGCGACCTGGGCGTGCTGCACGACGGGCGGCTCTACGTCACCGGGCGCATCAAGGACCTGATCATCGTGGACGGCCGCAACCACTACCCGCAGGACATCGAGGCCACCGCCCAGGAGGCCCACCCGGCGATCCGCCGCGACCGCGTCGCCGCCTTCGCCGTGCCCGGCGACGCCGTGACCCCAGGCCCGGGAGAGGTGGTGGGGCCTGTTCCCGGAGAGGCGGGGGAGCGGGTGGTCGTGGTGGCCGAGCGGTCGCGGGGCGGGGAAGGGGCCGATGCGGGGGAGGTCGCGCGGTCCGTACGGGCGGCCGTCCGGAAATATCACGACCTGTCCGTGCACGACTTCGTGCTGACCACCGCCGGCACCCTGCCGAGAACGTCCAGCGGCAAGATCGCCCGCCAGGCGTGCCTGCGGGCGTACCTGGAGGGCCTGTTTGTTTGAGTCGGCGGGCCGCCTGGTCTACCGGAGCCGCTGGACGCTCCTGGCACTGACCCTCGCGGCGGCCGTCCTCGTCGCGCCGCTCGGCATGGAGCTGTTCGGCCGGATGGCCGACGGCGGCTTCGAGGACCCGCGCGCCGACTCCACCACCGCCGCCCGCTGGACCGACGACTGGTACGGCGGCCACGCCCCCGACGTCGTCGTCCTCTACCGGCACCCCACCGTCAAGGTGCGCGACGCCCGCTACAAGGCCGCCGTGCACGACTCGCTGCGCGCCCTCCCGGCCAGGTACGTGCGGGCGATGGCCACGTACTGGACGACCGGATCCAAGAACATGGTCTCCCGGGACGGCCACGCCACGTACGCCGTCGTCACCCTCAAAGGCGACGAGCAGCGCGCCTACGCCGCCATCGCCGACCGGCTCAGGAACGTCGAGAACCTCTACGTGTCCGTCGGCGGCTCCGTGCCGCTGCTGACCGAGCTCAACGACCAGACCGCCGCCGACCTCGCCCGCGCCGAGGCCATCTCCATGCCGGTGCTGCTGGTGCTGCTCGTCGTGGTGTTCGGCAGCCTCGTGGCGGCCGGGCTGCCGCTCGTCGTGGGGCTGCTCGCCGTGCTCGGCGCGCTCGTGCTGCTGCGGCTGCTCACCTCCGTCACCGAAGTGTCCGTCTTCTCGCTGAACGTCGTGACCATGCTCGGGCTCGGCCTGGCCATCGACTACTCGCTGTTCGTGCTCAAGGCGTTCAGGGAGGAGATCGCCCGCGGAGCCACCAACGAGCAGGCCGTCGTGCGGACCATGACCACCGCCGGCCGCACCGTCGCCTTCTCCGGGCTGACCGTCGCCACGGCACTGCTGGGGCTGCTGCTGTTCCCGCAGATGTTCCTGCGCTCGATCGGGCTCGGCGCCGCCGCCGTGGTGCTCGTCGCCGTCGCGGCCGCGCTCATCGTGCTGCCCGCCGTGCTCGGCGTGCTCGGGCCGCGCGTCAACGCGCTGCGCCTCACCCCCGACTTCGGGCCGCGCCGCGCCGGCGGGCTGTGGCACGCCGTCGCCTCCAGCGTCATGCGGCGGCCCCTCCTCTACCTGGTCGCGGTGACCGTCGCGCTGGTGGCGCTGGCCGTGCCGTTCCTGCACGTCAAGTTCGGGAACGTGGACCACCGCGTGCTGCCCGCCACCTCCGAGAGCCGCCGCGTCGCCGAAACCCTCGACCGGGACTTCACCCGCAACGCCATGGCCGCGATCGACGTCCACGTCCTGGTCGAACGCACCTTCACCGACCCGCCGCCGCTCCCCGGGCCGCTCGGCCAGGGACACACCCCGATCAGCGCCGTCACCCCGATCAGCCCCCTGGACGTCCGGCCGCTCGTCCGGCGGCTGGAGCGGTTGCCCGGCGTCACCGGCGTCGAGGTGGCCGGGCTGTCCCAGCCGAACGGGGCCGTCCGGCTCGCCGTCCGCTACGCCTCCGACCCCATGTCCGACGCCGCCCGAGCCCTCGTCCGCGCCATCCGCGCTCTCCCGCCCGAGCCGGACGTGCGGCGCGTCGTCGTCGGCGGCCCCACCGCCGCCCAACTCGACCTCCAGGACAGCCTCGCCGCCACCCTGCCGTGGATGGCGCTGGTCGTGTGCTCGGTCACGGCGGTCCTGCTGTTCGCCGCGTTCGGGTCGCTCGTGCTGCCCCTCAAGGCCCTGCTGATGAACGTGCTGTCCATCGGAGCCTCGTTCGGCGTCATCGTCTGGGCCTTCCAGGACGGCCACCTCGCCTCCGCCCTGCGCTTCACCTCCACCGGCGCCATCGAGGCCACCGTCACCGTGCTCATCCTGGCCGTCGTGTTCGGGCTGTCCATGGACTACGAGCTGTTCCTGCTGTCGCGGGTGCGGGCCGAGTGGCTGCGCACCGGCGACAACACCGCCGCCGTGGCCGCCGGGCTGCAACAGACGGGCGGCGTCATCACCAGCGCCGCTCTGCTCCTGCTCGTCGTCATCGGCGCCTTCTCCACCGCCGGGATCGCCATCGTGAAGCTGCTCGGGGTGGGGATGTTCGTGGCGATCGTGGTCGACGCGACGCTGGTGCGGGCCTTGCTGGTGCCTGCTTCGATGCGGTTGATGGGCGGGGCCAACTGGTGGCTGCCCCGGTCCTGGCGCCGTTTCCACCAACGCATCGACCTCCACACCCCCGCCCCCGCCGCCGGGGTTTCGGTCCCCGAGGTCGCGTCCGCGTCACGTCCCGCCGCAGTGACGCCGCCTGGCACGGGAGGGCCACGTGCCATCGCGCCGCCGCCCGCAAGCGCCGCGCCCGGGAGCGCCGCGGCCTCGGGTGCCCTGCCTGAGGAGGTGCCGTTCGTCGTGACCGTCAAGGGGCGGCCGGCCGTCTTCGGGGCGGACACCGATCCCGTGCCGATCGCCGTCCCGCCCCCTGAAGTCGCGCGACCCGCACTGCGGGCGCACCCGTACGATCCCGCACGGCGTACCGAGCCAGAGGGCAAGGCGGAGGCCGGGGAGGGGCGGCGGGCCGGGTGGGTGCGGGTCGTGGAGCGGCGCGCGCGGGAGGTGCGGCCGTTGCCCGGCGGCGGGTGGACGTGGGTGGAGGTGGACGAATGAGCAGCCTCGCCGTGGGCCGGGCGGGGCGGCGAACCACCCGGGTGTGGCCGCTGTTCCTCGTCACGGGGCTGGCCGGTTTCCTGACCACGCTGGACAACACGGTCGTCACCGTCGCCGTCCCCAGCATCCAGCGTGACCTCGGCGCGAGCCTGGCCGCGCTGGAGTGGGTGGCGACCGGGTACATCCTGACGTTCGCGGGCCTCATGCTCGCCGGCGGCCGGCTGGCCGACGTGCACGGGCACCGGCGGGTGCTGGTGGCCGGGCTGGCGGTGTTCACGGTGGCCTCGCTCGGCGCGGGGCTGGCGGGGTCCGTCGAGGTGCTGGTGGCGGCGCGGCTGGCGCAGGGGGCGGGGGCGGCGTTGATCCTGCCCGCGACGCTCGCCGTCCTGGCCGGGCGGGAGGAGCGGCAGCGGTCGACGGGAGTGGCCGTGTGGATGGCGTCGGGGGCGGCGGCGCTGGCGCTCGGGCCGGTGGCGGGCGGTTACGTCAGCCAGCACGCGCACTGGAGCTGGGTGTTCCTGGCCAACGTGCCCCTGGGAGCGGTGATCATCGTGCTGGCCGCCGTGGCCGTACCGGCCGGTGAGGGTGGCGCGGGCGGCGGGCGGGAGCTGGATGGGGGCGGGGTGGTGGCGTCGGTGGTGTTTCTGGGCGCCGGGACCTTCGCGCTCATCCATGGTGGCGCCCACGGGTGGGCGTCGGTGCCGGCCGTGGTGGCGCTCATCGTGTGCGCGGGTGGCGGGGCGGCGTTCGTGGTGGCCGAGCGGCGGGCTCGGGAGCCGATGGTGGAGCTGGGGCTGTTCAGGGTGCGCAGCTTCGCGGGCGGGGTGGCGGCTCAGGTGCTCTGGGGGCTCGGGGTCAACGGGGTGTTCTTCTACACCGCGATCTTCCTGCAAGGGGTGCTCGGGTTCACGCCGACCGACTCCGGGGTGGCGTTCGTGCCGCTGGCGTTGCTGGTGGTGGTCGTCACGCCGGTCGTGCCGCTGGTGGGGCGGTGGCTGGGCGCCGGGCGGACGGTGGCGGCCGGGCTCGTGCTGGTGGCCGGGGGGATGGCGCTCGCCGCGACGCTGGAGGCCGGGGACGGGTGGGGGCGGTTGCTGCCTGCCGTGTGCGCGATCGGGGTGGGGTCGGCGCTGACCATGCCGCTCGGGTCGGCGGTGCTGGGTGCCGTACCGGAGCCGAGGGCCGGGGTCGCGGGCGGGATCTTCTCCGTGAGTCGTGAAATTTCGGGACTCTTCGGGATCGCTGCCGTCGGCGTGATCGTGCACGCCTCCGGAAACTTCGCCACCGGCTACGCGGCCGGGCTCCTGGTGGCGGCCGGTCTGGTGCTGGCCGGGGCGCTGATCAGCCTGGTGGCGCTGCCATGAGGGTGACGGTGCTGCCATGAGGACGGTGGTCCCATGAGGACGGTGGTGCCGGCGTGAGAGCGGTGGTGCCGACGTGAGAGCGGTGGTGCCGGCGTGAGGGTGGCGGTGCTGGCGTTCGGGTCGCGAGGGGACACGCAGCCGTGCGCGGCGCTCGCGGCGGAGCTGGCCGCGCGCGGGCACGCGGTCACGCTGGTCGCGGCCGCCCGCTACGCCTGGCTGGCCGAGCGCGCCGACCGGCACGCCTGGCCTGCCGGACGCGCCGACCGGCCCGCGCACCCGCGCCTGGCGGGAGGTGCCGGCCGAAGTAGTGGGGTGGCGTTCGTGGGGCTCAGCGTGGATCCGGTGGCGGTGGTGGAGAGTGAGGAGGGGCGGCGGTGGTTGCGGAGCGGGCCGCTGGGGTTCGTGCGCGGGTTCAGGACCGTGGTCGAGCCGATGGCCGCCCGGCTCGTCCAGGAGGTGGACGCGGCCTGCGCGGGTGCGGAGCTGGTGCTCGCTCCCGCCCTGGGCGCCTTCGGCAGGCACCTGCACGACCGGTACGGCATCCCGTACCGGATCCTGCAGTTCCAGCCCAGCGAGCCGACCCGCGAGTTCCCGAACCCGCTGGTGCCGTTGACGACCCTGGGGCCGCTCGGGAACCGGGCCAGTTACGCGGTGGTGGAGCGGCTCGGCTGGCTGGTGCTCGGGCGCATGGTGAACCGGCTGCGGTCGGGCGTTCTGGGGCTGGGGCCGTTGCGGGGGAGCCCGTTCGTGGCGGACCGGCGGGCGCGGGTGCCGGTGTTGTGCGGGGTGAGCCCGCTGGTCGTTCCTCGGCCTGCCGATTGGCCGGAGCAGGTGCATATGACCGGTTATTGGCGGCTGCCGGGTGCGGCGGAAAGGGCATGCGGCGAAATTGAGGATTTTCTGGAAAGCGGGCCGGCGCCGGTTTTCGTGGGGTTCGGGAGCATGGTGCCGGATGAGCCGGAGCGGTTGGCGGCCGAGGTGGCCGGGGCGTTGCGGCGGGCGCGCGTGCGGGGGGTCGTGCAGGGGTTGCCGGTGGAGGAGGGCGACGATCTGCGGGTGGTGGGGGAGGTGCCGCACGAGTGGTTGTTCCCGCGGATGGCGGCGGTCGTGCACCACGGCGGGGCGGGGACGACGGGGACGGCGCTGGCGGCGGGGGTGCCGAATGTGGTGTGCCCGTTCTTCTCCGATCAGCCGTTCTGGGGCAGGCGGGTGGCGGCGCTCGGGGTGGGGCCGCCGCCGCTGCCGGTGACCCGGCTCACCAGGGACGAGTTGGCGGCTCGCCTGATCGACACAAGTGAATATCGGGAGAACGCCGTACGACTGGGACGGCTACTACGTGTTGAGCATGGCGTGAAGAACGCCGTAGATCTCATTGATCGTCCTTGATCGTCCGGATATTGTTCATATGCCCACGATCACCCCTGGAAGTTAGGTGCCATGAGACGGCGGCTACGGCAGGTCTTCATCATCGGTCTCACCCTCTCGCTGCTGGGCATCGGTGTCCCCGCGCATGCGGAGGACGGCGACAGGAACTGCAACGACGAGCTGCCGCCCGGCACCCCGTCCTATGTCGTGTGCACCTGGCTGAACACGCCGGAGGAGGCGCTGGACACGGCGCTGTTCTGGCTGGGCAACGACGGCGAGAACATGGAGAACGCCGCGCCGATCCCGCCGATCATGATCGACTGCGGCGAGGAGGGCAACTCCTGCCCGACCGACGCCGAGGGTGACGGCCAGCTCCACGACGTCGACTCCCCCGACGTGCCCGGCGCCGAGGACGGCGGCACGCCCGAGTGCCAGAACGGCGAGCAGTGCTACGTCGACCCGAACACGATCACCGCCGCCGAGAAGACCGCCGCCCAGGCCACCCCGGCCGGCCAGGCCACGCAGACCATGGCCCAGACGCAGACCACCATGCGGGTCTGGATCGACACCGAGCTGGCCGACGACTACAAGGCCGGCAAGCTCGCCGAGGCCGCCAAGAAGGTCGCCGCGCTGGTCGCCACGCAGCCCGGCGTCGTGGGCGTCCGGTTCACCTCGCAGCTCGGCTACAACCAGACGTTCGCCACGGCTGACGAGCTCGACAAGTTCGTCTCCGAGGCCGCGACCACGCTGCGCACGCTGCTGCCGGGCAAGAAGCTGGCCGCGCACACGGTGGTGCCGGTGCTCGGCTGCGGCGCGGACACGAGCTGCACGGCCGAGCTGACCAAGAAGTACCCGCTGCTCGACCCCGAGCGCATCGGCGCCTGGCTGAGCAAGGGCTACATCGACCAGCTCGCCCTCGACAGCGGCCACCTCGCCACCGAGTACGCCACCTGGAAGATCGACGCCGCCACGGCCCAGCGCAACCAGTGGGCGCAGGTCCAGGCCCGCGCCTGGGACGCCTACGCGCAGATCGCCGCCGAGGACGCCTCCTTCGCCGCCGCCGGCTCCTCCGCGCTGACCGAGGAGCAGGTCACCAAGGCCATCGCTGAGCGCATCGCCGCGCCGCTGCGCCAGGACGCCGCCGAGACCGTCACCCTGTGGACGCGCTGGCAGAACGACCAGGGGCAGGTCAGCCGCGTGTACGGCGAGAAATGGGCCGCGAACACCACGTGGGAGCAGCTCAAGAAGCTCGGCACGATCAAGCCGCGCCTGGCCACCGTGTACGACCCGGCCCACCCCGAGGTGGACCTGGCCACGGACCTGAAGAACCTGTCGGAGGTGTTCGGCCAGGTGTACCTGCACACCTCCTGAGCCGCCGACGCGCGAATGCGAGAAGGCCGGGTGCCGCCCCACCAACGGGGCGGCACCCGGCCTTCTCGTTTGTGTGGAGGGGTGTGTCTGGCCGGGCGGGGTTTGTCTGACCGCACCTGGAGCACCGGCGCCGGGACGAGAAGCGCGGCCAGCTCGTGCTCGACTTCGCCCGCGACGACGTCCGCGCGTGGGCGCTCGGCTGGCTCGACGCGCTGGTCACCGACTCGCCCAACCCGGCCACCCGGCGCGCGATGCCGCTGCGCTACCGCTTCCACGTCGCGATGGCGGGCGTGCTCGGCGTCGGCGGGAACCCGTCGGAGTGGACGGCGGGCGAGCTGGAGACGGCCGCCGAGCTGATCGCCCAGTACAAGCGGGTCCGCAGGACCGTCCAGCAGGGCGCGCAGTACCGGCTGGCCGGCACCCCCGGGCAGGAGCGCTCCGCCGTCCAGTACGTGTCCGGCGACCAGGTGGTCGTGCTCGCCCACAACCCGCTCGGCAACGCCAAGCGCGGGCCGCGCACCCTCCGGCTGGCCGGGCTCGACCCCGACGCCGGGTACGAGCTGGAGTCCGACGGCTCCCGCCGGCACGGCGCCACGCTCCTGGGCGCCGGCATCAGGCCCGCCGCGTGGGCGCCGATCGGCGCCGGCCACCGCAGCGAGCGGGCCGTGCTCAAGAAGGTGTAGCCGGGCCGCGAAGACGCTGAGTGGACCTGTTCGGCCGTGGTGGCGCGTGCGACTTTGGGAGCGGGGCCGGGTCACCGCCCGCGCCGGGGTTTCACGCATCGCGCGAAGGGGGAATCAACCATGGCTGAGAACTTTGAGGAGCTGCCCGCTCCGTCTTCCGTTCGGCTGATCGACTTCGAGGAGGCGAGAGTCGTCCCGGGCATCGTGCCCAACTCGTTCATCCTGATCGTCAGCGGCACCAAGCCGTATCTCAACATGACAGTCAGGCTCTCCCCGCTGGTCTACATCCGTCAGCCGGAATTCTGGGGGATCGAGGTCGTCGGCTCGCTGCCGGGCGTCGGCCTTCCCGCCACGGCTCCCTACACGGTGTCGCTGCCGCTCGACGGCATCCTCGGCACCGAGGGGATCGAGGTCATCGGGGCCACGAAGAAAAAGGAGATCAAGGTCCCCTAGGAGGTATCTCTCGTATGACGCAGGCGCGGGAGGCGGTACGGCGCGCTCTCGCCTGCGTCGACGAGCCCGCCTACCTCGCCCTCGACGACGGCGCGCGGCTGCCGCAGACCGCCGGCCCCGCCGTCGTCACCAGGATGCTGGAGCGGCTGGAGGTCGAGCCCGGGCACCGGGTGCTGGAGATCGGCACCGGGTCCGGGTTCACCGCCGCCGTGCTGTCGCGGCTGGTGCGGCCCGGCGGGCACATCACCTCCATCGACATCGACGCCCGGCTGACCGCGCGGGCCGCCAAGCTTCTGGAGAGCGACGGCTGCCGCAACGTGCGGCTGGTCACGGGCGACGGCACGCGCTGGGTCCCCGACTCCCGCTACGACCGGGTGATCGCGTGGGTCGCGCCCGTACGGGTGCCCGACGTCTGGGTGCGGCAGGCCGTGCCCGGAGCGGTGCTCGTCAGCCCCGTCCACCTCGCGCCGCTGGCCCGCGCCATGGCCGTGGTCCGCCTGCGCCGCGGCCCCGCCCCCGACCGGCTCGCCGCCGACCTGCTGATGCCGGGCGGCTTCTCCGAGGCCAGGCCCGAGCCGCACGACCACTGGCCGGTGCCGTCCTACGGCGTCGACGCGCTGACCCGCGACGCCGCCGGCCGCATGTGGTGGGTGGCCGCCGAATGGCTGCGCGCCCACGAGCCGGCCGTCGGCATGCGGCTGCTCGAACTCATGATCACCGACGGATGGCACACCCCCTGGCCCGTCCCCGGCGAGCGCGGCGCCGACCTGCACGCCTACCTCATGGCCGCCCGCCCCGAAGGGCTCACCACGGCCGCCCTCGGCGCCCAGGGCTGGGGCGCCGGCTACTCCCAGCCCGACGGCGTCGCCCTGGTCGGCCCCGCCGACGACCTCTTCGTCGCGGGCGCCCCGGCCGCCGCCGAACGGCTCCACCGGTGGGCGCGCGAATGGCGCGAGCGCGGCCGGCCCGGCATGGCCGACCTGGAGCCCCGCCTGCACCGGCGCGGCTCCGGCTGGGACGTCCGCGCCGTCATCCCCTAGGCTCCCAGTGCCTTGCGGATCATCGGGTACGAGGTCTTGAACTCCCTGATCCAGTACGGCCACGTGTGCGTGCCGTTCCCGTACAGGTGGAGCGTGTGCGGGATGCCGAGCCGCTTGAGCCGCTTGCTCAGCGCCTTCGCCGTGTACGCCGAGATCGGCTCGCCCAGGTGCGCCGGATGCCACGGTGAGCCCGGCGGGTCCAGCGGGCCGTTGAAGCTGTTGGTGCCGCTCGACAGGTAGAGGCTGACACCCTTGAGGTTCGCCGCCAGGGCCAGGGGGTCGTTGGCGGCCCACACCCGCTTGTTCCGCTTGGGGTCGCCCCACAGGGCGAGGGGGTCCTGCTTCTCGCTGGCCTGGGCGTTCATGACGATCTCCGGGATGCCGGGGAGCCGGGTGGCCAGGATGCCGCTGTACGCCCCCGCGAAGCGGAACATGCCGGGGTAGCGGGCGGCGTACTTGACGGCGCCGTACGCGCCCATCGACAGGCCCGCCACGGCGCGCCGCGTGCCGGCCCGGTAGCCGATCTCCAGCAGCCGGCGCACCTCGTACGTGTGGAACGTGGCCCACGCGGGCGGCCCGCCCCTGCCGCCGTTGTACCAGTCCGTGTAGTTGCCGGCCCGGCCCGCCTCCGGCATGACGACGATGGCGTCCAGGTCGGCCGTATAGGTGGAGATGTCGGTCATGCGGGTCCACGACGTGTAGTCGTCCGCGCCGCCGTGCAGCAGGTACAGCACCGGCCACGTCCTTCTCGCGCCCTTCGACCAGCCCCGCGGGAGGAGCAGGCGGACCGGCAGCATGCGGCCGACCGAGGGGGAGGAGATGAGCACGTCCAGCGTGCGGGCGTCGAGACGGCGCTCGCGCACCACGCGGGCCGGCCCCGGCAGCGCCTTCTGCCACGGCAGGTAGCCGGTGTCCTGGGCGGGCTGCGGGGTCGGGCTCGTGCTCGGCTGCTCGGTGGCTGGATTGTCAGGGGAGAGCGACCAGTCAGGGTCGGCGGCGGCCCCGCCCGGAGCCGCGGACAGGACGAGCACCGGCACCACCACCGCCACCACCACCGGCGCCCGCCATCGGCGCCGGGCGGGTCGCATGGTCGGCTGCGTGCTTGAGGACATGGTCGGGCCCCTTCGCCGGGAGTGCACGCGAGGGTAGGCGGTGCGGCGGGGGAGCGGCTATGAGCGTCCGTACGAAAATCCGCCTCTGGTTACGCTCCGCCGGATAAATCATCACCAGCGTGACAAAACCCGGCCGAGGAATGTTCCGTCCGGGCCTGACCCCCGCCCCCGGCCCCTGGGTATGTTGGCCGATCACCCCAGATGCATGGGAGCGCTGATGGACGTACCCGGCGAAGGTGAGATCCGCCGCTTCCTCGTCGAGCGGCTCGGCGAGCACGTGGACCCCGACCGGCCCCTGGGCGAGTACGGGCTCTCCTCCCGCGAGTCGGTGGCCGTCGCGGCCGAGCTGGGCGAGCTGCTGGGCCGCGAGCTGAGCCCCACCCTCCTGTGGGAGCACCCCACCGTGAACCGCCTGGCCCGCGCGCTGGCCACCCCCGAGCCTCCCGTACGCGCCGCGCCCCCGCCCGGCGAGCCCGTCGCCGTGGTCGGCGTCGGCTGCCGCTTCCCCGGCGCGCACGGCCCCCGGGCGTACTGGGACCTGCTCATCGAGGGCCGCTGCGCGGTCGGCCAGGTCCCCGCGGGCCGGTGGGAGGCGTTCGGGGCGGCGAGCGCGACCGCCACCAGGCACGGCGGGTTCCTCGACGACGTGGCCGGGTTCGACGCGGAGTTCTTCGGCATCGCGCCCGGCGAGGCGGCGGCCATGGACCCGCAGCAGCGGCTGCTCCTGGAGACCGCCTGGGAAGCGCTCGAACACGGCGGCATCGCGCCCCGATCGCTGGCCGGCACCCGCACCGGCGTGTGGACCGGTATCTCCGGCAACGAGTACGCCTACCTGACCACCGCCGACCTCGCCTCCGTCGACGCCTGGACGGCCACCGGCGCGGCGCTCGGCATGGGCGCCAACCGGCTGTCCTACCTGCTCGACCTGCGCGGCCCCTCCATGGCCGTCGACACCGCCTGCTCCTCCTCCCTCGTCGCCACCCACCTCGCCGTCTCCAGCCTGCGCGCCGGCGAGTGCGACCTCGCCCTCGCCGCCGGCGTGAACGTCCTGCTCTCCCCCGTGATCACCCTCGCCTTCGACCGCGGCGGCGGCACCGCGCCCGACGGCCGGTGCAAGGCGTTCGACGCCTCCGCCGACGGCATGGTGCGCGCCGAAGGCTGCGGGGTCGTGGTGCTCAAACGGCTGACCGACGCCCTGCGCGACGGCGACCGCGTGCTCGCGCTCGTCGGCGCGACCGCCGTCAACCAGGACGGCCGCTCCAACGGCCTCGTCGCCCCCAACCCAGAGGCCCAGGAGGCGCTGCTGCGGCACGTGTACGGCGACCGCGGCCCCGACTACATCGAGGCCCACGGGACGGGCACGTTCCTCGGCGACCCCATCGAGGCCCGCGCCATCGCCGCCGCCATCCGCACCCCCGTCCTGCTCGGCTCCGCCAAGACGAACCTCGGCCACCTGGAGGCCGCCGCGGGCGTCGCCGGCCTCATCAAGACCGTGCTCGCCATGCACCACGGCGTCATCCCGCCCAGCCTGCACTTCCGCCGCCCCAACCCGCACGTCCCGTGGGACACCTTGAAGGTCGTCACCGAACCGACCGCCTGGCCACGTCCCGACGCGCGGGCGGGGGTGTCGGCGTTCGGGTTCGGCGGCACGAACGCGCACGTCTGTCTGGAGGCGTACGACGTCGGCCCGGATGTCCGCCTCGACCCGCCCGACGCCGGCCCGGACGACGTCCGCATGGGTGCGCACGACATCGGCCCTGGCGGCTCGGCGCGCCCGGTGGCCACCGCCAAGCACGTCTTCCTGATCACCGACACGACCGAGGCCAGGGTCCGCGACCACGCCCGCGTGCTGGCCGCCTGGCGCCCCGAGCCGGACCTGCGGGACGTCGCCCACACGCTCGCCCGGCGCGCCGGACGCGGCAGGGCGGCCGCCGCCGTGGTGGCCGCCGACCCCGCCGAGCTGGCCGACCGGCTCCACCGCCTCCAGGTCCCACCGGCCGCACAGGGGACGGATGCCGGGCCCGTCTGGGTGTTCGGCGGCTACCGGCCCCAGCCGCCCGACCTGGGCCTCTACGACGTCGAGCCCGCGTACCGCCACACCATCGACACCCTCGCCCCGCTGCTCGCCGCCGAGGCCGGGATCGACGTGCACGACCCGCTCCCCTCAGGCGTCGCCACGATCCAGCCGATCCTCTTCGCCGCCCAGCTCGCGCTGGCGCGGACGTGGCGGGCCTACGGGTTCGAGCCGGCCGCCGTGATCGGGCACTCGATGGGGGAGGTGGCCGCCGCCGTGGTGGCGGGCGGGCTGTCGCTGCCGGACGCCGTCAAGGTCATCTGCACGCGCGCCCGGCTCCTCGGCGGGCTCGGCGGCGGCGGGGCGATGGCCGTGGTGGCCGTGGACGCCCACGAGGTGCCTGCCGACCTGCACGTGGCCGTGTACGCGGCGCCCGGGCAGTGCGTGGTGACGGGAGAGCCGGAGCGGGTGGCGGCGTTCGCCGCGTCGGTGGCGGAGCGCGGGCTGTTCGCCCGGACGCTCACCGCCGAGGGCGCCGGGCACTCGCCGCAGGTCAAGCCGCTGCTGCCGGTGCTCAGGGAGGAGCTGGCCGGGGTCGCCGGGGGCAAGCCCGTGGTGCCGTACTACTCGGTGATCTTCGAGGACCCCCGCGAGGCGCCGGTGTTCGAGGCGGCCTACTGGGCGGCGGGAGTGCGGCGTCCCGTACGGCTCATGCAGGCCGTGCGCGCCGCCACCGAGGACGGCTACACGCTGTTCACCGAGCTGAGCCCGCACCCCGTGCTGACCGGCGCGCTGCGCGACACCCTGCCGCCCGCCGCGACCCTCACGACCGGCGACCTGTCCACGCAGCTCGCCACCGCCGCCACCCGCGTCGCCCCGCGCACCTCGGGACGCGTCGTGGACGTGCCGCATCCGCCCTGGCGTCACGTCCGCCACTGGGCCGGGCCGGTGCCGCCGTCGCGCCCGGCCGGTCCGGACGGCAGACTGGTCGTACGCGACTGGGTCCCCGAGCCACCACGGGAGGCGGGCCCGTCCCGCGCGTGGCTCATCCTGGCCGATGAGGGGGATGCGCGGGCGGCCCGCCTCCATGCCCTCCTCGGCCCCGCCGCCACCCTCCTCGTGCTGCCCGCCACCTCCCCCGGCCCCGCGCCGCTCCCCGGCGGCCTCGGCCCGGCGTCGTCCGTGCTCGTCCTGCCCCCGCGCGGGCTCGACCCGGCCGGGGCACGGCGGGTGATCCTGAACGTCGCCGCCCTGGCCGCCCGCGGCTGCCGCGTCACGATCGGCACCGAGCGGGCCCAGGCCGTCCTGGAGGGCGACCGGCCCGACCCCGGTCCTGCGGCACTGCGCGGCCTGGTGCGGGTGCTCGCCCTCGAACGGCCGGAGCTCCACGCCATGCTCGTGGACTTCGACGACCTCGCCGACCTGGCCACCGAACTGACCGCTGACCCGGGAGACGACGAGGTGGCCTGGCGGGACGGGATGCGTCACGCGGCTCGCCTGCGCCCGGCCGCCGTCCCGCCCGCCCGCCAGGACCCGGTGGCCGGGCCGGGAGCGTACATCGTCACCGGCGGGACCGGCCGGCTCGGCCGGCTCGCCGCCCGCTGGCTGGCCGAGCGCGGTGCCAGCCGGGTCGTGCTGAACGGCCGGACACCGGCGCCCGCCAAAGGGATCACCGAGGTGGTGACGGGCGACCTGGCCCAGCCCGGGACGGCCGAGCGGCTGGTGGCGGCGGCCACGGCGGGAGGGATGCGGCTGCGCGGCGTGATCCACGCGGCCGGCGTGCTGGACGACCGCCTGGCCGCCGACCTGGACGCGGGGAGCCTGGAGCGGGTGTGGGCGGCCAAGGTGGACGGCGGCCTGCGCCTGCACGAGGCCACCAAGGCGCTGGACCTGGACTGGTGGGTGGCGTTCTCGTCGGCGGCCGGCCTGCTCGGCTCCCCCGGGCAGGCGGCCTACGCGGCGGCGAACGCCTGGCTCGACGGGCTGTGCGAGCTGCGCCGCGCCGAAGGGCTGCCGGGAATCGCCATCGCGTGGGGGCCGTGGGCCGGCACGTCCGCCGCGGCCGCCCTGCCCGCGGTGGCGCCGCTGACGGCGGAGGAAGGGCTTGAGGCCCTGGAGGTGCTGATCCGGGGCGGGATGTCGGCCGGTGTGATCAAGGTGGACGTGCGGGAAGCGGTCACGATATTTCCGGCCATCGCCCACATCCCGTATTTCACCGCCGTGACCACCGAACCAACCAGCCCGACGGGCGGCTCAACCGGTCTCGCGGAGGGCGCGTCCGGGCCTGCGGGCCGCTTCGGCGGGACTGCGGGCGTGCGGGGCGGGACCGTCGCCGGGCCGGAGCCTGGCGGCCCGCTGGATCCTGCCGCGCTCACCCCCGAGGACGTGCTCGTGCGGGTCAAGGAGCGGGTGGCGGTCGTGCTCGGGATCGGCGCGGACGGGCTGGACGAGGGTGCGGCGCTGACGGACCTGGGGCTGGACTCGCTGGCCGCGACCCGGCTGCGCGGCACGATCGAGCACGACTTCGGCGTCGCGGTGCCCACCACCCTGATGCTCACGGGCGGCACGGTGAGCGTCCTCGCGGGAACGGTCGCGGCCGAGCTGGGCTTGACGGCCGACGTGCCCGCCGCCGCCGGGCTGGCTGACGTGCCCACCGTGGCGGCCGGGCTGGGGCTGGCGGCCGACATGCCTGCCGTCGCGGCGGTGCTGGGCTCGGCGGCCGGAGCGCCTGCCGTCGCGGCGAGGGATGCGGCGGAGCGGCAGGTGGTGCGGGTGCTGGCCGGGCTGCTCGGCCGTGAGCCGTCCGTCACGGACCCCGTCCCGCCGGACGTCCTGCCCGAGGCATGCGCCGTGCTGAGCCGCGAGCTGGGCAAGCCGGTCCAGCTCGGCGCGGCGGATCCTGGCGTTGCGACCGGGATCAGCGAAGCCCACCGACGGGTCGTGAGGGTGGCAGAGCTGGCCGAGCTGGTGCGGGGGTTGGAGGAGGCGGAGGCCGAACGCGGGGTCGTCCGGCGGCTCAATGCCGGTGCCGCCGGCAGGCCGCTCTATCTCGCGCACCCCGCCGGCGGCACCACCGGTGTCTACGCGTTGCTCGCCGACCGCCTCCCCGCCACGCCCGTCCGGGGCCTGGAGCGGCTGGACGGTGCCCTGGGTGTCCCCGAGCGGGCCGAGCGTTACGCCGAGGTGATCAAGGAGGCGGGGCTGGGGCCGTACCGGCTGGGTGGGTGGTCGTTCGGGGGGATCCTGGCGTTCGAGATCGCGCGGCGCCTGGGCGAGGCGGACGTCGAGCTGGTGGCGATGATCGACTCGGGCCTGCCGGACCAGGTGCCTGAGGAGGAGCGGCGGGAGATCGAGGCCCGCCGGTACGCGGACTTCGCGGCTCACCTGCGCCGGACGTACGGCGTGGACGTGCGGCTCGACCCGGCCGAGCTGCGGGACCTGACGGAGGAGCAGCGCGCGGCCCTGGTGAGGGCGCGGATGGCGGGGTCGGGAGCCCTGGAGGCGCTGCCGGGCGCGGTGCTGCGGCACCAGCTGACCTCGCACGAGGACACCAGGGCCATCGAACGGTACCGCCCCGGCAGCCCGTACCACGGCCGGGTCGTGCTCTACCGCTCCACCGAGCCCACCCCCTGGACGGTGCGGGACTCCCGTTACGCCCATGAGGACGACCCGGCCAGGGGTTTCGGGCCGTACTGCCCGCGGCTGGAGATCGTCGAGATCCCCGGTTCGCACCATCTGGACCTGCTCGACCCCCCACACGTCGAGATGATCGCCGAGCACCTGGGAGGACTGCTATGACGCTGGCACAGGCAGTGGTGGCAGGCGCGGAGCCCGCCGAGCTGGCGCGCCTGGACGTGCCGACCACCTACCGGGCCGCCCACCTGCGCAAGGACGAGGTGGGCACGTTCGACCCGGACGAGCCGGACAAGGACGTGCGCCGGACGTTGCACGTCGGCGAGGTGCCGATGCCGGAGCTGGCCGAGGACGAGGTGCTGGTCGCGGTGATGGCCAGCGCGATCAACTTCAACACGGTCTGGTCGGCGATGTTCGAGCCGATCCCGACGTTCGCGTTCCTGGAGCGGTTCGGGCGGACGGACCCGCGGCACGACCTGCCGACGCACGTGCTCGGCTCGGACGCGGCGGGCGTGATCGTCAGGACGGGCCGGGCGGTGCGCCGCTGGCGGGTGGGCGACCGGGTGGTGACGAGCCCGGCGTACGTGGACGGCGAGGACCCGGTCGTGCAGCACGACGGGATGCTGGCCGCCGACCTGCGGGCGTGGGGCTTCGAGACGAACTTCGGCGGCCTGGCGGACTTCGCCGTGGTCAAGGCCACGCAGCTGCTCGCCAAGCCCCGGCATCTGACGTGGGAGGAGGCGGCCTGCAACATGTTGTGCGCCTCGACGGCGTACCGGATGCTGGTCGGCGAGCGCGGCGCGCGGATGAAGCAGGGCGACGTGGTGCTGCTGTGGGGGGCGACGGGCGGCCTCGGCGGCTACGGCGTGCAGCTCGTGCTGCGCGGCGGCGGCATCCCGGTGGGCGTGGTCAGCTCGCCGGCGAAGGCGGAGCTGCTGCGCAGGATGGGCTGCCGGCACGTGGTGGACCGGGCGCAGTTCGACGACCTGAGCGACGAGAAGGCGTGGCGGCGGCTGGGCGCGGAGGTCAGGCGGCAGGTGGGGGAGGACCCGGCCATCGTGTTCGAGCACACGGGCAGGGAGACGTTCGGGGCCTCCGTGTACGTGGCCAGGCGCGGCGGCTCGGTGGTGACGTGCGGCTCGTCCAGCGGGTACGCGCACGAGTACGACAACCGGCACCTGTGGATGAAGCTGAAGCGGATCATCGGCTCCCACGGCGCGAACTACCAGGAGTGCCACGAGATCAACCGGCTCATCTCGCTGGGCCTGATCCATCCGACGCTCTCGACCGTCTACCCGCTGGTGGAGGCGGCGGACGCGGCCCGTGCCGTGCAGCTCAACCAGCACGTGGGGAAGGTGGGCGTGCTCGCGCTGGCCCCGGAGGAGGGGCTGGGTGTGGAGGACCACGAGCTGCGCGAGCGGATCGGCGAGGATCGCCTGCGCCTGTTCCGCTGATCCACATGCTGCCGGCCCTCTTGCGGAGCGGAGCGCTCCGTTAATAGCATGCTCTTATCGGAGCGAAGCGCTCCGAAAAGAGAGATGAGGTCGTCATGGCAGGCAGCACGGACATCGCCGCGATCAGGAGCCTGGTCGCGGAGGCCGAGAAACACCAGAACGACGTGGAGCCGTTCATCGCCCTGCACACCGCCGACACCGCCATCGTCAACATCGCCGGACGGCGGGTGGCGGGCAAGGAGGCGCTGACCAAGGTGATGAAGGCGGCGCTGGAGTCACCACTGGCGGACGTGATCACCAGGACGGAGGTGGCGGACATCCGGTTCGTCCGGCCGGACGTGGCGATCGTGACGTCGATGAAGCGGGTGTTCGACGGCCGTGACCCGGAGGTGCGGCGGGACCCGCGCGCGGCGCTCCCGGCCGAGTCCGGCTGGCTGACGTACGTGGCGGTGCGGGAGGAGGACGGCGCCTGGAGGATCGCTTCCGCGCAGACCACCCCTATCAGGGCGTGAATAACCCCAGGTAGGCGAGATTTCGGTATCTTGCGTAGTCCGAGATGACCGAAACTGCGACAGAAGGGAACGGCACGTGCCCGACGATGCCGGCCTTCAGGCGCTCCGCGAGGCGGCGCGTCTCTCCCCGGACAACCTCCCCCTGCGGCGGCACCTCGCCGGGCAGCTCCTCGCCAAGGGGTACCTGGCGGACGCCGAGGCCGAGTTCCGCGCCGCGCTCGCGCTCGCCCCGCAGGATCCCGAGCTGATCGGCGGGCTGGCGGACGCGTTCATCCGGCAGAGCGCGTTCGGCGCGGCGATGGCGGCGCTGGAGCCGCTGCTGGCGACGCCGGGCTACCCGCCGGCGGTGGGCGTGCTGGCGGCCCGGGCGCTGCTGGGCGAGGGTGACCCGGCCAAGGCCGCCTACCGCTACTACGAGGCCACCTCCCGCGACGCGTCGGTGGCGGACAAGGAGCTGGAGGCGCGCATCACCGGCTCGTCCACCCCCGCCGCCCGGCCGCCGGCGCCGATGGCGAGCGAGCCGGCCGAGTCGCCGTTCCTGCCGTCCGTCCCCCAGCCCGGCGACGCGAGCACGGCGGAGGTGGAGCGGTCCGGGGTCTCCTTCGCCGACGTGGCGGGCATGGAGACGGTCAAGGAGGCGTTGCGGATCAAGCTGCTGCTGCCGACGCAGCAGCCGGAGATGTTCGCCGCGTTCGGCAAGCGCGCCGGCGGCGGCGTGCTGCTGTACGGGCCGCCGGGCGCGGGCAAGACCCACCTGGCCAGGGCCGCCGCAGGGGAGCTGGGGGCGGCGTTCGTCAACGTGGGCCTGGCCGACATCCTCGACATGTACGTCGGCAACAGCGAGCGCAACCTGCGCGCCACGTTCGACCTGGCCCGCCGCAACCGCCCGTGCGTGCTGTTCTTCGACGAGGTGGACGCGCTGGCGGGCCGCCGCTCCGACATGCGCAGCGCGCACGGGCGGCAGCTCGTCAACCAGTTCCTGTCGGAGCTGGACGGCGTGGACCAGAACGCCAACGAGGGCGTGCTGGTGCTGGCCGCCACGAACGCCCCCTGGTACGTGGACGTTGCCTTCCGCCGGCCCGGACGGCTGGACCAGCCGGTGTTCGTGCCGCCACCCGACCAGCAGGCGCGCGCGGCCATCCTGCGCATCCTGTGCCGCGACAAGCCGCTGGCCGAGATGGACTACGACGCCGTGGCGCAGGCCACCGAGCTCTTCGTGGGCGCGGACCTGAAGGGCGTGGTGGACCGGGCGGTGGAGGCCAAGCTGCAGCAGTCGATCAGCGCCGGCCGGCCGATCCCGCTGACCACGCAGGACCTGCTGGCCGCCGCGAAGAGCGTGCGGCCCACGGCGGTGCGGGAGTGGATGGGCACCGCCCGCAACTACGTCATGCACGCCAACGACTCCGGCGCCTGGGACGAGCTGATGCCCTGGGTGAAGATGAAGTGGTAGCGGAAGCGTCCCGGATGAGGCGGGTGCGCGGGCCGTGGTGACGGCCGCCGATCCGGTCGAGCGGGCGCGGACGCTGCTGCGGCTGCGGCGGCCCGCCGACGCCGAGCGGGAGCTGCGCGGCCTGCTCGCGCGGGAGCCGCAGCACGTCACCGGCCACGCCCTGCTGTCGCTGGCGCTGATCGAGCAGCGCCAGGTGGACGAGGCCGTCGCGGAGGCCAGGGAGTCGGTACGCCTCGCCCCCGACCAGTGGTTCCCCCATTACGCCGCCGCCCAGGTCCACAACCGGGCCGGCCGCCCGGACGACGCGATCGCCGCCGTCCGCACGGCCCTGGACCTCGCCCCCGAGTACGCCCCCGCCTGGGAGGTCCTGGCCCGCGCGCACCTGCTGAAGGGCGAGTGGCAGGCGGTGGCGGACGCGGCGCTGCGCGGCCTGAGCTTCGAGCCGGAGGACGCCGACCTGGTCAGCCTGGTGTCGCTGGCGTACACCAACCTCGGCGACGCCCGCCAGGCGGGTGCCGCCGCCGCGCACGCCCTGCGGATCGACCCGGAGAGCCCCACGGCGCACTTCGTGAGCGGCCGGGCGGCGCTGCGGTTCGGGGAGCCGGGGCGGGCGGCGGAGGAGTTCCGCGAGGTGCTCCGCCTCGATCCGGGCTTCGGCCCGGCCAGGGACCTGCTGGTGGCGGCGCTGAAGCAGCGCAACCCGGTCTACCGGCGGCTGTCGCGGCTGCGCGGCAGGTTCCCGCAGGGGTGGCGGCTGGTATTCCTGCTGCCCGCGGTCCCGCCGGTGATCCTGGTCTTCATCGTGCTGGCGCTGCTGCACTGGGTGGGCTGGGTGGCCGAGGCGTGGACCACGCTGCGCCTGACCCGGGGCGGGACGACCCGGTTGTTGTTCGAGGGCGTGGAGGCGCGGGTGGCGGCGCTCTGCCTGGGCCTGGTGGCGGCGGGCGCGGCGCTGCTCGGCGCGGGCAGCGCGCTCGGCCAGGACGTGCTCGGGACAGCGGGGGCGGCCGTGGCGGCCATGGTCACCCCCGTGCAGGAGGCCGCGCACACCGGCGCGCCCCGCCGCCGGGCCGTCCTGTACGGCTGGGCGGCCCTGCTGGGCGCCGCCGTCGCCGTCGCCGCACTGCTCTCGAACCCGGGCGTGGCCCTGCTCGCCATGTACGCGGCCATCGCCACGGTCTGGCTCGCCGGCCTGGTCAGAGGCCGCATCTAGAGCAGCGTCCCGCCGCTGACCTCGAACTTGGCGAGCGCCTCGTCGAGCCTGGCCAGCGTGTCGGGGTGGAGGGTGAGGTCGGCGGCGGCCAGGTTCTCCTCGATGTGGGCGGGGGTGCGGCTGCCGGGGATGGTGACGACGTGCTCGTCCTGGTGCAGCAGCCAGGCCAGGGCGAGCTGGGCCGGGGTGATGCCGAGGTGGGCGGCGAGCGTCCTGATGGGGGCGTAGCGGTCGTTGTTGCCGGCCAGGTTCTCGGCGGAGAAGCGGGGCGCGTTGTGGCGGAAGTCGCCTTCGCCGAGTGCCTGCACGGTGCCGGTGAGGAAGCCGGTGCCGAGGGGGCTCCACGCCACGATGCCGACGCCGAGCTCGCGGGCGGCGGCGAGCAGGCCGGGGTCCACGGGCCGCCACATCGACCACTCGTTCTGCACGGCCGTCACGGGGTGCACCGCGTGCGCGGCCCTGAGCTGGGCGGCCGTCACGTTCGACAGGCCGATGTGCTTGATCAGGCCGTCGCGCACCAGCTCGGCCATCGCGCCGACGGTCTCCTCGATGGGCACGCCGGGGTCGGGGTAATGAAGGTAGTAGAGGTCGATCACGTCGGTGTCCAGGTTGCGCAGGCTGCGTTCGGCGTAGCCGCGCACCAGGCGGGGATCGGCGTTGACGCGCAGCTCGCGGAAGGCGAACCCGACCGGCTGGGCGCGGCTCGGCTCCCCCTCGGGGATGGCCAGGCCGAACTTGGTGGCGACGACCACCTCGTCCCTGCGGCCCTTGATCGCGCGGCCGACCAGGCGCTCGTTGTGGCCGTCCACGCCGTAGGCGTCGCTGGTGTCCACGTGGGTGCCGCCGGCGTCGAGTGCCGCCTTGAGCGCGGTCTCGGCGCGGGTGTCGTCCACCTCGCCGTACACGCCGGGCGAGAGCACCATGGCGCCGAATCCGATCGCGGGAACCTGCAAACCGCCGAGAGTCCTTGTCTTCATGGCTCCGATCCTGCCGCCAGGGACCGCCCGGCGTCCAAGACCTCCTGCTATAACCAGTGGCTATGGATGTGCATTTGCGGGAGTTGCGGTATTTCGTGGCGGTTGCCGAAGACCTGAACGTGACGCGGGCGGCCGAGCGGCTGTTCGTCTCCCAGCCGGCGCTGTCCAAGCAGCTCAGGGTGCTGGAGGGGCTGCTCGGGTTCAAGCTGTTCGAGCGGGTGCCCAGCGGGGTGGTGCTCACCCGGCAGGGCGAGGCGCTGCTGCCGGTCGCCCGCGACCTGCTCGAACGCTGGAACGCCGGCGTGGAGCAGGCGCGCGCGGCGGCGCCCACGGGCACGCTGGTGATCGGCCTGCAGACGGCCGTGGGCCGGGGGTTGCAGCAGGAGGCGCTGCGCCGCTTCCGCGAGGCGATGCCGGGGTGGGAGGTGTCGCTACGGCTGGTCGGCTGGGACGATCCCAGCGGCGGGCTGGCCGACGGCTCGTCGGACGTGGCGTTCATCTGGCTGCCGGTGCCGGCGGGGCTGCGGACGTACGTGCTGGCCACGGAGCGGCGCGGGGTCGCCATGCCCGCCGATCACCCGCTGGCGGAGCTGGCGGAGATCCCGTTCGAGGCGCTGCGGCGGGAGCCGTTCATCGCGCTGCCGCAGGCGGCGGGGCCGCTGCGGGACTTCTGGCTCGGGCTGGACGCGCGCGACGACGAGCCGGTGGTCGGGGTGACGGCGAACACGCCCGAGGAGGTGTTCGAGGCGGTGATCAGCGGGCTCGGCGTGGTGCTGGTGGCCGAGGGGAACGCGGCCCTCTACAAGCGGCCGGGCATGACGTACCGGCCCGTTACAGGGCTGCCTCCCGGGGAACTGGCCATTGCCTGGCGCGAAGGGGACGCGAGCCCGCAAGTCCTCGCATTCATCGACGCGCTGCGACAGGTGACCACTAAGGTCTGACCCGAGTTCGGACTCGTAGAGAGGTGCCCCCCATGAACGACTACGCGACCACCTTCGACCTGATCGACGCCGACAAGGACGGCCGCATCTCCGCCGTCGAGCTGGTCCGGCTGATGGACGTGCTCGGCCAGCCCGTGTCGCTGGAGGCCGCCCAGCAGGGCGTGCAGAAGCTGGACAAGGACGGCGACGGCCTGATCGACCTGGAAGAGTTCAGCGCGTTCCTCCAGAAGTGATAAGAAACAAGCGTTTGCTGCGCATTCTTCTGTTGCCTGGGTCACAATGGCGGCAGGAGGGACGATGGCGATCAAGAGTGACATCAGCGAAAGCCGTACACCCGCGGACATCGTGAAAACGCTCAGGTCGGGCATCGGCCCGGTCTCCGAAGAGGTGATCGAGGAGATCCAGGCCCGCATCCCCGAGTACGCCCGGCCATCGGACGAGATCTACATCAAGGTCGTGCGCATGGCGGTCGAGCAGGCCATCGAGGGCTTCCTCGACCGCATCGAGCGCCCCGACGCCCCGTGGGACCCGGAGCCGTTCCGGATGATCGGCAAGGGGGAGGCGGCCGAGGGCCGCAACCTCGAGCCGCTGCAGGCGGCGATGCGGCTCGGCGCCCGGGTCGGCTGGCGGCGGCTGACCGAGCTGGCCGGCCCGCTCGGCCTGTCCCCCCAGTCCTTGTACGACCTGGGCGAGGCCATCTTCGTCTACCTCGACCAGCTCGCCGACGCCGCCGCCGAGGGCTTCGACGAGGCCAGGGCGCACGCCGCGGGCGAGATGGAGCGCCGCCGCGCCCGCCTGCTCGACCTGCTGCTCAGCCAGCCGCCCGCCAGCCCCGACGCCATCGCCGACCTGGCCAAGGCCGCCGCCTGGCGGCTGCCGAGGACGGTGGCCTGCGTGGCGCTCGACGACCAGTACGGCACCTGCCGGCTGCCCCCGCTGCCGCCCGACGTGCTCACCGGCCCGTCCCGGCCGCTGCCGTGCCTGCTCGTGCCCGACCCGGCGGGCCCCGGCCGGGCGCAGCTCCTGGAGCACGCGCTGCGCGGCCACCGCGCCGCCATCGGCCCGGCGGTGCCGCTGGCCGCGGCGGCCACGTCGCTGCGGTGGGCGGGGGAGGCGCTCGGCCTGTCGCGGCGCGGCGTGCTGCCCCGTGGGCTGCTGCGGTGCGCCGACCACCTGGCCACGCTCGTGGTGTTCAAGGACGAGGAGCTGGTCAGCGCGCTGGCCGAGGTGCGGCTCGCGCCCCTGGCCCACCTGCGGCCCACCCAGCAGGACCGGCTCGCCGAGACGCTGCTGGCGTGGCTGCGGCACGGGCGCGGCGCCGGCGAGGTGGCCGCGAAGCTGCACGTGCACCCGCAGACCGTGCGCTACCGGCTGCGGCAGCTCGAGGAGCTGTACGGCGACCAGCTCGCCGACCCCGACATCCGGTTCGAGCTGGAGATCGCGCTGCGGGCCAGGCAGGCGGTGCTGGCGGCCCGGTAGGGGCCCGTGGGGTGTCATGAGAGGCGTCCCGTGGGGTAGCGGGAGCGGATGCGCATGACGTACACCTCCGACGTCTGGTGGAAGAACGCCGTCGTGTACTGCCTGGACGTGGAGACGTTCAAGGACGGCAACGGCGACGGCGTGGGCGACTTCCGCGGCCTGACGCAGCAGATCGACTACCTCGCGGGGCTCGGCGTGACGTGCTTGTGGCTCATGCCGTTCTTCCCGACTCCCAACAAGGACGACGGTTACGACATCACCGACTTCTACTCCATCGACCCCCGCTTGGGGACGCTGGGCGACTTCGTGGAGTTCATGCGGACCGCCCACGACCGGGGCCTGCGGGTGATCGCCGACCTCGTCGTCAACCACACCTCCGACCAGCACCCGTGGTTCAAGGAGGCCCGGTCGAGCCGCGACTCGCCCCGCCGCGACTGGTACGTCTGGTCGGACAAGCCCGAGCCCGACAACCCCGAGCAGATCGTCTTCCCCGACAAGGAGAGCAGCGTCTGGGAGTACGACGAGGGCTCCGGCCAGTACTACCTGCACAGCTTCTACCGGCACCAGCCGGACCTGAACGTGGGCAACCCCGAGGTCAGGGACGAGATCACCCGCATACTCGGGTTCTGGATGGAGCTCGGGCTGTCGGGCTTCCGGGTGGACGCGGTGCCGTTCCTCATCGAGAACGTCAACCCGCGGCTGGCCAACCCGCACGAGTTCCTGGCGGACCTGCGGGCGTTCATGACGCGGCGCAAGGGCGGCTCGATCCTGCTCGGCGAGGTGAACGTGCCGTACAAGGACTTAATCGCCTACTTCGGTGACGGGCTGGGCGACCAGATCACCATGTGCTTCGACTTCATCGGCATGCAGAACGCGTGGCTGTCGCTGGCCCGCAACGACGCCACCCCGCTGGCCAACGCCCTGCGCGAGCGTCCCAAGCCGCCCAAGGACTGCCAGTGGGCGATGTTCCTGCGCAACCACGACGAGCTGACCCTCGACAAGCTGACCGAGGAGGAGCGGGAGGAGGTCTTCCGCGCGTTCGGGCCGAAGAAGGAGATGCAGATCTTCGGGCGCGGGCTGCGCCGCCGGCTGCCGACGATGCTCGGCGGCGACCTGCGGCGGATCAAGATGGCCTACAGCCTGATGTTCTCGCTGCCCGGCACGCCCGTGATCTTCTACGGCGAGGAGATCGGGATGGGCGAGAACCTGGAGGAGGAGGGCCGCATGGCGGTCCGCATCCCGATGCAGTGGTCCGAGGACGGCGGCTTCAGCCAGGCCCCGCCGGTCCGGGACATCCCCGAGGGCTCCTTCGCGCCCGACCGGGTGAACGTGGCCGACCAGAAGCGGGACACCGGCTCGCTGCTGCGCTGGTTCCAGCTCCTCATCGAGCGTTACCGGGAGTGCCCCGAGCTGGCGTGGGGCGAGTACACCGTGCTGGAGACCGGGCATCCGGCCGTGCTCGCGCACCGCTGCGACGCCGACGGCGCCACGGTGGTGGTTGCGCACAACCTGTGCGACACGGCCCAGGACGTGGAGCTGCGCCTGGACGGGCTGGAGCGCTTCCAGCTCACGGACCTGCTGGTGGACGGGACGCTGGAGGTCTCGGACCAGGGCGTGGTGCGGCTGCCGATGGACCCGCACGGCTGCCGCTGGCTGCGCGCCTCCCGCCCGGAGATCCCGCCGGAGGACGCCTCGGTCAAGTCGTTGTAGCAGACCCGTCGACGGCCGGCCAGGCGGTCATGGCGAGGGTGGCGACGGCGAGCAGGTCCTCGTAGGAGGCGCCGTCGCGGGACTGCGTCGACATGCCCTGGATCGTCGCGGCGTAGAAGGTGGCCAGCCCCGCCGTGTCCGTCGCGGCGGGCAGCCGCCCGGCCGCCACGTCGTCGTCGATGCGCCGCTTGATCGCCGCCTTGGCCTCCTGCCTGAACCCGCGCAGCAGCGCCTCCACCTCGGCCGACTCGGGCCCGCAGTTCACCGCCGCGGTGATGACCAGGCAGCCGCGCGGATGCTCGGCGCTGGCGTACTCGGCCGCCGCCTCGCGCAGCACCCGCTCGATCGCGCCGCGCCCGGTGGGCTCCTCGGCCAGCGCGCGGGTGGTGAAGGCGCCGTAGGTCTGCTGGTAGCGCCGGACGGCCTCCTCGAACAGCCGCCGCTTGTCACCGAAGGCGGCGTACAGGCTGGGTGGTCTGATGCCCATCGCGGCGGTCAGCTCCGCGACCGAGGTGGCCTCGTAGCCGTGCCGCCAGAACGTGAGCAGCGCGCTCTCCAGCGCCGTCTCCCTGTCGAACTCCCGTTGCCTGGCCATGCGCTCATTCTATATCGATCGCTATGTTATGGTTTCTATAGCGATCACTAAAGAAAGGTTGCCAGCGATGAAGACTGCCCTCGTCACGGGTGCGAGCAGGGGAATCGGCCGCGCGATCGCGCTACGCCTGGCCAAGGACGGGTTCCGCGTGATCGTGAACTACGCCAGGGATGCCGCCGCCGCCCAGGAGGTCGTGGACCTGATCGGCCCGAACGCGGTCGCGGTGCGCGCCGACCTCGGCGTGCCCGAGGAGGTCACCGCGCTCGCGCAGCGGGTCAGGGCCGAGACGGACGTGCTCGACGTGCTGGTCAACAACGCCGGGGTCGGCCTGCCCCAGCCCATCGCGCAGGTCACCCGGGACGGCTGGGCCCGGGTCTTCGCGGTCAACGTCGAGGGCCTGTTCTTCCTCACCCAGCAGGTGCTGCCGCTGATCCCCGACGGCGGCAGGATCGTCAACATCACCTCGGGCGCGACCCGCATCGCCTTCCCCGAAGGCATCGCGTACGCGATGAGCAAGGGCGCGGTGCGCACGTTCACGCTGGCCCTGGCCAAGGAGCTGGGCCCGCGCGGCATCACGGTCAACGACGTCGCGCCCGGCATCATCGACACCGACACCAACGCCGGCTGGCTGCGCGGCGACCCGGAGGCGCAGGCGTACGCGGCGAGCAGGCACGCGGTCAACCGCGTCGGCCACGTGGACGAGATCGCGGGCGTCGTCGCCTTCGCCGTCTCGCCCGACGCCGCCTTCGTCACCGGCACCACGCTCGACGCCACCGGCGGCGGAAACCTCTGAGGAGCAAGAAAGACATGCCCACGGTCACCTACGACGGCGGCGCCGTCCACTACCACCGGGCGGGCAGCGGGCCCGGCCTGGTCATGGTGCACGGCACCGGCGGCGACGCCGTCACCAACTACGCCCACCTCGTCCCCGGCCTGGCCGACCTGCGCACGGTCATCACCCCCGACTACGCGGGCAGCGGAGGGACGTTCGACCCGGGCGGCGACCTCACGCTCGACCTGCTGGCGGGGCAGGTGGCCGCCGCGTTCGAGGAGCCGTCCGACCTGGTCGGGTTCTCGCTGGGGGCCGCCGTGGCGGCCAAGGTCGCCACCGAGCGGCCCGAGCTGGTCAGGCGGCTGGTGCTGATCGGCGGGTGGACGCACCTGGCGGACTCGCGGCTGGAGCTGGGCCTGCGCACGTGGGCGCGGCTGGCCGCCACCGACCCGGAGAGCTTCGCCGCGTACGGGCCGCTGGTGGCGTTCAGCCCGGGGTTCGTCAGCTCGGTGGGCGCGAAGACCCTGATGGCGGGCGAGCCGCCGCACGGCACCGTGCGCCAGATCGAGCTGGACCTGCGCGTGGACATCAGGGACCTGCTGCCGAAGATCACCGCTCCGACGCTGGTCATCGGCAACACCCAGGACCACCTGATCCCGGTCGAGCACGCCCGCGCGCTGCACGCGGCCATCCCCGGCAGCGAGTACGCCGAGCTGGACAGCGGCCACGTCGTCCTGCACGAGCGCCCGGAGGAAGTCACGGCATTGATCAGGGATTTCATCACTCGCGTGACCAATGAGTGATTTGTCCAAGTTACTGTCCGCACCATGCAGACCATGAAGCTCGCCCTCGCCGGGGCCGCCGCGACCAGCGTGCTGGCCCTGGCGGCACTCCCCGCGCAGGCCGCCGCGCCGGCGAAAACGGTCACGGTCACGGTCATGGGCACGTCCGACCTCCACAGCAACGCCCTCAACTGGGACTACTTCAAGGACGCCGCCTACGCCGACAGCCAGGGCAACCACGTCGGCCTGGCCAAGGTGTCCTCGCTGGTCAACCGGATCAGGGCCGAGCGCGGGGCGGACCACACGCTGCTGTTCGACTCGGGCGACACGATCCAGGGCACCCCGCTGGCGTACTACTACGCCAAGGTCGAGCCGATCACCGAGACGGGCGAGACCCACCCGATGGCCAAGGCCATGAACGCCATCGGGTACGACGCGGTGACGCTGGGCAACCACGAGTTCAACTACGGTCTGCCGCTGCTGGCCACCTGGATCGACCAGATGAAGGCCCCGGTGCTGGCCGCGAACGCGGTCCGCGACCGGTCGGGGCTGCCCGCGTACAAGCCGTTCGTGATCAAGACGATGAAGGTCAAGGGCGAGCAGCCGATCAAGGTGGGCGTGCTCGGCCTGACGAACCCGGGCGTGGCCATCTGGGACAAGGCGAACGTCGAGGGCAAGCTGCGCTTCACCGATCTCGTCGAGTCGGCGAAGAAGTGGGTGCCGGTCATCCGGGGCCTCGGCGCGGACGTGGTCGTCGTCACCGCGCACGCCGGCGACAACGGCATGTCCTCCTACGGGGGCGACCTGCCGGTGGAGAACGCCTCGGCGATGGTGGCCGAGCAGGTGCCGGGCATCGACGCGGTGCTGTTCGGGCACGCGCACAACGAGGTCGCCCAGCGGTTCGTGACGAACAAGGCCACCGGCGAGCAGGTGCTGCTCACCGAGCCGGGCAAGTGGGGCCAGCGCCTGTCGCGGCTGGACTTCCAGCTCACCAAGCAGCGCGGCCGATGGGTGGTGACGAGCAAGTCGTCCACCACGCTCAACACGAACACGGTCCCCGAGGACCCGAAGATCGTGACGCTGCTGAAGCCGCAGCACGACACCACGGTCGGCTACGTCAACAAGGTCGTCGCCAAGTCGGCGCAGGAGCTCTCGGCGGCCGAGTCGCCGTACAAGGACACGCCGATCCTCGACTACATCCAGCACGTGCAGATCGAGACGGTCAAGAAGGCGCTGCCGGACAACACGCTGCCGGTGCTGTCGATCGCCGCGCCGTTCAGCCGCAGCGCCGTCTTCCCCGCCGGCGACATCCGCGTCAGGGACGTGGCCGGCCTGTACGTCTACGACAACACGCTCCTGGCGGTCAAGCTCACCGGCGCCCAGATCAAGGACTACCTGGAGTACTCCGCCAAGTACTTCAACCAGCTCGCCCCCGGCGACCCGGTGGACGTCGCCAAGCTGACGAACGCGGGCAACACGCCGGACTACAACTACGACCAGCTCGCCGGCGTCTCGTACGACATCGACGTGGCCAAGCCGGTCGGCCAGCGGATCGCGAACCTGACCTACGACGGCGCGCCGATCCCGGCGGACAAGGAGTTCGTGGTCGCGATCAACAACTACCGGCAGTCGGGCGGCGGCGGCTTCCCGCACGTCACCACCGCCCCCGTGCTCTACAACGCGCAGGTGGAGATCCGGCAGGCGCTCATCGAGTACGCCACCGCCCAGGGCACCATCGACCCGGCCGGCTTCGCCGCCGCCAACTGGAAGCTCACCAGGGACGGGGCGCCGCTCTTCTGATCAGAGGTAGGAGGGCCCGCTCACCCGGTGCCGGAACGTCCACCACACCCACGCCTGCGCCGCCACCAGGAACGGGATCAGGGTGAGGACGACCGGCACCAGCAGCGGCCCCGACGTGCCGGGCTCCAGCGGCAGCCGGAGCCCGGCCACCACCGCCACGACCACCAGCGCCGCCGACGTGAGCGCGTACGTGCGGCCCTCGCCGGCCCCGCCCGCGAGCACCGCCGCCCGCGCCCGCAGCCCGCCGCGCAGCCGCAGCGCCGCGAACGTCAGCCCGTGCGTGGCGAACAACGCGGCCGGCACCAGCGCGGCCAGCAGCGCCACCGGCCCCTCGATGCCGAGCAGCACGTGGGCCAGCAGCGCGCCCCAGCTCAGCGCCAGCCCCCAGCTCCCGGCCACGATCGCGCCGTCCCAGAACGCCTGCCAGCGCGCCCCCGGGACGCGCCCGCGCAGCCACAGCCCCATGTCACGCACGACCCAGGCCAGCAGCAGCGTCACGACCACGGTGTGGTTACCGTGCAGCAGCTCGCCCTCCAGCCGGGGGAACAGTCCGGCCAGCACGCCGGCCGTGGCGACCAGCCACACCTCGTTGCCGAGGAAGAACGGCGCGATCGCGGCGATCACCTCGCGCCGCTCGCCCGCCGACCGCCCCAGGTACGGCAGCGCCATGCCGACCCCGATGTCGGCCCCGGCCAGCACCAGATACCCGATCGCGAAGAAGCCCAGAATGAAGATCTCCATGACAAGCGTCCCTCAGAAGGTAGGAGCGGGAACGGGCACGTCCACCGGCCGGTCGCCGAGCGCCACCGCGCCGGGCCCGCGCCTGGCCTGCCGGGCCAGCAGCCAGTAGTTGACGACGATCAGGGCCGCGAACACCGTGACGAACCCGGCCAGCGAGAAGACCATCTGGCTCCACGTCACCGGCGACATGGCGTCGGAGGTGCGCAGCAGCCCGTACACCACCCACGGCTGGCGGCCCATCTCGCGAAACACCCAGCCGCACAGCATGGTCACGAACGGCACCGGGATCATCAGCGTCAGCACCCGGTGCCAGAGCCGGAACCCGCGCACGGCGGGCCGGAAGAGCATGAGCAGGAAGCTCACCCCCGCGACCATCATCATCAGCAACCAGAGCATGATCATCGCCATGCCGGCGGTCTTCACCAGGCCGGCGTCCGGCAGGTAGTCGCCCGGCCCGAGCCTGGCCACCATCTCCGCCTGCGCGGCGGCCAGCCGCTCGGGGGTGCCCACCCACGCCGCGACCTTCGTGGGCTGCATGGTCTGGAACGACAGCCCGCCGATCGCCGCGTTCACGAACGTGGCCGGCAGCGCCAGGCCCAGCCCGATCCGCAGCGACTTGCGGAACACGTCCTGCTCGGCGGTGCGCCTGCGCAGGTGGTACGCGCTCACCCCCGCCATGAAGAACCCGCCGACGATCATGGCGCCGACCAGCACGTGCCAGAACGCGGCCTGCGCCGCCGGGTTGGCCACCATGGCGCCGAAGTCGGTCAGCCGCAGCCGCCCGTTCTCCAGCACGTGCCCGACCGGGTGCTGCAGGAAGCCGTTGGCCACCATGATCCAGAACGCCGACGCGTACGCGGTGAGCGTCACCCCCCAGATCAGCGCCAGGTGCGCCCACCGGTTCAGCTTGTCCCAGCCGAAGATCCACAGGCCCAGGAACGTGGACTCGACGAAGAACGCCACCAGCGTCTCGATGGCCAGCGCCGAGCCGAACACGTCGCCCGCGTACTCCGTCAGCCCGCTCCACGACAGCCCGAGCTGGAACTCCATCACGAGCCCGGTGACGATGCCCATCGCGTAGTTGATGATGTAGAGCTGGCCCCAGAACCGGGTCATCCGCAGGTGCACGGGGTCGCCGCTGAAGGTGGCGCGGGTCTGGACGACGGCGACCAGGGTCGCCAGCCCGAGCGTCAGCGCCACGAACAGGAAGTGCGCGCCCGCGGTGAGCGCGAACTGCAGGCGGGCGAGGTCCACGATGTCCATACCGCAGACCCTCCCGGTACGGCTGCGCCCGCCGCGTCATGCCGGCGCGTGCACCCGCCTTACATCCCCGGTAGCACGAAGCCCTCCGGCGTACCACTCAGGGAGTAAGCCAGCCCGGGGTGATCATGCCGGCCTCGTACGCGATGACGACGAGCTGCGCCCTGTCCCGCACGCGCAGCTTGGTCATGATCCGGCTGACGTGCGTCTTCGCCGTGGCGGGGCTGAGCACGAGGCGGGCCGCGATCTCGTCGTTGGACAGGCCGCCCGCCACGAGCGCCATGACCTCGCGCTCCCGCTCGGTGAGCGCGTTCAGCTCGGGGCCGGGCTCCGGCCGCTTCACCCGGCCGGCGAACTCGGCGATCAGCCGCCGCGTGATCGACGGCGCGATCAGCGCGTCGCCCCTGGCCACGACGCGGACGGCGTGGATCAGCTCGGCCGGCTCGGTGTCCTTGACCAGGAAGCCGCCGGCGCCCGCCCGCAGCGCGCCGTAGACGTAGTCGTCGAGGTCGAACGTGGTCAGGATGATCACCTTGACGCCGTCCAGCGCCGGGTCGCCCGCGATGCGGCGGGTGGCCTCCAGGCCGTCGAGCTCCGGCATGCGGATGTCCATGAGCACCACGTCGGGGCGGTGCTCGCGGGCCCGGGCGACCGCCTCCGCGCCGTTGGCGGCCTCGGCGACCACCTCGATGTCGTCCTCGTCGCTGAGGATGGACCGGAACCCGGCGCGGACCAGGGTCTGGTCGTCGGCGAGCAGTACGCGGATCATCAAGCCCCGTTCATCGGCTGCGGCTGGCCGGTCATGTCGCCGGCTGGTCGAGTGGCAGGCGGGCGGTGACGCGGAAGCCGCCCTCGGGGCGCGGGCCGGCCTCCAGGGTGCCGCCGAGCGCGGTCGCGCGCTCGCGCATGCCCTGGATCCCGAAGCCGCTGCCCCCGTCGTACGTGGCGCCGGGCCCGTCGTCCTCCACGGTGACGATGATATTTCCGGACTTGTGGGCGATCGTGAGCGTGGCCTGGTCGGTGCCCGAATGGCGGGACACGTTCGTCAGCGCCTCCCTGATGATGCGGGCGGCGGCCAGGTCCACCTCGGTCGGCAGGGCGTCGAGCGGCCCCGACAGGTCCGTACGCACCTTCAGCCCCGACGCCGCGACCAGCGCGTCCACCCGCGCCAGGCTGTCGGCCGGCGCGACCGGCGCGTCCTCGTCCACCTGGCGCAGCACCCCCAGTGTGGTCCGCAGCTCGCGCAGCGTCTCCTTGCTGGTCTCCTTGATCGTACGCAGCGCCGCCTCGGCCTCCTCCGGCCGCTTCCTGATGCCGTGCAGCGCCGCCGACGCCTGCACGTTGATCATGGAGACGTTGTGCCCGAGCACGTCGTGCAGCTCCCTGGCGATGCGCAGCCGCTCCTCGCTGGCCCGCCGGCGCGCCTCCTCCTCCTTGGTGAGCAGGGCGTCGAGCGCGTGCTGCCGGGCCTCCGACAGGTACGCCCGCCGGTTGCGGGTCACCCCGCCGAACGCGATGGACGCCACCACCCAGCCGGTGATCATCATGAACATGCTGTCGTCGACGTGCCTGATCGCACCCGTCTCCCCGATGCCCATGGCGAGCAGCGCCGCCGCCCCCGTGGCGATGGCCGCGGTGAGATGCCCGCGGTCGGCCGCCGTGTAGAAGGCGATGAAGAGCATCACGATGACGGGCCCGTCGAGCCCCGCGTACGGGTAGTAGGCGGCCACCGACACCGTCATCACGATCAGCGCCGCCACCGGGTACCGCTGCCGCGCCAGCAGCGCGCCGCAGGCGATCGCGGGCAGTACGACGTCCAGCACGTTGGGCCGGCCGGGGCCGCGCAGGGCCAGCAGGCAACCGGCCAGCACGGCGGCGATGGTCACGAGGGACACGATCGTGCTGGGTGAGGGCCTGCGCATGCCCCACATTCTCCTACGTTCGCGGACAGGCCCGGGTAATCGCGGCGGCGCTTCTGGGTAGAGCCGTTCCATGAGCATTGAGGACGAGATCCGGCAGGTCGAAGAGGACCTGGCCCGGTTGCGAGCCGAGAACAAGGACATGCGCGACCAGATCCGCACCATGGGCGCGACCGACCAGATCGAGATCTCGGCGATGATCAGCCAGTCGGACGAGCAGCTCGAACTGATCGCCGAGCTCGAACGCCGCCGTGACCGGTTGATGGAGAAGCAGAAGGAGGAGGGCGCCCATTGAGCGGGCGCCCGGAGATGGGGGTCAGCGCAGCGCGGCGCCGACCTGGTGCAGATGTCTCAGCGCCTGCCCGTACGACTCGACGAGCCCGGTCTGGAGATAATCGACGCCGATCTCCTGGCAGTAACGCTCGACGATCGGCTGCGCCTTGCGCAGGTTCGGAGCCGGCATGTTGGGGAACAGGTGGTGCTCGATCTGGTAGTTGAGCTGGCCGAGCGCCACGTCGGTGAACAGGTTGCCGCGCACGTTGCGTGAGGTCAGCACCTGCTTGCGGAGGAAGTCCAGCTTGTCCTCCTTGGTGAGCACGGGCATGCCCTTGTGGTTCGGCGCGAACGTACAGCCGAGGTAGACCCCGAACAGGCCCTGGTGCACGACCAGGAACAGCAGCGCCTTGACGGGCGGCAGCACGGTGAAGACCGCGCCGAAGTACAGCACGAAGTGGACGAGCAGGGCGCCCAGCTCCAGGCCCCGACGCTTGGCCGTCGGCTGGAACAGCGCCTTGACGCTGGCCACGTGCAGGTGCCACGCCTCCAGCGTGAGCAGCGGGAAGAACCAGAACGCCTGGTACTTGGCGATGAAGCGGGGCAGGCCGGTGCTGCGGGCCACCTGGTCCTCCGACCAGACGATCACCGCCGGTGACACGTCGGGGTCGTGGTCCTCGTGGTTGGGGTTGGCGTGGTGCTTGTTGTGCTTGGTCGTCCACCAGCCCCAGCCGAGGCCGATGGCGAGGTTGCCGAGGATCAGGCCCGCCGCGTCGCTGGGGCGGCGCGTCCTGAACACCTGGCGGTGCCCCAGGTCGTGGGCCAGGAAGCCGAACTGTGTGAAGATCACGGCCAGCACGGCCGCGACGAGGAGCTGCCACCAGGAGTCGCCGACCCAGGCGAACAGGGCCCAGCCGCCGCCGTACGCGACGGCCGCGACGGTCATCCGGATGGCGTAATAAAAGGGACGCCGGTCGAGAAGACCGGCGTCCGCAATACGATGGGCTAGTCGGGCGAAGTCACTGCCTCGAGTGTCGATGGTGCCAGGACTGGCCACTGCTCTCCTTACCTCACGGTGCAAGTTGCCCTAACCTTGGCGCATCCGCCGCCAAACAGGAAGCGCCTACCCTGGCGGTGTGATCTACGCCTGCACGCCTTTCAGCTCCGAGATCCGTGAGGTGGTGGCCGCGACCTGGGGTGTCGAGGGCTCCGCCGAGCGGTTGCACGGCGGGGAAGAATCAGCCCGGGTCGAGCTGTTCCACCGCCTGAAGCCTCGAAGAGCCACCGTCACAGGCATTCCAGCGCGTGCTTCTCGGGGTCGGGGAGTGTCGCGCCGCGGGCCAGCGCCGCCCGGCACTCCTCGGCCCCGAGCGCCTGCGCGCACCTGCCGATCAGCCCGTTGACGTGGGGGTCGGCGGACTCGGTGATCCCGCGCAGCGCCCGCGCCGCCCCCAGCAACTCGGCCGCCGGCAGCGGCGCCAGGTGCTCGGCCACCCCCTCCAGCACGGCCGCCCGCACGGTCCGGTCGGAGCAGCCCGCCATCAGCTCCAGCGCCCGGCGCAGCGGCCCGGCCGGGTCGCGGCTCACCCTGGCCAGCTCCACCCGCAGCAACGCCCCGAACTGCGCGGTCGCCTCCACCCCGAGCGCCATGGCCCGCTCCAGCAGCCGCGCCGCCTCGCCCGGGTCGCCGCCGCGCCGCGCCAGCTCGGCCCTGGCGTGCAGCACCCGGGCCATCATGTCCGGATCCTGCACGCGGGTGGCCGCCGCCCACGCCCGCTCCAGCGCCTCCGCCGCCCCGGCGTGATCGCCGGCCCGGCCCTTGAGCTGCCCGAGCCGCAGCAGGAACGTCATCGGCCCCAGCGGCGTCTCCAGCCCGGACAGCTCGGCCGCCAGCCGCTCGGGCTCCTCACCGAGCGCGGCGGCGGTGGCGAAGTCGCCCCGGTTCTCCGCGACCAGCGACAGCCAGTAGAGCGCCGCCCACTGCCCCCACCGGTCGCCGGTCTCGCGGAACCCGGCCAGCGCCGGCTCCAGCAGGTCTTCCGCGCCCGCCACCGCGCCGTACTCGAACCGCGTCACCCCCGCCGCCAGCAGCGCCGCCGACCGCGTCCACAGGTCGGGATGCTCGCGCAGCCGAGCCAGCGCCCGCTCCGCCAGCTCCACCGCCTCGCCCGGCGGCGCCATGCTGCTGCCCAGCACGAACGCGTTGAGCGCCGCCGGATGGTCGGACGCGCGCACCGCCGGGCTGATTCCGCCGCCGGTGAGCGCCACGCACAGGCCATGCGCCAGCTCCCGCCCCGGCGGTGCCATCTCGCCCACCCTGGCCAGCACCGCCGCCGCCTGCTCGGCCGCCTCCCGCCACCGGCCGCGCACGATCCACGGCCAGAAGCGCGACAGGACGAGCCGGAGCGGGTCGTCGGTGTGGCGCAGCGCCGCGTCCAGGTTGTCGCGCTCGGCGTCCAGGACCGCCAGCCAGGCGAGCTGCGCCCCGGTGCGCAGGTGCGGCTCGGCGGCCTCGGCCAGCTCCGTGTAGTAGCGGGCGTGGGCCCGGCGCACCTCGGGCAGGTCGGCGGCGGCGTACTGCCTGATGGTCTCCAGCATCGTGTAGCGGTCGCCGGTGACCGCGATGAGCGACTTGTCCACCAGCGAGGACAGCAGGTCCGGGTCGCCGCCGCAGACGCGGGCGACGGCCTCGTACGTGGCGCCGCCCGAGAACACCGTGAGGCCGCGCAGCAGCTCCCGCTCGCGCTCGGACAGCAGGTTCCAGCTCCAGTCGATGACCGCGCGCAACGTGCGGTGGCGCGGCTCCGAGGTGCGCCCGCCACGGAAGGCCAGCCGGTCGCCGAGCTGCTCGACCAGCACCGACATCGGCATCGTGCGCAGGCGCGCGGCGGCCAGCTCGATGGCCAGCGGGATGCCGTCCAGCTCGCGGCAGACCCGCTCCGCCTCCGCCCGCGTCACCACCAGGTCCGGCCTCGCGGCAGCGGCCCGGTCCATGAACAGCTCGGCGGCCGGCTCCTCGGGCAGCGGCAGCACCTGGTGCAGGCGCTCGCCGGGGATGTCGAGCGGCTCCCTGCTGGTGGCCAGCACGCGCAGGCCCGCGACCTCCGACAGCAGCTCCCGCGCCACCCGCGCGGCCTCCTCGACCACGTGCTCGCAGTTGTCCAGCACGATCACGGGCGCGGTGCCGCGCAGCGCCGCCCCCAGGCTCCGCGCCCCGAACATCCCCTCCATCAGGCCGGTGGCCTTGAGCACGTCCTCCACCGCCGCCCGTACGCTCGCCGCCGGGGCCAGCTCCACCAGCCACACCCCGTCGCGCACCGCCAGCCCGGCCGCCACCTCCACCGCCAGCCGCGTCTTGCCCGCGCCGCCCGGCCCGACGAGCGTCACCAGTCTCGACTCGGCCAGCGCCGCCCCGACTCGCCGGAGGTCGTCCGCCCGGCCCACGAACCTGGTGAGCCGCGCGGGCAGGTTGTTCCTCGGCGCCTGCCGCTCCGCCGGCTCCCGCAGCGCCTCCAGGTGGGCCTGCCGCAGCTCGGGGCCGGGGTCCGCGCCCAGCTCGTCCGCGAGCGCCGCCCTGATCCGCTCGAAGAGCGCCAGCGCCTCGCCCCGCCGCCCGCGCGCGGTCAGGGCCCGCATGAGCAGCGCGTGGAACGGCTCACGCAGCGGATGTGCCGCGACCAGCCCCTCCAGCTCGGCCACCAGCGCCAGCTCGGCCGCCCGCTCCTCCCGCTCGACCGCCTGCCCGCTGCCACCGTTCGTGTCGAGGTCGGAGGCGATGCGGGCGGCCAGCGCCGTCAGCCGCAGCTCTTCGAGCCGCGCCGCCGGTCCCGCCGCGAACGGCAGCCCGGCCGCGTCCGCCAGCGCCGGCCCACGCCACAACGCCAGCGCCGCCCGTACGTCGCCCTCCCGCACCAGCCGCTCGAACGCCCGCGCGTCCACCTCACCCGGCGGCACGTCGAGCAGGTAACCGGCGGGATGCGAGCCGATCAGCCCCGGCGCCTCCCTGCGGGCCCTCGACACCAGCGACTGCAGCGCCGCCATCGGATGCGCGGGCGGGTCGTCCGGCCACAGGTCGTCGATCAGGCGGCCGGCGGTCACCACCCGGCCGGGGTCGAGCGCCAGCCGCACCAGCAGCGCGCGTACCCGCGCCCCGCCGACCTCGCCGCCGGCCACCCGCAGCGGCCCCAGAATCCCGACCCGCATCCACCCCTCCCGCCGAACCCCGCCGTGCCGGCCCGCATCCGCGAGGACACGACGCGAAGGCCCGTCACGACCGCGCGCCGAGTCAACAGTACGGGCAACGCGCTCAGGAGCCGAGCCGGTCGCGCAGCAGCTCGAAGGGCAGGTGCGGCACCGTGGCCTCGCCGAACTCGGGCAGCCCCACGAACAGCTCCTCGTCCACCGTGTACAGCCCCGCCACGGCCGCGGACCCCTTGGTCAGCCGCGGCTCGATGGTGTAGAAGCTGCCGCTGCCGTACTGGATCCGCACGCTCTTGAGCGCCGGCCGCGCGCTGGCCAGGCACGCGCCCATCGGCAGCCCCAGCTCGGTCGGCGAGGTGAGCGTGTGGGCGTTGCCCGCCACCACCAGCGCGGGCTCGATGCGCGCCGACAGCACCCGCTCGGCCCTCAGCGCGTCCCGCTGGGACCAGTCGCCGGTGAACATCCCCCCGTCGAACAGCGTCACCGACAGCTCCGGCACCGCCTTCAGCATCGCGAAGTGGCCCGCGGTGACGCGCCCGTCGCCGAGCCACCACAGCGGATGGTCCAGGCCCGTGCCGTCGGCCAGGTAGACGTCGAGCTGCGGCTTCAGGTCCTCCGGCCATTCGAGGGCGAGGTGGGTCAGGTCGAGTGCCCGCATGAGGCCGAGGATGACCAGCGGGTTCTCCCTGACGCCGTGCACCTCGCCGAGCAGCAGCAGCCCCGTCTCCTCCAGCGAGCGCCTGGCCCGGTCGAGCGCGGCCTTCTCGACCGGCAGCTCGTAGTCGTCCGTACGGAATTCGGCGACGGCCCGCAGCAGGCCGTCCAGGGTGTCGACGCCTGGCATGCCTCCACAGTGTTCGCCCCGGTCGCCGCGCGCAACCGTCAGGAGAACACCTTGGCCTTCAGCGGGGGGATCCGCTCCACGCCGCGCAGGAACGTCTTGAACCCGATCCGCGCCGCCCGGCTCTCCCCGACGAACTGCCTGGCCGCGCGCAGCGAGCCGCGGACGGCGGCGAAGCCGTACTCGCGCATCCGCTCCTCGTAACGGCCGATGGCCTCCACCGGGTCGCCGCCGCCGGTGAGCTCCGCGCACAGGAGGCGGGCGTCGCGCAGCGCGGTGTTCGCGCCGATGCCGGCCATCGGGGTCATGCTGTGGATGGCGTCGCCGAGCAGGGTGATCGGGGTGGGCTGCCACGGCCCGATCGGGATCGAGGTACGGATCGGCAGCAGCGTGACCGCCTCGGCGGGGGAGAGGCCGACCATCGTCAGCAGGTCGCGGTGCCAGCCCCGGATCATGCCCGTCACGGTCGCCTTGAGCTGCTCGCCCGTCATGCTCGCCAGGCCGGCGGGGAACCGTCCGGCGGCGGCGCCGAACGCCCAGAGCAGGTAGCTGCTGGTGTTGTCCATCAGCACGCCTTCCTGCTCGGTCACGCCGATGCGGTGGGGACCTCCGGTCACGCCGGTGCCGGTGCCGGTGCCGGTGAAGTCGCGGGTCGTGGGGAAGTCGTCGTCCAGGTCGTGCGGGGCGGTGAAGAAGCCCATGCCCTTGGGCGGGATGATGCTGTTGGGCCCGTCCACCAGCCGGGGCGCCAGCAGCGCGCGCGTCTCCGGCGTCAGCGGGTACTTCCCCGCGACCGTGACGATCCCGGTGTCCACGCGCCGCGCGTGCGGCAGGTACTGCTGCCGCACGCGCGAGTTGCCGCCGTCGGCGCCGACCACGATGTCCGCGGTCGCGCTCGTGCCGTCGGCGAAGAAGAGCCGGGTGCGCCCGTCGGGCAGCCGCTCGTACCTCTCGTACGTCTTGCCGAACCGCACGTGCTCGTCGAGCCCCGACAGCAGCACCTGCCTGAGCGTGATGCGGCTGACCGAGTGGTGGTCGTCGGCCCGGTCGGCGGCCTTGGGGTTGCGGATCACGGTCAGCGTCCTGAGCTGCTCGGTCAGGAACCCGAAGTCCTGCCCGCCGCGGCCGGTGGTGTCGAGGAACGCCCGCCACAGCTCGGGGGGCAGGCAGTCGTGCAGGGCGCGGGCGCCGTTGGGGTCGATGTGCACGCGGTAGCCCTGCAGCCGGTCGGACGGGGTGCGGTCCCGCTCGTAGACGGTCACCTTCATGCCCGCTTTGACCAGCCCTTGCGCCAGGCAGAGCCCGCCGATGCCGCCCCCGATGATCGCGATGTCCTTCGTCGTCGTCATGTCCCTCACTATCAACCATCCGTCTGAATGTGTCAACCATCCGGATGGTTGATAAGCTTCCGGCCATGAGACGTGAACCGGAGGAGAAGCAGCGCGACCCCGAGCGCACCAAGGCCCGCATCCTTCAGGCGGCACTGGAGGAGTTCGCGGCCAAGGGCTTCGCGGGCGCCCGGGTCGGCGAGATCGCCGCCCGCGCAGGGGTGAACAAGCAGCTCATCTCCTACTACTTCGGCGGCAAGGAGGGCCTCTACCAGGCACTGAACACGCGCTGGCAGGCCGAGGAGAGCACCTTCGCCGACCGCTCCGCCTCCCTCGGCAAGCTGGCCGCCGACTACGTACGCGCCAACTCCGCCCGCCGCGACTACGGCCGCCTGATGCTCTGGCAGAGCCTCACCGAGACCGGCCCCCCGGACCCGGCCTTCGTGGCCGACGTCCGCCGCGACCTGGAACACCTGCGCCAACGGCAGGAGGACGGCGAGTTCCCCGCCGACCTCGACCCGGGCGCGGTGCTGGTGGCGCTGTTCTCGATCACGGCCGCCGGCCTCACGTTCCCGCAGCTCGTACGGGCCGTGTGGGGCGAGGACCCGGAATCACCGGAGTTCGCCGAGCGGTACGCCCACGAGATCGACAAACTGGTGGCACATCTGGGGCGCGGGGCGCGCGGTTGAGTGCCGCGGCGGTGTGCCCGAGCGCTCCGGCACACCGCCTGGCAAGGGGAGAAGCACGAATGAGCGAGCAAGGGGACTGGCGGGAACTGCGAGATCGCCGCATGGCCGAGCCCGGGGCGGCCGAGGCATACGAGGCGAGCCGCCTGGCCTACGAGCGGGGCAGGGCCGTGCGGGCGATGCGCGAGGAGCGCGACTGGAGCCCGAACAAGACGTCGAGGTGTGCCGCACGCCGAGAGCCGCCGCCGGACGCGTGAAGGGCCGTGCCCGGGTGGCGGGCCGGCCGTGGGGCGGGCCCGCTGGGTCACACCTTCGAGGGGCCTACTGGGTCGAGAGGCGGTCGAACAGGGCCAGGGCCGCTTGGCGGACCTCCTCCGGGGAGACCCCGTCGAGGGTCTGGCGGGCGTCGTCGATGTCGCGGGTGGTGGCCAGGGTGATGGCCACGGACGAGGCGGCGGCGCGGTCGATCGATCCCGTCGGGGCGGCGTCGGCCAGTTCCTGGGCGCTCGCGGCGAGGTCGAGGTTGTCTCTCAACGGATCTCCTCGGGTGAAGACGGTTCGGCCCATTGCATCATTTGGCATCGTGCCGCATCCACCATTCGGTGAATTCCCGGCATCGCCCATCGGGAGCGAACCGTATCACCCAGAGGTTGCTGTACGTTTTATCCGGATATGTCGTGACCCCTTGGATGACGCTCACGTCCTCGGTCACGCACACCGGATGCCACTCGAACGTGGCCTCACCAGGCTTGTCCTGGCGGCCCAGCCACTCGCGCACGATGTCGTCGCGCCCCTGCCACGGCGAGCTGTAGGGCTCGGTGTAGTAGACGGCGTTCTCGGTGAACAGGGCGGCGATGTCGTCGGGATCATTGGAGTTCCACGCGCGTACGTAGCCCTCGATCCACGGATGCGGCTGGACCATGGGTCATCCTCTCAGCGGGTCGTGGCCCACGGACATGAGCTCGCGCCGCGACTCGTCGTCCGTGCGGTCGCCCAGAGTCTCGACCAGCTCCACGACCTGGCGCATGACGTCGAGATCGGCCTTGGTGAGGTCGCCCTTCCGCTTGCTCAGGACGTGCAGCACGCCGCGCCCCAGCTCGTCGATGCCGAGGTCGGGGTCGGGCGGGAAGCCGTCCTCGTCGGAGGCGTCGGCGAGCAGGTATGACCGCAGCTCCTCGGAGTTCATGTTGACCGCCCGATGGAACTCGTCCCACAACATGTCGGTGTCGAAACCCTCAGTCATATCGCCCGCCTACCCGTCAGCTCCCCTGTTACGCACCCGTCACGCCCAGGTCATGCCACGCCCTCGGCGAGCCTGGCCACCGTGTCGGCGACGCGCCGCCGCCGGGTCTCGGGCTTCTTGGCGCCCTCGACGTTCAGCACGTGCCACCTCTTGCGTGAGTACGACAGGCTCTCGAAGAACCGCTTGGCCTCGGGTGCCGCGTCGAGTGCCGCGGCCAGGTCGCCGGGCACCGTCACCTCGCGAGGTGCGGTGTCCAGTGTGACCTCCACCTCGACCTCGTCACCCGCCGCCACGCCGGAGCCCTGCCGGTTCTCGGCGCTGAGCGGCACCATGAAGCGGCCGTCCATGGTGGCGACGGTGCTGCGGTAGGTGTGGTCGTTGATCGTGACGTTGACGGCCGGCCGCCTGCCGCCGCCGAGCGCTTCGACGGTCTCGGCGGGGATCTCGAAACCGGTGGCGGTCTTTCCGTTCAGCTCGATCGTGGTGCGGAATCTCATCGCGAACCCTCCAGGACGGATGGGAGGAGACTATGTGCCGACAAAAAAAGTTGTCAACACCTAGGGTCACGATTCATCGAATATCGGATCTCGTTTAGGTATGGAGGTACTAAGAGCGCCCCTTCCGCTCTCGTTCATCAGTGGAGTCGCCTTGGCGTGGGGGACGCTGGGGCGGCTCCCCTACGGAAACTGCCGCGAGGAGGGGACGGCACGTGTCACGGGCTCGGACGGGCGGTCTGCCAGCCGCGGTCCCAGCCCGTGACACGTGCCGAGCGGGCCAAAAGGAAAGGGCTGGTCACCCGCCGGACGGGGCGGGACCGGTGCTGCCGCGCGGCGTGAGGACGGCGGCCTGATCCTCGTACGGGGGCACGTCCTCGCCCGCGATCAGCGCGAGCAGGCGCTGCGCGGCATGGGCCCCGTAGGCGGGGATGTCACGGGTGAGCGCGGTCAGCGGGGGCCGCACCACCTGGGCGAGCGGCGAGTCGTCCCAGGCCACGATGGACAGGTCGCGCGGCACCTCCACCCGCATCTCCTGCGCCACCGACAGGCCCGCCACGGCCATGATGTCGTTGTCGTAGACGATCGCGGTGGGCCGGTCGGGCGAGCTGAGCAGCCGCCGGGTGGCCCGCGCGCCCTCCTCGCCGGTGTAGTCGGTGTGCACGATGACGTGCTCGGCCACGCCCTCGCACGCCTGCGTGAACGCCTGGTCCCGGACGGTCGTGTGCACGAGCTCGGGCAGGCCGGCCACCCGCGCGAGGCGGCGGTGCCCGAGCGCGACGAGGTAGCCGACGGTCTCGCGCACGGCCTCGCCCTCCTCCGACCAGATGGCCGACAGCGAGCCCGACTGGGAGGGGTGGCCGATGACCACGGCCGGCATGCCGAGCCGCTCCAGCTCGGCCACGCGGGAGTCGTCGTAGTGCAGGTCCACGAGGAACACGCCGTCGATGCGGCTCTCACCCCACCAGTGGCGGTAGACCTCGCTCTCCTGCTGGTGGCTGGTGACGACCTGGAGCAGCAACGCGTACGAGCGGTCGGCCAGCACCCCCTCGATGCCGCTGATCAGCTCCATGAAGAACGGCTCGACCCCGAGGATGCGCGCGGGCCGGCACAGGGCGAGGCCCACGCAGTTGGCCCGGGCGCCGTTGAGCGCGCGGGCGGCGCTGTTGGGGCGCCAGCCGATCTCGTCGGCGATGGCGACGATCCGGGCCCGGGTCGCCTCCGACACGCCCGGCTGCCCGTTGAGCGCGTAGGAGACCGCCACCTTGGACACTCCCGCCCGGCTGGCGATGTCGGCGATCGTCGGTCTCTTCACGGAGTCCCTCTCTGAACCGGATAACCCTCCATACTTTAGGCCACGCAGGAGGCCCGGTCATTAACCGCTTAAGCCGCGTGCCACGGCTTCGACTCCTGTGTCTCCGCCGCCGACTCGGCCACCCGCAGCGCGTACGTCGGCCGCTCCGCCCCCTCCACCGGCCCCAGGTAGGTGTGCCCGGTCAGGTGGCACCACGCCGGCAGGTCCACCGGCGCGGCCGGGTCGGTGGCGATGAGGTGGATGACGGCGCCCGGCCCGGCGGCGCGCACGTGGGCCCGCAGCTCGATGAGCAACTGCACGCAGAGCTTGTCGCCGCCGTCGACTACGAGATCAGGCATGCGTATAGGAAACCACCACTCGCCTCACGCCCGCGCCAGCGGCCCGGCCGTCAGGAGCGGCAGCATGACCTCGACGCGGGTGCCCACCCCAGGCTCGCCGGTCACCACGCAGATGCCGCCCAGCTCGGCGGCCCGTTCGCGCATCGAGCCCAGCCCGACGCCGGCGCGGTGCGACTCGGGCAGCCCCTTGCCGTCGTCGGCGACGAGCACGCGCAGCACCGACTCCTCCCGCTGGAGCACGATCCGCGCCCTGGACGCCTCGGCATGCCGGCCGATGTTGGTCAGCGCCTCCTGGACGATGCGGTAGACGGCCACCTCGACGGCCGCGGGCAGGTCCTCCAGGTCCCCTTCGACCTCCACCTCGACCTCGGTGCCGGGCGAGGAGCGCGCCGCCAGGTCGCGGACCGCGCGGGCCAGCCCGAGGTCGTCGAGCGCGGGCGGGCGCAGGCCGTACACCAGCTCGCGGATGTCGCTGGTCACGGCGCTCATGCCGGCGTGCAGCTCCCGCAGCAGCTCGTCAGCGGCCTCCGGGGAGCTCTTGAGGCTGAGGCGGGCCATGTTGATGGTCATCGCCATCGCCGAGAGCGTCTGGCCGAGGCCGTCGTGCAGGTCGCGGCGCAGCCGGCGGCGCTCCTCCTCCCTGGCCGTCAGGATGCGCTCGCGCGATCGTTGCAGGTCGGCGGCCATGCGGACGGCGTGCGCGACGTCCGCCGCGTACGGGGTGAGCGTGGCCAGCACCCGCTCGTTGTGCGCGGCGGGGAAGCGGCGCGGCCCCGGCGGGCCGACGAGCAGGCGGCCGACCCGCGCCCCGTGCCAGACCAGCGGCACCTCCCGCGCGTCCGGCCCCACCCGGCCGCTCTCCACGTAGCGGGGCTCGCCGTCGGCCACCTCCACGGCCACGCCCTCGACCGCGAGCCCGTCACGCAGCACGCTCACCACCGAGGTCAGCGCCCTGGCCGGGTCGGCGCCCCGCACCGCCTGCGTCAGCCGCTCGGCCAGCAGGCCGGGGTCGCCGACCGCGCCGTACAGGAGCCGGTCCATGGCGCGCTGCAACGCGCGCCGCAGCGGCTGGAAGAACGCGCCCGCGAACAACGCGGCGGCGACCCCGGCCACCTGGTCGTAGCCGGAGACGACCAGGCTCGACAGCGTGCCCGCGCCGAAGTAGACGAGGCTGACCACGACGACCACGCCGGCCGCCACGAACGCCCGGCTGATCACGGTGTCGATCCCGTACAGCCGGTAGCGCATCACCGCGAACGCCACCGCGAACGGGATCACCGCCGCCCACGCGATCGCCGGCCACATGAACACCGGCCAGATCGCGCCCAGGACCAGGAAGAAGATGTACCCGGCGAACGCGAGCAGCGGCCAGCCGATCTGCCGCCGCCCCGCCGGGTCGGCCCGCCGCATCCGCACCGCCAGCGACAGCGCGGCCAGCGCCATCGCGGTGTAGATGCCCGCCCAGCTCACGGTCGTGATCACACCCATGTACGGGTGCAGCGCCGGGATCTGCAGCGGGTTCGGGATGATCGCGGGGAACGGGGTGGTGCCGGGCGCGGGCGGCATCCTGAACACGTATCGGACGGTCGCCGCCCCGATCGCGACGCAGCCCAGCCACAGGGCGGGCCGCCACCGCTTCGACGGCAGCCGGCCGTCCGGCGAGTACAGCGGCAGCACCATCGTGAGCGTCAGCCCGCACACCGCCCACCCGAGCTGCGTCGGCACCCGCAACCACCCCGCCAGCGCCATCTCGCCGTGCGAGGCGGCGCGGAACATCAGCGCGTTCGACACGTCGCTGACGGCCGCCGCGAACCCGCCGACGCACATGAGCCACGCCATGTTGAGCCGGGGCCGGTGGTGGATGAGGAACGCGCCGACGGCGGGGAAGGTGAAGGTGACGGCGGACTGCGGGCTGAGGGTCAGCATGGGCGTCCACTCCTCGGTCAGCCCGGCCCAGATCAGGATCGCGGCCAGGCCGAGCACCGGTGAGGCCACGGCCATGGCCGCCGCGACGGCGAATCTGGCCGTCAGGCGTCTCGGCTTGTTCCCGGCGAGTTCGGCCATCGTGCTGTCCCGCTCCTGTCCTGGCCCCGCGAAACAGGTGGGGCCAGGACAGAATAGGCGCTACCGGACGGTGACGGTGGCCTTCGCCGCGATCGTCGTGCCCGCCACCTGGCCGCTCACGGTGAACGTGCCCGGCTGGGCGTACTTCGCGGGATCGACGGCCTCCCAGGTGACGGCGACTGAGCTGTCCTTCGAGCCGTCGTTGTACGTCGCCACGACCGTCTTCGGCAGCGACGGCGCGACCCCGGCCCGGGTGGTGACGGCCTCCTCGGCGAGCGAGGTGATCGTCACCTCGCCGGTGGTGCGGACGTACACCGTGGCCTGGGCCGGCTGGCGGACGCCCTCGGCCAGGCCGGTGACGGTGAAGCTGGTGCCGCCGGTCCTGACCTGCTCCGGCGTGACCTGCTGCCAGGTGACGGCGGCCTGGCCGCGCGAGCCGTCGGCGTACAGGGTCTCGACCGTGGCGGGCAGCTTGGGCAGCGTGCCGGCCAGGGTGGGCACGTGGACGGGGCGCACCGCGTCCGGCGGCACCTCGTACACCTTGACCTCCAGCAGGCCGACCGACGCCCCGCCCGATTCGAGCTGCACGCGCAGGCGGGAGGTGGTGACGGTGTCGAAGGAGATGGTGTTGTAGGCGTCCACGGCCTTGGGGTAGGACGGGACGCCGGTGACGTCCTCGAAGGAGTCGCCGTCCCACTGCTGGATCTTCCACGAGGCGGGCACGCGCACGCCGCCGCCGTCGTCGAAGAAGTACACCTCCGCCTTGTTCACCTGGACGGGCGCGGGCCAGTCGAGCTGCACCCACTGCGTGCCCTGCTGCGGCCAGGTGCCCCAGCGCGGGTTGGCGCCGTCGTTGGAGCGCGGCGGGTCGATGCCGTCGTTGATCGCGCCGACGCGCTCCCACGGGGAGGTGTAGGAGGCGGTGGGCGTGGCCTTGGGGGCCACGTTCGCCTGGGCCGCCTGGCTGGTGGCGGTGACGCGCACGGTGGCGGTGGTGCTCTTGGCGCCGTCCGTGGCGGTCAGCTTCAGCGTGTACGCCCCGGGCTCGGAGAACGCGATCACCGTGGCGGGTGCGGCCGGGTCGGTGAAGTACGCCTCGCCGGGCCCGTCCGCCTTGGACCACTGCATGCTGAGCGTGCCCTTGGGCAGGCCGTCGTCCTTGACCACGGCCTCGACCCTGGCCTGCCCCGGCCGGGTGAATGCCGGGTCCACGACGGGCACCACCGACGGCGCGTGGTTGGTGACGCGGCCGGCCTCGGCGCCCGACCGGTACGCCTGCACCTCCTTCAGCGCGCTCGCGTACCCGGGCCGGTGCGTGACCAGGACGCGCAGCTTCTGGGCGGTGACGGCGGGGAAGCGCACCTCGTTGAGGTTCGCGCGCGGGTAGCGGGGGCGCTTGTCCTGGTCCGGCACGTCCTTCCAGGTGTCGCCGTCGAGGTACTGCACCGAGTAGAGGGCGGGCTCGCCGTACGTCTTGCGGTCGTTGAAGAAGTACAGCTTGACCTGGTCGACCTCGCGGGCCGAGCCGAGGTCCACGGCCAGCCAGTCCTGGGCGTTGCCGGAGCCCTTGGCGTCCCAGATGGGGGCGTTGATGGTGGAGCCGTCCACCGCTCCGGCGGGGTCGCCGTGGGAGGCGGTGGCGGACGTGACCAGGTTGGGGCGGTCGGCGCGCAGGTCCACGCCGGCCTTCTGGAACAGGTCCTCGACGCGGTCGCCGGTCAGCTCGACCTCGGCGGGGGCCTTGAGCGACGGGGCCTTCCCGGCGTGCACGACCGTGCCGCCCTCGACCGTGCCGGTCCTCGGGTCCCAGGTCGCGTGGGCGAGGCCGGACAGCGTGACCTCGCGCTTGCCGTCGACGAGGATCGAGTACCCCTCGGGCACGCCGGGGTAGTGCCGGGTGCCGTCGCCGGGCTTGTCCCAGACGATGGTCAGGTCGGCGCCCCGGTAGTCGACGCCGTTGACGGTGAAGTGGTCCCAGCCGATGTCCACCGGCCACAGCTCGACCTTGCCGTCGGAGCGCGGGCGCAGGCCCATGACGTCCTCGATGACGGTCCAGTTGCTGCTGCCGAGGATCGTGTGGTGGATCCAGGAGCGGTAGCCGATGGTCTTGCTCCGCGGGTCCCAGTCGGCCCAGAACTCGTTGGCGTCGGGGTAGCGGGTGTCGCCGCCGACGTACTGCGACCAGGCGTTCCAGTACAGGAGCTGCTTGTACTGCTCGGGGGTGATGTACGGGCTGGCGTACTGGCGCAGCGCCTTGGAGAACAGCGCGAAGTTCCGGGTGGAGTTGATCTGGGAGAAGTTGTTGGTGCCGGGGTTGCCGGCGGCGGCGGCCTCCGCCTTGTCCTTCTGGTTGGCCGTGTACGCCGGGAAGATCGGATATTCCGCAGGATCAGCCCACAACCGGAGCGCTTCCCGATATTTCGGGTCATCGGTGGGGACGAGGCCGGTGGCGTACGGGATGTAGTTGTTGGACTCCTTCCACGGGATCAGGTTGCCCGTCTGCAGGTCGCGGTGCTTGAACAGCTTGGCCTGCTCGTCCCACAACAAGGAGAGGATGCCGTTGCGCACCTTGTCCGCGACGCCCCGCAGCTCCGTGGCCTTCGCCCGGTCGCCCGCCAGCTCGTACGCCTGCGCCGCCGCCATCGCGTTGGCGTAGACGTAGGCGCCTTCCAGCCGCTCGTTGGCCCGGTCGTAGTAGTGGAACGACACCGCGTCGGCGTCGTTGCCGGTCATCGCCTCCCAGTCGTACTCGATGACGCCGTTGTCGTTGGAGTCGTACGCGGCGAGCTGCCCGTACACGTCCTTCTCGGCGTACCGGGCCAGGTTGCGCAGGATCGACGGCTGCCCGCCGTGGATCTGGTAGCTCTCCAGCGCGGCGGCCGAGATGTACTGGGTGTAGCTGTTCGACCAGTTCTCCGGGTCGCCCGGGTTGTCGGTGTACTTCGAGCCGCGCGAGACCTCGCCCGCCGACACCCACGGCCCGTACGAGTAGATCGGGTCGCGCAGGTACTTCAGGTCCTGCACGAACATCGGCACGGTCAGCACGATCGCGTTGTTGTAGCCCAGCGCGCCCTCCACCGACGTGGGGAACTGGAAGTCGTTGCCCGGGATGTCGGCGTCGAGGAAGTTGAAGCGCATCAGCCACCAGCGGTAGTAGACGAACTTCTTGATGTTCTCGTCGGGCACGTCGATGTAGGGCAGGTTGTCGGCCCACCAGGCGTTGTAGTCCTGGAGCTGGCGGCGCAGCGCCTGCTCGGGCGAGCGGCCCTTGTAGCCGTCGTACTCCGCGCGCGATCTCGGCAGCTCCTCGGTGACGAAGCCCATCTGCACCTTGGTCCGCACGGTCTTGCCCGGCTCGACGGTGAGCGAGCCCGTGAGCGTGCCGTCCGACACCTTCAGCCCGTCGCCGCTGAGCCGGGGGAAGATCGTGGTCAGCTTGTTCTTCGCCCACACCGTGCCGGTCAGCTCGCGGTCGCCGTCGGCCTGCTTGGCGTACGGCGAGGTGACGGTGACGGGTACCGTGCGCGGCTCCGTCCCGGTGTTGGTGATCTCCAGGGTGGTCACGGCCACGTTCTCGTGGGTGATGAACTTCCTGACCCCGACGGCGAGCCCGTCGCCGGCGTACCGGCCGGTCCAGTGGCTGGGCATCTGCAGGCGCTTGCCGACGTCCTCGGTGAGCGGGGTGCCGAGCGAGATCTCGTACGCGTCGCGGTTGTCGATGCTCTCCCAGTACGCCACGTACCCGCCGAAACCGAGCACCGACGGGTCGTGCTCCTTCATGAACAGCGCCCGCCCGCGCGTCATCAGCCACGGCCCGGCCGGGTCGTCACCGGGGCGGGCGAGCATGCGGTCGATCCAGTACGAGTCGCCGCCCTTCTCCTTCTTGTAGATCTCGGCCATCATCCGGCGCGGGTGGTAGCTCACGGGCTCGGCCGGCACCGGGTCGTCGCCCGTGAAGACCGGCAGGCCGAGCGTGTCGTCCGCGTGGGACGGGGCCACGCCCAGCGAGGCTGTGAGCGCTAACACGGCCAAGCACACCAGCGGTTTACGCACGTACCTCTCCTAGATCGTCGGAAGCCAGACGCGCATGGTCGCGGGGCCGCGGTTGCCCCAGCGGTGGTAGGGCACCAGCCGCAGCCGCACCTCCGCGCCGTCCTCAGGCGTGCGCGCGGGCCCGTACGGCCAGGAGCCGTCGCTCCCGGACGCCAGCCGCGCCCCCACCTCCAGCTCCACCACGCCGTCCGCCTGGTGCTCCACCGGCGGCTCCACCCGGGCGGTCACGCCGGCCAGCGGCGGCTCGTCGGCCACCGACTCCGCGCAGTAGACGAGCGGCCCCCGCTCCACGGCGGCGCTGCCGCGCAACGCGTCGATGCGCCGGTCCGGCACGGTCCACCGGGGCCGCATTGGCAGTTCGAGCCGGATCTCGTCGCCGGCCCGCCACGGCCCCTCCACGTAGGCGTAGCCGGGGTCCACCGGCCGCACGACCGGGCCCTCGGGCAGCGGCGCGTCCGGGGAGGAGGCCGGGACGTGCGCCAGCGTGGCCTCCGTCGCCCAGGCCGGGACGCGCAGCCCGATCCGGCCCGCGCCGTCCTCCAGCACGCGCACGCTCACCGAGCCCTGCCACGGATAACCGGTCTCCACCCGCAGCGCCAGCCGTCCCGAGCGGATCTCCGCCGGGGTGAGGTGGTGGATCAGCACCCCGTCGCCCTTCGCCGCGGCCACGTAGGCGGGCAGCGAGGCCAGCGTGCGGGCGATGTTGTTCGGGCAGCACGACACGTCGAACCACGGCGAGCGCAGCCCGCCCTCCGCCGCGTGGTTGACGCCGTCCAGCGGCGTGGCCGGCACCCGCACGTGCAGCGGGTTGACGTAGAAGAACGACTTCCCGTCCAGCGCCACGCCGGTGGCGAGCACGTTGTACATCGTGCGCTCGGCCAGGTCGGCGTAGCGGGCGTCGCCGGTGGCGAGCAGCAGCCGGTGCGCCAGCATGATCGAGGCGATGCCCGCGCACGTCTCGTTGTATGCCCGGTCCGGCGGCAACTCGTAGTCCTCGCCGTACGACTCGTCGGCATGCCTCGAGCCCATGCCGCCGGTCAGGTGCGTGCGCCGCGCGACCGTCCGCTCCCACTGTGACTCGACCGCCTTCAGCAGTTCCTGGTCGCCGGTCTCGACCGCCACGTCCACGACGCCCGAGGCCAGGTAGAGCGCGCGCACGACGTGCCCGCGGAACACCTGCGCCTGCCGGACGGGCACGTCGTCCTGGTAGTAGCCGCGCCCGAACGGGATGTCGGCCAGCGCGGGCAGGCCGCGCCGCTCGACGAAGCGGCGGGCCATCTCCAGGTACCGCTCGGTGCCGGTCGCCCGGTACAGCTCGACCAGCGCCATCTCGATCACCGGGTGGCCGCAGGTCTCGTTCGTGTCCATGAAACGGCGGCACACGTGGTCGGCCGCCTTCGTCACGACCTCCGTGAGCTGGTCCGCGCCGTGCCTGCGCAGCCGCGCCACGCCCGCCTGGATCAGGTGGCCGTAGCAGTAGAGCTCGTGCCCCCACTCGAAGTCGGTGTAACGGCTGCCCGACCAGCGCGTGTTGAGGTAACCGTCGCCCTCCTGCGCCCGCGCCACGATCTCCGCCAGGGCGGGCAGGCCCGGATGGTCCGCCCAGGCCATCGCCTCCAGCAGCTTGTAGATCTCCGAGTCGCTGAACTCCCGCCCCCTGCGCGGCCGCTCACCGCGGAAGTTGCCGATCCAGCCTTCGCGTTCCTCCCATTCCTGGCAGTGGGCGATCGTCACCTCGTTGTTGAGCGCGATCCGGTCGCCCCAGAAACCCGGCAGCACGCGTACGGAATCGAGGCCGAGAGGGGCGAGGACGCCCGAAGAGGGCAGGACGGGATTAGCCACGCAGAGCTCCTGACATGAATCCGCGCACGTAGTGGCGCTGCAGAACGATGAAGAGGACGAGACAGGGGAGGGCCATGACCATCACGCCGGCCTGGAGCATGCCGTAGTCGATGGCGCCGAACGTGTGCTGCGTCATGCTCACCACGGCCACCGGCAGCGTGAAGGACGATCCGTCGTTGAGCAGGATGAGCGGCGCGAAGAAGTCGTTCCACGAGGCCAGGAACGCGAACAGGCCCACCGTGATCAGCGCCGGCCGCACCGCGTGCAGCAGGATCCGCGCGAACGCCCGGAACGTGCCGCAGCCGTCCACCAGCGCGGCCTCCTCCAGCTCGCGCGGCAGCGCCTCGAACGCGTTGCGCATCATGAACAACGCGAACGGGAGCTGGAACATCACGAACACCAGCGACAGCCCGACCAGCGAGTTCTGCAACCCGAGATAGCCGAGCAGCACGTAGAGCGGGATCAGGATCGTCGCGTACGGCACCATGAGGATCGCCAGCGTGGCCAGGAACAGCACGTTCTTGCCAGGGAAGTCGAAGCGGGCGAAGCCGTAGCCGCCGAGCGCCGAGACGACCAGCGTGCCGGCCACCGTCATGACCGACACCAGCACGCTGTTGACGGCGTAGGTGTCGATGCCCTCGCCGAAGCGGGCCATCTCCAGGTAGTTCGACGGCTCCTCCAGCGAGGCGTAACCGCTCCACACCAGCGGGAACAGGAACAGCACCGCCAGAGCGGACAAAGTGAGGTAACGGCTCAACGGAGCCTCCGCATCATCAGCGTGTTGAGCCCGACCAGGGCCACGAGCAGCACGACCGACAGGGCCGCGGCGCCGCCGAGGTCGAAGCGGAAGAACGCGTCCCGGTAGACGACCATCACCATGGAGACGGTGCTGTTGTCCGGGCCGCCGTTGGTGAAGACGAAGAACTGGTCGAAGGCCAGCAGCGAGCCCGTGACGCTGAGGATCAGCATCAGCGCCAGCGTCGGGCGCAGCAGCGGCAGCGTGATCCTGGTGAAGATCTGCCAGCGGTTCGCGCCGTCGCTGCGCGCGGCCTCGTACACCTCGGTCGGGATGGCCTGCAGCCCCGTCAGCAGGATCAGCATGTTGAACCCGGCGAAGCGCCAGATCACCAGCGTGATCGTGGAGAACAGCGCCATGTTCGGCGTGCCGATCCACTTGACCGGCTCGCTCGTGATGCCGAGGGCCTGGAGCATCGGGTCGATGGGGCCGAAGTCGTTGTTCAGCATCCCGTAGAACAGCAGGCCCGCCGCCGCGAACCCGACCGCGCCCGGCAGGAAGAACGCCGTCCTGAAGAACGCGATGCCCGGCCGGCGGTCCTGCACGAGCAGCGCCAGCCCCAGCGCCACCCCCGACAGCAGCACCGTCGTGATGGCCGTGTACTTCAGCGTGAAGACGACCGCGTCGAGGAAGAGCGGATTGTCGGCGATCTTGACATAGTTGGCGGGAGCGTTGAACGTGGCCTGGCCCAGCAGGGGCCAGCGGTTCAGCGACATCCAGACGACCAGCACCAGCGGGGCGAGGAACAACACGCTCACGATGACGGCCGTCGGAGCCGCGTACAGCCAGCCCTGCACCTTCCTGCTGCGCCACCGGGCGGACGGCGCACTGTGAGCCGCCCGCCTGGAGCGCGTGACCGTCAGCGTCATTGCTGCAGCGACTTCGTGATCTCGGCGTTGAGCTGCGGCACCTTCGAGGCGTCACCGAAGACGGCCTCCCTGGCCAGCCGCAGCCACGGGCCCTGCGGGTCGTTGTAGGTCTGGCCGAACCGCAGCGCGAACGGCGTCTGCCCCTTGGCGACCAGCGAGTTGATCAGCACCACGCGCGGGTCCTCGGCTGAGTACTTGTTACTGGCCAGGTCCGTCCGCGCGAGCACGTCCTTGTTCTTGGCCATCACCTCGACCTGCGCCTGGTCCGAGACCGTCCAGGAGACGAACTCCCAGGCCGCGTCGGCGTTCTTCGACGTCGCGGAGATCCCGACCGAGTCGCCGCCGACGAACGTGGACTCGCCGCCGTCCGGGCCCGCGATCGGGGTGACGCCGATCTTCATGTCCTTCGGCATCAGGCCGAGCGTGGTGGACGGCATCGGCATCACGCCGATCTCACCCTTGGGGAAGAAGCCGGTCCAGGTGGGGCCCTGCTCCTCCTTGGCCGTCGGGCCGGTGACCTTCTTCTCGTACAGCTCGCGCCAGATCCTGAACACCTCGGTCATGGCGGGCCGGTCGTTCAGCGACGTGGTGCCCTTGTCGTCCATGACCTGCGCGCCGGCGGCCCAGACGGACGGCCAGAACGTGAAGACGTAGCAGCCGCCGCAGTTGCCGCCGAAGAAGGTGCCGTGCACCTTGCCGTCCTTGCCCAGCTTCTCCTGGATGGTGGTGGCCTGCTGGGCGAACTCCTTGAGCGTCTTGGGGCCCTGCTCGGGGTCGAGACCGGCCTTCTCGTACAGGTCCTTGTTCCAGAACCAGACCGACAGGTCCAGAGTGTGAGGGAGGGTGTACTGGCGGTTGTCCAGCGTGCCCAGCTTCATGTGCGAGGGTGCGAGCTTGTCCTTGAACGGCAGGGCCGCGATCCTGTCCGTGATGTCCATGAACAGGCCCTGGGAGGTGTAGTTCGGGACGAAGATGACGTCCGCGGCGAACACGTCGGGCAGCTGCTTGGCGCCGGCCGCGGCGGCGATGCGGGGCTGGTAGTTGTCGGTGGGGATGACGGTGAGCTTGACCTGGTTCTTGTGGGTCTTGTTGTACTCCGCGACCAGGCGCTCGCTCTGGGTCTGCGTGGCCGCGCGGGTCCACATGGTGATGGTCACGGGGCCGTCCGCCTGCTGTGTCCCGCCGCCACCACCGCCGCTGTTGCCGCAGGCCGCTGCTGTGAGCGTTAACACACCGAGGAGGGAGATCCCGGCCAGCCTTCGTCTCATGATCTGCTCCTGGACTTAAAGGTTTTCGGAAACGTAGAAGAAACATGAGCCCATGTCAATGGGTGCTATGGTGCTAAGCGGTTCACAAATCACCGAAAAGGGTTTCGAAGTATGGCGGGTAAGCGGGCGACCATCAACGACGTGGCCTCGCTGGCGGGGGTATCGATCGCCACGGCCTCCAAAGCGCTCAACGGGCGCCAGGACGTGCGGGCGGCCACGCGCGAACGCGTGCTCGCCGCCGCGGCCGAGCTCTCCTTCCAGCCGAACGCCCTGGCCAGAGGACTCCTGTCCGGCCAGACCAGGACCGTGGGGCTGCTGACCTCCGACAGCGTCGGCCGCTTCGGCATCCCCGTCCTCCTCGGCGCCGAGGACGCCTTCGGCGCCGGCGAGATGGCGGTGCTGCTCTGCGACGCGCGCGGGGACGCGATCCGGGAGCAGCACCACCTGCGCGCCCTGCTGTCGAGGCGCGTGGACGGCCTCATCGTCGTGGGGGAGAGCACCAACCCACGGCCGTCCGTCAGCAAGGACCTGCCGGTCCCCGTCGTCTACGCCTACGGCCCCTCCGACGACCCCTCGGACGTCTCCTTCGTCCCCGACGACGTCGGCGCCGCCGCCATGGCCGTCAACCACCTCCTCGCCCTCGGCCGCCGCCGCATCGCCCACGTCACCGGCCCCACCCACTACAAGGCGGCCCGCGACCGCGAGGAAGGCTTCCACCGCGCCCTCACCGAAGCAGGCGTCGAACAGGCCGGTCAGACGCTCTCAGGCGTGTGGTCACAGCGGTGGGGCCGGCACGCCGCCGAAATGCTTTTGATGGCCGAGCCCGAGATCGACGCCGTCTTCTGCGGCAGCGACCAGATCGCCGCCGGCTTCGTGGAGGCGGTACGGGAACGAGGGCGGCGCGTCCCCGACGACATCGCGGTGGTCGGCTACGACAACTGGGAAGTCCTGTCCACCGAGACGCGCCCCGCCCTGACGACCGTGGACATGAACCTGGAGGTGTTGGGCCGGACGGCCGCCCAGCACCTGTTCGCCGCCATCGACGGCAAGGCCACGCCGGGCGTCCACACGCTGCCCTGCCAACTCGTCATCCGCGACTCCACCTCCCCACCCGGAGTGTCCTGACGCGGGCCGCCCCCGGGCGTGGGGGCGGCCCGCTTCAGGACGTCAGGAGGCGGCGCACGTGTACGAGCTGACCGTCGCCGTGTTCCCCCCGGGCCGGGTGACCTGGAAGCCGAAGCTGGTCGAGGCCCCGGCTCCCACGGTGCCGTTGTAGCCGGCGTTCCTGGCGGTGACCGTCTGGCCGTTGACGCTCACCGACGCGTTCCACGAGCCGGCCAGGGTGTGGCCGGCGGGCAGGGTGAAGGTGACGGTCCAGCCGGTGATGCCGGACGTGCCGGTGTTGGTGACGGTGACGGGCTGGACGACGTACCCGCCGTTCCACTGGCTCTGCACGGTCCCGGCGGCGGTGCAGCCGCCGCCGGTGCCGCCACCGGAGGTGGTGAAGGTGGCGAGGGCGGAGGCGGGGGACTGGTTGCCGGCGCCGTCCCGTGCCCGCACGTACACCTGGTACTGGGTGGAGGGCGTGAGGCCGGTCAGGGTGACGGAGTTGGTGGTGGAGGAGCCGAGGAGCGGGTCGGTGGTGCCCTGCTCGCGGTAGACGTCGTAGCCGGCGAGCCCGGAGCCGCCGGAGTCGGTGGAGGCGGTCCAGGTGAGGGTGGCGCCGGTGGAGGTGATGCCGGACGCGGCGGGGGTGCCGGGTGTGGTGGGGGCGGTGGTGTCGGTGCCGCCGCCGCTGAAGTAGGTGGCTTCGCGGGAGGTGGCGGCGATGCCGTTGGCGCCGTTGAAGATGCGTTGTCCCCAGGTGGTGAGGGCGGCGGGGTTGAAGTTGGTGACCATGTCGAGGTATTCGACGCCGCCGCCGTTGCCGCTCCATGACCAGCCGATGTAGCCGATGCCGCGGGACACGGCCTGCGCCATGATGGTGTCCTCGTCGGGGTCGCCGTCGGAGTGGTTGAAGCCGAACTCGCCGATCACGAGGGGCAGGCCGGCGCTCTGGAAGGCGTCGAGGTAGGCGGTGATCTCGGCGGCGGTGTCGAAGACGCCGTACATGTGGATGGAGAACACGGTGTTCTTCTGGGTGTCGGCGGCGGCGACGGTCTTGGCGTTGTCGCGCATGGTGAACTGCCAGTCCTGGCCCCAGTTGGGAGCGTCGACCATCAGCATGTGCTGGAAGCCGAGGCCGCGCATGCGGGTGATGGCGTTGCTGGTGGCGGCGGTCCAGGCGGAGACGTTGTTGTTGCCGTACGGCTCGTTGCCGATGTTGACGATGATGAAGTCTTCGGTGCCGGTGAGGGCGCTGCGGACGCTGCTCCAGTAGTCGACGGCCTGGTCGAGTGTGTACGCGCCGCTCTGCTCGCCGTACCCGGTGGTGTCGTGGTTTTCGAGCACGCATATTAACCGGTTCTGCCGGCACAGGGAGACGACGTTGGCCACGTCGGTGGCGCTGTTGGGGGTCCATCGGCCGCCGCTGAGCACGACGCGCACGGTGTTGGCGCGCAGGGCCTTGATGTTGGCGAAGGAGCTGGTCTGGCTGGCGTACCAGGTGTGCGCGTGGCTGACGCCGCGCATGACGAACGCGTTCCCGTTGGCCTCCAGGATCTTGGTGCCGCTGACCCGGAGCCCGACCGCGGCGTGCGCGGGCGCGGGGACGATCAGCATCGAGACGAGCAGCGACAGGAGCGCCGCCGCCGCGAGCCCGAGTCGTTTGATCATGGGGGGTGCCCTTCTGGTGGTGTTAACCGGTTAGGTAGGGGACATGGTCCGCAGAAACCGCTCCGATGTACAGCGAAGGAGTGACAGGCGGTCAGGAATGCCTGGAGAGGGGTGAAACTTTCACCGTTCCCTGAGCGTGGGCAGGCCGGCCGCCAGCGCGGAGAGCGCCCGCAGGAGCGTCGGCAGCAGCACCGGGCAGGTGGCGGCCAGCTCGGGGTCCTCGGCGTAGACCTGGGCGAGCGCGGGCGGCGGGTTGGAGGCCGGGTAGAGCATGCCGGCCAGCCCGCTGGCGGCGCCGACCAGCTCGGCGCCCTCGCGTTCGGTGAGGTCGGTCGCTCGCGCCAGCTCGGCGCCCATCGCGACGACCTGGTCGAGGACCGCGTGCTTGAACGTGCGGGCGGCGGGGACGGAGACGTTGTGCTCGAGGCTGGTGGAGGCGTGGCCGAGCAGGTCGCAGAACAGCGGCCGGTCGGCGATGGTCTCGGCGAGCACGGTCACCGCCTCGGCGGTGGAGCCGACCGTGCGCAGGCGCTCGGCGACGGTCTCGCCCCACTGGCGCCACTCGTCCATGAGCAGCTCCAGGTAGATCTCCTCGCGGGTGCCGAAGTATCGCACGATGTTGGACTTCGCCAGCCCTACGGCCTCGGCGACCGCGCCCAGGCTGACGTTGCGTACCCCTGAGGTGCGGGCGAGCTCGCGCGCGGCGGCGAGGATGGCCTCGCGCCGCTGCTGCTTGTGCTCGGGCCGCCGGGCCCGGAGGAATGCCGACCGCGTCATGTCGTCCTCAGCATACTGGCGCGGATTTAAAAGAACAGCGTTCACTTGTTAAGGGAACGTCGTTCTGTTAGCGTCCGGTGCAAAGCCGGGAGGATGCCAGTGACCGAGATACGGATGAAGGTGAACGGCTCCGTCGAGTCCCTCGACGTCGAGCCGTGGGTGAGCCTGCTCGACGCGCTGCGCGAGCGGCTCGGGCTGACCGGCCCCAAGAAGGGCTGCGACCAGGGCGCCTGCGGCGCCTGCACGGTGCTCGCCGACGGCGTGCGGATCAACGCGTGCCTCGCCCTGGCCGTCCAGTACGACGGCAGGGAGATCACCACGATCGAGGGCGTGACGCATCCGCTGCAGGAGGCGTTCGTGCGCAACGACGGGCTCCAGTGCGGCTACTGCACGCCCGGCCAGCTCTGCTCGGCGATCGGCATGCTGGCGGAGTACGAGGCCGGCATGCCCAGCGCCGTGACCGGCTCGCACGGCCTCGACGACGCCGAGATCAGGGAGCGCATGAGCGGGAACCTGTGCCGCTGCGGCGCCTACAACGGCATCGTGGACGCGATCAAGGAGGTCTCCGGATGAGACCGTTCGCCTACGTCAAGGCCGCCGACGTCGACGAGGCGGTGCGCGCGGCCACCGGGCCGGGCGCGAAGTTCCTCGGCGGCGGCACCAATCTGGTGGACCTCATGCGCGAGGGCATCGAACGCCCCGACACCGTCGTGGACGTCACCGGCCTGCCGTTCGACACCGTCGAGGAGCTGCCCGGCGGCGGGCTGCGCATCGGCGCGCTCGTCCGCAACAGCGCCCTGGCCGCCGACGCGCGGGTGCGCACCCGCTACCCGATGGTGTCGCAGGCGCTGCTGTCGGGCGCCTCGGCCCAGCTGCGCAACATGGCCACCGTCGGCGGCAACCTGCTCCAGCGCACCCGCTGCCCCTACTTCTACGACCACGCCTCGGCCTGCAACAAGCGCGAGCCGGGCGCCGGCTGCGACGCGCTCGGCGGGTTCAACCGGAGCACGGCCATCCTGGGCGTCAGCGAGCACTGCATCGCCGCGCACCCGTCCGACCTGTGCGTGGCGCTGGCCGCCCTCGACGCGATCGTGGAGGTACGCGGCCAGGACGGCACCCGCCGCGTCCCGATGGCGGACTTCCACCGGCTGCCCGGCGACACCCCCGACGTCGAGACCGCGCTGGCCCCCGGCGAGCTGGTCACGGCCGTCGAGCTGCCGCCCGCCCCGGCCGCCGCCAACTCCCGTTACCGCAAGGTCCGCGACCGCGCCTCGTACGCGTTCGCCCTCGTCTCGGTAGCGGCGGCGCTGGAGGTGCGCGACGGCGCGATCACCGACGTGCGGCTGGCGCTGGGCGGCGTCGCCCCGAAGCCGTGGCGCGCCACGGAGGCCGAGCGCCTGCTGCTCGGCGGCCCGGCCGACGAGGGCGCCTTCCGCCGCGCCGCCGAGGCGGAGCTGGCGAGCGCCACCACCAGGGAGGGCAACGCGTTCAAGGCCCGGCTCGCCGTGGCCACGATCACGGCCACGCTGCGAGAGCTGGGAGGAACGGCCCGATGAGCATCAGGTACGCCGAGACCGAGCCGCGCACCGGCACCACGGAGAAGTACGTCGGCCAGGCGATCGACCGGGTCGACGGCCCCGCCAAGACCACCGGCGAGGCCCGCTTCGCCGCCGAGTACCCGTACCCAGGGCTGGCCTACGCGGCGCTCGTGCACGCCACGATCCCGCGCGGCCGCGTCACCGGCATCGACACCGCCGAGGCGCTGGCGGTGCGCGGCGTCATCGACGTCCTCACCCACCAGAACACCCGGCCGATGAAGCCCGCCCCCAAGGTGAGCTTCCTCGATCTGAGCACGCTCGTCGCCGGCACGTCGGTCAACTACCTCGCCACCGACGAGGTGCTCTGGAACGGCCAGCCGGTCGCCGTCGTGGTCGCCGAGACCCCCGAGACGGCCCGGTACGCGGCCTCGCTGGTGCGCCCGTCGTACGAGGAGCTGCCCGCCGCGGTGGACCTGGCCGCCGAGCAGGGCAACGCCGTCCCCCAGAAGGGCAACCTGATCAGCGAGGCCGAGGCGACCAAGGGCGACGCGCCGGCCGCGCTGGCCGCCGCCCCGTACAAGGTGGACCTGACCTTCACCACGCCGCCGCACAACCACAACGCGATCGAGCCGCACGCCACCACCGCCGTCTGGGACGGCGACCGGCTGACCGTGCACGAGGCCACCCAGAACATCACGTGGACGCGCAAGCACCTGGCCCAGCGCTTCGAGGTGCCGGAGCGCAACGTCAGGGTCCTGTCCCCCTACGTCGGGGGCGGGTTCGGCGGCAAGGGCTCGGTGTGGGCGGGCACGCTGCTCGCCGTGCTCGCCGCCCGCGCGACGGGCCGCCCGGTGCGGCTCGCGCTCACCCGGGAGGGCGTCTACCACACGGTCGGCGGGCGGACGGGCAGCATCCAGCGGGTCGCGCTGGGCGCCGGCGCCGACGGGAAGCTGACCGCCGTCCTCCACACCACCGTGTCCAGGACGGGACGCAGCGGCGGCAACGGCGAGCCGATCACCGCCGGCACCCGGCACCTGTACGCGGCCCCCAACATCCACCTGCGGCAGAGCACCGTCCGGCTCGACCTGCTGGCCAACACGTTCATGCGGGCGCCGGGCGAGTCCATCGGCACCTTCGCCCTGGAGTCGGCCGTGGACGAGCTGGCCTGGGAGCTGGGCCTCGACCCGGTCGAGCTGCGCCTGCTCAACGAGCCCGACCGCGACCCGGTGGGCGGGCAGCGGCTGGCGCACCGCAGGCTGCGGGAGGCGTACGCGCTGGGGGCGGAGCGGTTCGGCTGGCGCGAGCGCGACCCGCGCGCGGGCGCCATGCGCGACGGCCGGTGGCTGGTCGGCATGGGAGTGGCCACGGCCTACCACCCGTCGCTGCGGATGCCGGCGAACGTCACGATCCGCCTGAACGCGGACGGCACGGCCGTGGTGCGCTGCGGCCTCCAGGAGATGGGCATGGGCACGGCGACCGTGCTGGGGCAGATGGCCGCCGACGAGCTGGGGGTGCCGCTGGCGTCCGTACGCGTCGAGTACGGCGACTCCGACCTGCCGGTCGCGCCCGGCGCCGGCGGCTCGACGCAGACCGCGAGCGCGGCGGCGGGCGTGCAGGACGCCGCTGCCAAGCTGAAGCGCACCCTGCTCGGCCTGGTCCGCCGCTCGCCCGGCTCGCCATTGCGCGGCCGCAAACCGGACGAGGTGGAGGCCCGCGACGGCGGCCTGTACGCGGGGGCCGCCGGTCAGACGTACGCGGAGATCCTGGCGGCGGCCGGCCGCGATCACGTGGAGGTGGAGAGCAAGGCGGGCATGCTCGGCTTCATGGCGCGGACGCTGCGCGAGCGCAGGCGCTGGGTGCGCGCGGCGACCGGCGCCCAGTTCTGCGAGGTGCGCGTCGATCCCGACACCATGGAGGTACGCGTCTCGCGCTGGCTCGGCGTCTTCGACGTCGGCACCGTCATCAACGCCAGGACGGCGGCCAGCCAGCTCCGCGGCGGCATCGTGATGGGCATCGGCATGGCGCTGTCGGAGCAGACGCTGATCGACCACCGCAACGGGCGGATCATGAACGCGAGCCTGGCGGAGTACCACGTGCCGGTGCACGCCGACATCCCGCGCATCGACGTCCACTGCCTGAACGAGCCCGACTCCGGCATGCCGCTGGGGCTGCGCGGGGTGGGGGAGGTGAGCATCACGGGGGCCGCGGCGGCGGTGGCCAACGCGGTGCGGCACGCGACGGGGAAGCGGGTGCTCGACCTGCCGATCACCCTCGACAAGCTGCTGTGAGCGGCTTGCTCACTCGGTTTGTCTATTTCTCGCGAGCCGTCATGAGCGCGCGGGCGGCCTGGCCGGCCGCGCGTGCCGCCCGGGTCGCCCGCTCCGGGTCGACCATGGCGGTGACGGTGGCGCCGTCCACCAGGACGAGGAGCTGGTCGGCCAGCAGGTCGTCGGCGACCAGGCCGCGCAGGTAGTCGCGCAGCCGCCGCTTGTGCCGCCGCGCCACCTCGGCGACCGCCTCCGAGGTGGCGCCCAGCTCCCCGTACGCGTTGACGAACCCGCACCCGCGGAAGCCGTCCTCGGCGAACCACCGCTCCAGCCACCCGAACACCGCCTCGGCCGACCCGCCGTGCTCCGCCACGTAGGAGGTGAGCGAGCCCATCCACCGCTCGTCGCGCCGCTCCAGATAGGCCACGACCAGCGCCTCCTTGGAGGGAAAGCACTGATAGAGCCGCTTCAGCGACACCCCGGAGGCGGCCCTGACGTCGTCCATGCCGACGGCCCGGATGCCGCGCCGGTAGAAGAGCTCGCCGGCCGCCGCGAGCAGTCGTTCGGCGTGTTCCATGGCACCTCGCTTGCTCCGGAGAACGGTCGTTCTCTACGATAGCTCGCGAGAACGACCGTTCTCACGTGTCGAGGAGGCCGCCATGTCCCGCCCGCCCGTCCCGCCGTTCACCGAGGAGAGCGCCCGGATCAAGGTCCAGGCCGCCGAGGACGCCTGGAACACGTGCGACCCCGACAAGGTCGCGCTCGCGTACACGGAGGACTCGGTGTGGCGCAACCGCGGCGAGTTCGTCACCGGACGCGACGAGATCAGGGCGTTCCTGCGCCGCAAATGGGACAGAGAGCTCGACTACGCCCTGCGCAAGGAGCTGTGGGCGGTGCTCGGCGACCGCATCGCGGTCCGCTTCCAGTACGAGTCCCGCGACGCCGCCGGCCAGTGGTGGCGCAGCTACGGCAACGAGCAGTGGGAGTTCGACGCGTCCGGGCTGATGCGGCGCAGGGAGGCCAGCATCAACGACGTGCGCATCGAGGAGTCGCAGCGGCGCATCTTCGGGCCGCGCGGCGACGACGAACGCGGCATCGACGTGCTCCCGCTCAGGTGAGGTAACGCAGCCACAGGTACGGGGTGGACACCGCCACGGTGACCAGCGTGACGACCAGCCCGTACCGCGTGAACTGCCAGAAGCTGATCGGGGTGCCGTTGCGGGCGGCGATGCCGACGACCACGACGTTCGCCGCCGCCCCCACCGCCGTCGCGTTGCCGCCCAGGTCGGCCCCGAGCGCCAAGGCCCACCAGAGCACCTGGGCGTGCTCGCCGCCGCCGTTCGCCTGCACGAGGTCGGCCACGATGGGGCTCATCGTGGCCACGTACGGGATGTTGTCGATCACCGCCGACAGGCCGGCCGAGGCCCACAGCAGCACCATCGTGGTCAGCCCGAGCTGCCCGTGCGTGGCGGCGGCCGCCGCGTCGGAGACCTGCCTGATCACCCCCGTCTCCACCAGCGACCCCACCATGACGAACAACCCGGCGAAGAACACCAGCGTCGGCCACTCGACCTCGCTGATCGCCTCCTCCGTCGTCACCTTCGTGGCCGCCACCAGCACCCCCGCGCCCAGCAACGCCACCACCGACGGCTCGTAGTGCAGCACCGGATGCAGCACGAACGCCGCCAGCACCAGCGCCAGCACCGCCAGCGACTGCCACAGCAGCCGCCGGTCGGCGATCGCCTCCCGCTCGTTCAGCGCCATGACCTCGGCCGCCAGCTCCGGGTCGTAACGGAAGCTGCGGCGGAACAACCACCGGCACAACCCGATGAACACCACCATGAGCACCACGATCAGCGGCGCCAGGTGCACCAGGAAGTCGTTGAACGTCAGGCCGCCCCGGCTGGCGATGATGATGTTCGGCGGGTCGCCGATCAGGGTGGCGGTGCCGCCGATGTTCGAGGCCATGGCCTCGGCGATGAGGAACGGCGCCACCGGCAGCGCCAGCCGTTCACACACCAGGAACGTCACCGGGGCGATCAGCAGCACGGTCGTGACGTTGTCCAGCAGCGCCGACGCGCTCGCCGTGATCAGCACGAGCAACGCCAGCAACCGGAACGGCCGCCCGCGCGCCCGCTTCGCGGCCCAGATGGCCAGGAACTCGAAGACCCCCGTCTGCTTCAGCACCCCGACGATGATCATCATGCCGAGCAGCAGGAAGATGACGTTCCAGTCGATACCGGACGACTGCGAGAAGAACGCCGCGCCCGCGTGCGTGGCGTGCAACAGCAGCATGACGCCGGCCCCGCCGAGCGCCGCCGCCACCCGGTGCACCCGCTCGGTGGCGATCAGCGCGTAGGCTCCGAGAAAGACGGCCACCGCCGCCCAGGCCGTCACCGTCATCTCGGGGCGCACTCCTCGCTCGATGGACCACTCCCGACCCACCGTGCTCGGCGGGTCACTTCCGACCCACCGTGCTCGGCGGGTTACTTCGGACCCACCGTATCGATCAGGAGACGCGGATCCACCGGGGGTCGTGGTGCCGCTGCTCCGCCCCGTCCCCCGGCACGTAGTCGGGCACCGAGCACAGCACCACCTCGCCCTGCACCTCCAGATACCTGATCAGCCCCGCCGCCACCGACAGCAGCGCCTCCGCCCCGCGGTCCCGCGCCGGCGGCAGCCGATCGAGCAGCACCGTCACCACGTCGCACAGCCCGAACTCCGCCGGCAGCAGCGCGGCCACCTCCCTGACGAAGCTCGCCGTCACCCGCGCCTGAACCATCACCGTGCCCGGCTCCGACCGCCCCGACCCGGCGCAACTGTCGCACCCGCTGCTGGCGTGCGGGTTGATGGAGATCGTCCCGGACCCGAGACACATCATGCACCGGCCCCACTCAGCGGCATGGCGGGTGGCCGCGTCACGGTCGGCCAGGGGCTGGTGGCAGGTGCACGAGAAGGTGTTGTAGGTGCCTTCGACGTAGTCGTGGTAGGCGATCTCGTCGGGGGCGAAAGGGACCCACTCGGTCGTGATGACGTGCTCGTCCATGGGGGTGCGTAGGCTCTCGTGTCGGCTCCGGCGGATGGAGCCCCCCAAGATAGCCGCCGAGCCCGGCGGGGATCACGCGATCGGCAGAAGACATCACCTACCGTGACGATGCCTCTTACAATCGCTTGCGAGAGCCACTCTTCATCCTGCAACAAAACTGCACACCAAACCGGTTGACGCGCCTAACAATCGGTTGCATAAAGATGTGAAGCTCGTCCCGTCAGGCAGCGCGACCAGGGCGGTCTTCGCTGTCGAAACAGCACACGCGCCCCGTCGCCGCCCCTCACCCCCGGAGGCTCCACGGTGCGCAGCAACAACCAGCTCCACGCGACATGGCGAGTGCCCTTCATCGCCGCCGCGTTCGCCACGGCTCTCGTCATGGCCCTCCTGGTCATGCCGAGCGCGTCCGCCGCGACCCTGTTCAACGACGACTTCCAGGACGGCGACGCCGCCGGCTGGTCCCGCTCCGGCGGCAGCTGGTCGGTGGTGACCGACGGCTCCCCGGCCTACCGCCAGTCGGGCACCAGCGCCGACGCCCGGGCCCTGGCCGGCAGCGGCTGGACCGACCAGGCGGTGCAGGCCCGCGTGAAGCCGATCTCCTACAACGGCTCCGGCCGGTACGCCGCCGTGCTCGCCCGCGCGCAGAGCACCAGCAGTTACTACTTCCTCGGCCTGACCAACGCGGGCACCGCCGTCCTCGGCAAGCGAACCGGCGGCGCGCCCATTACCCTCGCCACCGGCTCCGCCACCATCACGCCCGGAGAGTGGCACACCGTCCGCTTGGAGGCGTTCGGCAGCACGCTGCGCGGCTTCGTCAACGACGTGCAGGTGGCCACCGCCACGGACACCACGTTCGCCTCAGGGCGGGCCGGCCTGGCCGGCTACTACGCCAGCGCCACGTTCGACGACGTGCTCGTCACCGACCTCGGCGGCCCCACCGTCTCACCCACCGTGCCCACCATCCCGCCCGGAAGCTGCCTGCCGCCCGCCGGCTCACCCGTCGGCTTCGCCTCGGTGAACGCCTGGGGCCAGAACGGCACCACCGGCGGCGCCGGCGGACCCACCGTCGCCGTGGACACGGCCGCCGAATTCCTCGCCGCGATCGGCCGGCAGGGCCCCCTCACCGTCTGCGTCCTCGGCACCATCACCCTTCCGTCGGGCATGCACAACGTCACCTCGGACAAGACCATCCTCGGCGTCGGCGCCACCTCCGGCCTCACCGGCGGCGGACTCAACATCGGCCTGCCCGCCGACGACTCTATCACCACCCCGCCCGCCAACGCCGTCCACAACGTCATCATCCGCAACCTGACCTTCCGCGGCGCCACCGACGACTCCATCAACGTCCAGATGTTCAGCCACCACATCTGGATCGACCACAACGACCTCGCCGACGGCTACGACGGCCTCATCGACATCAAGCGCGGCTCTTCCTACATCACCGTCTCCTGGAACCACACCCACAACCACACCAAGAACATGCTGCTCGGCCACGACGACGGCAACGCCGCCCAGGACGTCGGCCGCCTCAAGGTCACCTACCACCACAACTGGTTCGACCGCACCCCGCAACGCAACCCCCGCGTCCGCTTCGGCGAGCCCGTCCACGTGTTCAACAACTACTACGTGTACAACACCGACGTCGGGGTGGCCTGCCAGGCTGATGCCGGCTGCCTGGTGGAGGGCAACTACTTCGAACGAGTGGAGGAACCGGTCACCAACTCGTACGCCGGTCCTTCGGGACGGTGCGTCGCCCGCAACAACGTCTTCGCCGACGACTCCGGGGCGCCCGACTGCAGCGGCACCGTCCAGGAACCGTCCACGTACTACTCGTACACGCTGGCAGACCCGAACACGATCAAGACCGCGGTCATGTCCGGCGCCGGCGTCGGCAAGATCTGAAGGGCACCGGGAAGCCCCAAGCTCACTGCTCGGTCCTCCGCTTCTGGCAGCGCTTCGCGCATTGGACTCCGGGCAGCGCCCTGTGGGGGAGCCGAGCTCCCCCACACCCCCTTGCCGGGGGCCTCCCGGCACCCGGACCCCCGGCCTGGGCCGAGTTCCGCGTCCTTGTTCGCCAAGCGCCCCCGGTCCTGCCTTTGGCAACGGCCACAACTGGCACCGGCACAACCGGCAATCAAGCCGACACCCCGCTTGCTCAAGGAGGCCACCTACCTGTGCGGAGTGGCCCCTGAGCAGGAGTGGGACATCCTCGGCTGCCGACAAGCCGTACCCGGCCCATCGGCCGACATCAATTCTCAGGTCATACTTCACATATGGAGGAGGGCGTCCGGCCCGATGAGGTGCAGTGGCTCCTGGATGAGCTCTGCACCCGAAAGGGGTTCTGCCTCCCGACCGAGAAGCGACAGCAGCTGCTCGAACAGTCGCCCTTCACAAGCGTGGACGCCTTCACGGACGCCGTCCTCATCGCAGAGGGCATGGACCCGTCCCTCCACAAGAAGCTGCGCGAAGGCGTGCGGCACATGGCCCAACGCCACCTGACCGCTGTCCGCCACGAGCCCCAGGAATGGCCTACCGACGCGTGACCACTCCCATCGGGATGAACCATCGCCGCGAAGGACAGACGTGCTCATAGTGGCCCGTCACCTTGCCTGCGCCCGATCATAGGTCAGCGCAGATCCAGCTGCTCGCTCTCACGCTCGCCGAACAACCCGACCTGGTGGGCATCGCAAAAGACCTGACGGCAGACGAGTAAGGAGGGCGCCGTCGTCTGCCGCACCACCCCTACGCGGCCTCGCCGTTCAGAATCTGCTCGAACGTCCGCCTCGCGGCCGCGGTCGACGTCCAGGAAGTCTCGCGTACGGTCCGCCTCCTACGATCCGTACGGCGAACGAATCCCTGACCACCGGCGGCGCAAAGCTCGTACGTCACCACCTGACAGGTGCAGCTGTGCGAGATGACCCGGATACGCAGTACTCGCCCGGCGGGCCCCTACCACGCCAGCTTGATGTGGTCGGTGAGGGGCGGCCGGACGTGCGGCCCGTGATAGTCCGGGATCTCACCCGGAGCACTCACCGGACGCGCCCTTCGAAGATCTCGACGAGATTCTTGAGCTCTGCGGGACCCGCGCCATGACGAGCCCGTGAACGTGACCGCCCTCTTTCGGCAGCCGGTAACCGTGCCTCTCCAGCACGGCCCGCACCTCCGCCGCAAGCAGGGGTGTGAATCGGACATCTGTGAGTGTGTTGCCCATGGCGTCGGACCTCCTCTGTCCGATCAAGGGCCCGCCTCGGCGCTATCACCGCCGGGGCGGGCCTTATCGGCTTGCTCGCCAGCGTACGTCCGACACGTACGACACGTTCGGTACGTATAGCTCGTACCCGACGTAACTCCCATGCATGTACGTCCTTAACGTGTTGTCGTGTGAGGATCGACCAGCTCGACCCCACACCAATCTACGAGCAACTAGCTCGGATCATCAGGAAACGCATCAAGGCCGGCGACCTGGAGGAACGGCAACTGGTGCCTTCCGAGAGCTCGCTGCAGCAAGAGCACGGCATCGCTCGGGGATCAGTGCGGCGTGCCATGGAAGTGTTGCGAGAGGAGGGCTGGGTGGTCACGATCCAGGGCCGCGGGACGTTCGTCGCGCCCAGGGCCCATTGGCCTCAGGACGGATGATCCTATTCTCTCCTGAGGTAGCAAACTTATCGTGGCCAGCTCGCTGGGCCTCCCAGCCGTAGCCACAAGCGGTTGGGGGCTTTCGAAGATGAGAAGAGCGCGAGAACTCAACGGACTTCACTCGCACCATCTTTGGGCGCTAGTGCCCGCCCAACATGTGCCGCTTTCGATGATATGCAAGTGATTCACGGTCAATGGAGTGCTTCACCAAAAGAGGGCCGATGGACTCACCCGTCACCTGATCGATCACAGCAAAGTTGGCGTCAATTACAATGGCACCGAACCGGAAGAGATTGTAGTGATTCGGGCAGAGGCATAGCATATTAGCCAAGGTGTCGGAGCCTCGATGAGGAGCTTCTATGTCTCTGATATGAACAGTTTCAGCGAGACGGAGCCCTCCCGGAAGTTGCAAGGTGGTGGAGCATACCTGGCATGAGTAGTTGTAGATGTCTTTTAGCTCTGCGGCTAGAGACCTGTCTGTATAGACGCCATCATCATCTGCAGGTGACCAGCGACCCGGATTAAGGTACGTGTGTGATCCCCGACGGGGCTTGTTGAACTTTTCTAGACGGAATCGTATGACTTGAAAACCATCAGCACCCAGTGTGGTCCAGTAATTGGTAACGACGAAGAGCCCATCGTACCTGTATCCGACTTCCGGTGAAAATCTGCTTTTGCCTCCTGCGCCTCGAACAACCCGCACGGGCATTCCAGTCGCCATGTTTGTTACAAGTGCCGCATTGCCAGGATCTCCCAGCGCTTGATCCCGTACTTGCACACCGGTGTTGGGGTCCCGGCCACCATGGCCGGTATAGAAAAGGATGTCGCCTAGATCCTCATCGTCCTTGTAGCCACCGGAGACGACAATCGACTCTGCTCCGCCCCGTTTAGCGGTGCCGCAAATTCCAGCTTGAAGCTGCCGATGTACTCCACTGTCATACAGCTCTCGTCTGCTCATGAACAGCTGGCCTACTGTAACCCCTTCTAGATCTCCATACCGTCCTCCTTGAACCATGGGTGGAATTGACCGCGAGTAGCTGCGGTTTTTGAATAGGGGCGACTTCCCGCCATGGTCGCTTTCGCGTTGCTGAGGGCTAGTGGCAGTGTTCTCGCGAAGTGTTGCGGCTAGATGGTTGAAGAGCGTTTCAAGGTTTAACAAATTCGCTTCTTCTGGGATCCCTTCGCGCACTAATTTGATCAGCTGGCCGCTGAAGGTAGTGTACTCATCGCCTGCATCCGCAAGACCGTTCTCGGAGGCAGCGGCCATCAGATACGTACCACTCTGAGTGGCCACATTCGCCAACTGAATGGCTGGAGTACTGTCGCTTCCCATATGGTTCAAAGCGAGGCCGCTGAAGCAACAGTCAAGAATCACGATTCTTCGTCGGGCTGTGCAGGTGCGCAAAAGCTCGCGGATGTGCCTGTAATCGGCAGCAAGATAAGCGTTGATGCCGTCTGAGGATGTGACCGATAAGGTTAGATCGCGCCCAGTAGGATCAGGAAACCCGTGCCCGGCATAGTACACCAATAGCATGTCCTTGGCTTTTTCTGCCGCTTGCCGTATGGGATGTATCAGTTCTATTGGGCTGCTAGGGTTGTGCACGACCGTGCAGTTTTCAGCCAGCAGGCCGCACAAATCCGGCGCTAGCAGGATCTCGCGCATCGCCGTTAGGTTGTTCTCTACGGCAGGAAGTTGTGCGAGGTGATCAAATTTGCTTACGCCAATAAGTATGGCACGTGACTCAACTGGATCGGGAAGACTCATTGCTTCTCCAGTAGCGCTTGAAACAGCTTTAAGGCGGTCTCTTGATCTGTGTCCGTAATGGTCATGGTTGTGTCGCCCTTTTTGATGACGATCGATGATTTCCTCGGGCGCGTGCTTCGCCAGGTCATTAGGGTACTTATGAAGCTAGGCAACTGGAGGCCGCTGGTCACGAGTAGCGAAATTAGATCCAGGGCGTCGCCCATGGTGCCAGGTCGTGTTTGCTGTGGCACTAGCTTCACTTCTGCATTCTGGCGAAGATAAGAATCTTTGATGAGCCAGGCATGTAGCGAACGGAGTTCCTCATCTGATCGTTCACCGATTAGCTGTATGCCTATCGTGGTCATTCTGTGCTCCTCGAACATCCCAGCGGGGGATGGATGATATCACCGCATGTAGGTACCTTGCCGGCATCTAGTGCGTTCGAGGGCGTATGTGGCGATAGAGTCCTATATATCCGATTTCGCGTCCGTGCTGGGCGAGTCATGGCGGAGCCGGGGAGGGAGGAGTGTGACTTCCCTGAGGGGCCTGCGTCTCATGGACCTCTAGCAAGTCCCATCGTCATCGATGTAGAAAAGCAGTCGTGAGCGATACGGTGCGTGACGACGTGGATGGACGAGTAAGAGCGGCGGCAATGGCCTGGCTCCGTGAGAGAAGTGCACGTGGAGAGCCTGTTGTCCGTCGAGATGAGCTGCTCGCCTTCCAGTTCGAAGGGCGACCGCTGCCTCTAGTTGACAGTCGGTTGGGCATCAGAAAGCCAAAGATGTTGGACGCCGCGCTATCGATTTTGACGACGTACACTCGCGACGGTGCGCCTGCGCCGTATGACGATGCCGTTGGCGATGACGGCCTGCTGCGATATAAGTTCCAGGGGAATCCGCGGCACTATACCAACGTGTCTCTGCAGGTTGCTGCCGACCGCGGCGTGCCTCTGCTGTGGTTCTTTGGCGTGGGGGAGGGGTTGTATTTGCCGTTCTTCCCCGTGTGGATCGTTGCTGTAGAGCCTGAACGCTCCCAGGTCGCGGTCGCCTTGGAGGACGCTCAGCGACATCTGAGGGTTGATGGCGTGACGAGCGAGATCGAGCGCCGGTACTCACTGAGAATCGCCAAGCAGCGGTTGCATCAACCCGTGTTTCGGCAACGTGTGATCCACGCGTACGAGAGTTGCTGCGCCATGTGCCGTCTGCGGCATACAGCACTGCTGGATGCCGCTCACATCGTCCCTGACCGTGAGGCGCGTGGTGTTCCTGCCGTGTCTAACGGAGTTTCCCTCTGCAAGATCCACCATGCGGCGTACGACGAAAACATTCTCGGCGTCCGGCCGGATGGGATCATCGAGGTGCGAAGTGACATCCTTCAAGAAATCGACGGACCGATGCTGAAACATGGGCTCCAAGCAATGCACCAGCACAAGCTTGCGCTTCCGAGACGGCGAAGTGACCATCCAGACCCGCTCCTTCTCGAAGAACGCTATGAGAAGTTTCGGGCGCTGGTGTAGACAGTAACGCGGCACGTAGCAGCGGCGCCGCACGAGTGAAATACAGAAAATAGCCAGGCCAGCAAGCTACGTCGGAGTAGCGTACGTGTGGTGAGTCAGACCTTTCTGCCCCCCGCGGAGTGGTATGCCAGCCTGCCCACGGTGCACCTGTCGGCGTGCATGCTGCTCACGGACGACGCCGATCAGGTCCTGCTGGTCAAGCCCAACTACCGCAGCCACTGGGCGATGCCCGGTGGGATGGTGGACGAAGGCGAACCACCCCACGCGTGTGCCGTTCGCGAGATCGGTGAGGAACTCGGGTTGCAGGTCGAGCTTGGCAAGTTGCTCGTGGTCGACTGGATGCCGCCGGCCGGGGATCGGCGGCGGCCGATGATGAACTTCGTCTTCGACGGTGGGACCATCGCCGATCCTTCCCGCATTCGGCTGCAGACCGAGGAGCTCGACGCTGCCCAGTTCTGGCCCTGGGGAGAAGCGGCCACCAAACTGCCCGCCGCGACCGCTGCCCGCATCCCGGCCGCTCGCGCTGCCCGCAAGAGCCACCAGACGATCTTTCTGCCTTCCGAACGCGATGCGAAGGTCAGTACAGGCAAAGATCGTTGATCCTGCAGGCCGATCCCCCGGCACTTCGTCCTCATGCTCAGCCGCACGATGAGCTACGTAATGTGCTGATCACTTTCGAACGTGTACAGCGCGAGCGGTGGCTCGCCCGGGAGCGGGCCGGCCTCCCGCCAGCCCAGCCGGTGGTACAGCTTGGCGGCCGGTGCCTGGGGAGAGGTGATCAGCCAGGCCTTGGGCCAACCGGCGATGGCCTGGGTCAGCAGCGCCGAGGCGATTCCCTTTCCTCGGGCTTCTGGGTGGACGAACAGCTCGACCACCTCGAAGGAGCCCGCGATCATCGTGGACAGGGTGGATGCGTCGAAGGACTGCTTGAGCACGTCATAGATGCGGTTGCCTGACAGGTCGGCGGGGGTCGGCCAGCCGTAGCAGACGCCGGCCAGTCGCCCCTCGTGGTCGCGTTCGGTCCACGCGGCGAAGCCGGGACGTTTCATGGCTTCCGCCAGGCGATCGGGGTAGGCGTCGAGTTGCTCCGGGGGCTCCGACCAGGGCGGGTCGGCGTAGCAGCGGCGGTACAGGGCGGTGATTTCGGCAGGGTCGAGCCGTGTCATGGATGTGCTGCTCCTTTCCGGGCCGGGTGATGGGCGCGGTGATCAGTATGGTCGCCCGGCGGCGATGAGGCGAAAGTGAAGCCCACATCGGCGCACCCGGGGGAGGGGCCGGCAAGGGGTGCGGGTGTCGGCTCAGGAACGGACGATGGCCTGTTCGAGCAGGTGCTGAAGGGTGCGTTGCTGCTCGGCGTCGAGGGCGGCCAGGGGGGAGTCCTGGACGAGGAGTTCGAGGAGCCGGTCGCGGAGGGTGGTGCCCTCCGGGGTGAGGACGAGTTGTTTGGCCCGGCGGTCGGTGGGGTGGGCGCGGCGCTCGATCAGGCCCTGTTTTTCCAGCTTGTCGACGATGAAGGTGGCGTTGGAGGGCTCGCAGCTCATGCGTTCGGCGAGCTCGCGCATGGTCATGGGGCCGGTCATCTCCCGCAGTGCGGTCGCCTGGGCGGCGGTGAGGCCCAGAGTGACCGCGCGTTCGCGTACGTGCACGGCGATCTGCTGGGCCAAGCCGTTCACCAGGCCGCACAGCTCCCGCTCGGCGACGGCCTGCGGCTCCGGGGACATGGTCATACCCCTCATCGTAGCAACTCCATCAAGCCAGCACCTTTTCAGTTTGGATGATTCTAGTCAACATAGTTCAAGCTTGACTGCTTCAAGCTTGATGCTTATGGTGGCCTGGTCGCCGGCGAGGGACGCGGCGATGGCTTCTCGAAGGGATGCGACCATGACGAACACCGCGGTTGACCAGGACGAACGGCTGCGGCGGCCGGCGGGAATCCGCTCGGTGCAACTGGGTGAGACAAAGGTGTCCTTCGTGCCGGACGGGGCCATCCAGGGCAGACCGCATCGGTGGCTGCCGGACACCACGGACAAGACCTGGGCCGCCCACCCCCAGTACCTCGACGCGTCCGGGCATCTTGTGGCGAGCATCGGCGGTCTCCTGGTGGAGCACGGTGACCGCGCGCTGTTGATCGACGCGGGGTGGGGGCCGGTGTCGCTGCCGGCCGAGCCCGAGAGCCCGAACGGGGCCGTTCACGGCGGTGCGCTCCTGGACAGCCTGGCCGAGCTCGGGCGCAGGCCGGAAGAGATCGAGACGGTGGCCTTCACGCACCTGCACATCGACCACCTCGGCTGGGCCTGGCATCTCACTCCGGGAGGCCGGCCCGTGTTCACGCGGGCCGAATATCTGGTGGCAGAGCCGGAATGGGACCAGCGGGACCTGCTCGCGCAGGGCATCAGCGAGGAGGAGGCCGCCGCGCTGACGCCGCGCGTGCGCACGGTGGCGGACGGGCAGGAGATCTTTCCTGGCGTACGGGCCCAGGTCACGGGTGGTCACACGGCCGGGCACACGCAGTACGTCATCACCGGGGGCGGGACCCGGCTGATCGCCTTCGGCGACGCTCTGCACTCACCGATCCAGGTGGACCACCCCGAATGGTCCTGCCTCTACGACCACGACCCCACCCAGTCAGCCGAGCATCGCCGCCGGCTCGTCGCCGAGCTGGAACAGCCTGACACGATCGGCTTCGGCATCCACTTCGCCGACGCGGTCTTCGGGCAGGTCCGCCGGGACGGCACCGGCTCCGCCTGGCACCCCCTGAACGTCTGAACCCATGACCACGACCCTCACCCCCGGCCTGCCCGTCCGCTCACCCGCACGGCACTGGCCGGGAATCGCCGCGACCGCGCTGACCGCGACCGTCGCGGGCATGCCCGGGTTCACCGTCGCGGCGCTGGCCCCGGCGATCGAAGCGGACCTGCACATCTCCCGCAACGCCGTCGGCCTCGCGATGAGCCTCTTCTACGCCGCCACCACCCTCGGCTCGCCCGTCGCCAAACGGGTGGCGGCGCGGTTACCGGTCCCCACCGTCCTCGCCGGCGCGGCGCTGGTCGCGGCGGCGGTCCTGATGGTGGCGGCCCGGGCGACCGGGGCCGGGACGCTGACAGCGATCCTGCTGGTGGGCGGGCTGAGCAACGCACTCGTCCAGCCGGTGGCGGGGCGGCTCATCGCGGCGCGCGTCCCCGGACACCGGCGTTCGCTGGCCGCGGGCATGATCGGCGCGGCGCTCGGGGCGGGCGCCCTCGTTCCTGGCCTGCTCGTCGCCCTGGTCCTCCCGGCTCACGGCTGGCGGAACGCGCTGCTCGTCGCGGGCATCGCCGCGCTCATTCCGGCCGCGCTCGCCCCGCTGGCCCGGACACCCGAAGGCCCACAGCCTGCAAGGCCGAAGGAGGCCGGTGACCAGCGCCGGACGGTAGGGCGGGTGCTCTGGCTCTGGGCGCTGGCCGCCGCGCTCTCCGCCGCCGGCAACAACGCGGTGGCCACGTACTTCGTCGAACTGGGCACCCACTCCGGGCTGGGCACCATCGTCACGGGCAACCTGCTGTCGCTCAGCGCCCTGTTCGCCATCGCCGTCCGGATCATCGCCGGGGCGCTCACCGACCGGGCTCCGCACCGCAACTCGGCGGTGATCGTCATGATGATGCTCACTGGAGGGCTCGGGCTGGCACTGATCGCCATCGGGACGCCGGCCATGTTCGTTCTCGGTGCGATTCTGGCCTTTTCCGCGGGCTGGGGGTGGACCGGGCTTCTGCTCGCCACCACGTTGCGGCTGGTGCCTGGGCGGAGTGAGGAGGCGGGACACACCGTGCAGGTCGGCGTGTACGCGGGGGCCACCATCGCTCCCTTCACCTTCGGTGCTCTCTCCAGTGCCTTCGGATTTCCGGCCACCGCTCTTGTCGCGGCCGTGGCCGCCGTTGCTGCGGCGGCTGCGATGGCCGGCGGGGCGATGCTACTGCGGAAGGTGGGATGGCGGGTTAGTTACTTGGAGGGGTGAGCAGGATGGGCTTGAGCTGGCGGACGAATTCGATGGCATCCGCCCGGTGGTCGCGTCCGGGGGCGCCTGGGGTGATGTAGATGGACAGGCGACGGCGAGCGTCAGGAGTCCAGGCGTAGGCGTAGGTGCTCAACCCCTTCTTGCCCTCATACTGTGCCGTGTAGCCGGGCCCGAGGCCGGTCGGCAGATCCACCCCACGATCGTGTTGCTTGGTGCTTGTCAGCTCATCCAGGGACAGGGCCGACGGCTCGTCGAAGGATATCGACAGCTCTGCACCCGGCTCGTCGCTCTGCGGTTTGCTGACGATGCAGCGGTCGAAGCGTTCTCCCGGTCGGCTTCCCGAGGCGAGGAAATCGTCCCGGCCGATGGCTCGGGCGATGGCCTGCCTGGAGATCAGGCCGCACTCCTGTGGCTGCGCCGTGACATCACCCAAGGGACGCGTGTCAGGAGGAGGCGAGGAGGAACAAGCCGAGCCGGCCAGCGTCACCGCCATCAGCACTGCTGGGAGGGATTTTCTCATCCGCCTGGTCCTTAGCTGCCGCCCGCGTACTTGAAGCCATCGTTGACGGCGTTGGAGGGATCGCGGAACACCGCTCCGATGTCTGGATGGGTAACCCATTCCGTGTACGCCTCGCGCTGTTCCTCGGTCATCTTGCTCCACGGGATGATCTCGCCGCCGTTCATGAAGTCGCCTGCCGAACCTCGCGGGTAGTTCAGGGACGCATACGGATGGGTCCTCGCGGGAACTTCTCCGTCACCGAAAAGGCCGTGCCGCATCATCGCGTCCGCCGTGATGTCGGTGAACATGTCGATGGTCTGGCCGGTGGTCGACTTGGCCTGGCTGCGTGCCACCGCCCCCTGCTCGCCGACGAACTGGCCGTACACCTGCGCTTTGGCCTTGTCGAAGAGCAGGCCGGCGATTTTCCCCTGAGGGCCGGGAACCAGGTCGGCCACGCTGGTGATGGCCTCCTTGAACGCGCCGAACATCTTGTCATGCTCATCCGCCTTTGTGATGTTGGCGATGTTCCCCGCCTCGGTGACGATGTAGAAGGTGCGGCTGAGTCTTTCGATGGTCTGGCTGAAGGTCGCTCCGTCGGAGCTCGTCATCCTCTTCTCAAGGATTTCCTGTCGCTGGTCGTTGAGCTCGGCGGTTGTCGCATGCGGATGAGCCTTGCGCCACTCCTCCAAGTCGGCGCGATTCAGCTCCGAAAGCTTCGCGGCCCGTTCGTTCAGCACGTCGAGGCTGTACTGTCCTTGCGCCGTCACCACCGTCTTGAACACGCCCGGATCCGCGAAGGCCCACTTCATCACGCCTTTGATGCCGTCACGGTCCAGCGAGGCTCCGTAGGCTTGGGTGCCCTCGAGATTGGTGTCGGGGTCACGTGAGACCACTCCCGCCTTGTGCGCGAGCCGATCCATTGTGGTGCGGTTCAGGTCGCCCATGTAAGAGCTCAAGATGTTGCCCACACTCTGCCGTGTGTTCCGGAGGTTGTCCTGCACCTTCGGGTTGCTCCAGAAGCGCATCGCCCAAGACGCGATCAGCGCCGACTTGTAGCCGCGTGACTGCTCAGGAGGCAGATCGTGATCCCGGATTCGGGTCGTGGCGGCTTCGAGGGCGTGGCCGAGGTCGCTGTCGGTGGCCTCGTACCAGACGCGTTCCCGCATCAGGTAGTCGAGCGGTTTGCGTTGCGGGTCGGTGAGGAAGTCCTGGGCGGCGCGGGGGTTGTGGGCGAGGGCGGCGGCTACGGCGGCCATCGGGTCCTTGTAGGCGGCCGGGAGGTCGTTGGACGGTTGGGTGGCGGGCATGAGGTTGCGCCAGTACAGGGAGCTTTGGGGTTGTTGGCGCTCGTGGTCGTAGACCTTGGTGGCGATCTCGCGGAGGAAGGTGTCGTCGAAGGTGCCGGTTCGCAGGAGTTTGTTGAGGGCGAACGCGGTTTCGGGGGTGTCGAGGTGCTGGAGGAGCTGGTCGGCGTAGTTCTTGGGGAGTTTCATGTCGCCGGCGCCTCGTGAGGCGGTGGCGAGGGTGGTGCTGAGGGCGGCCGACAGTTTGTCCAGCTGGGCGATCGCTTCCGGGTCGGAGCCGGTGACGGTGGTCTGGCGGCGGTAGAGCGAGGTGAGGACCTGCTTGAGCTCCCGCGGGGGCAGCTGGGTGGCGAACGCGAGGGCGAAGTACGGGTCGTTCTGGTGTTTCTGCAGCTCGGCGAGGGTCTGCGGGTCGATGGTTCCGTTCTTCATGGCGGTACGCAGGGCGTCCGCGAGGCGCTTGGCCGTGGCGGCGCCGGCGGCGGGTGTGTCGGAGAGCCACGCCGACTCGTCGGCCCAGAGCGATTTGGATGTGTCGAGCGTGACCTTTTCGGCGGCCAGCATGAGGTCGAGGCGTCGTTGCAGGTCGGGGACCTTTGTGCTGATCTGGTGGCCGATGTCGCGGGCCGTGCCGGGGCCGTACAGACTCAGTTGGACGGTGCTCAGCGCCTTGTCCACCTGCGCGCCCACCTCGGGGATGCTCGTGCTGAGCCGCTTCATCAAGGAGATGAGCTGCGTCATCAGGGCCGGGTCGATGCCGAGGGGCACGGGGCTCATCGGCCGGTCCTGTCGGGGTGGAGGGTGTCCAGCAGGCTGAGGGCGCGGGTGAAGATGCTTTTGTACGCCTGGTCCCAGGCTCGGACGTCGTTCAGGAGTTTGTCGGCGGCGGGCCCTTTCATCGCGCCCGAGTCGATGAGGTGGATCAGCCCGCGAATGTCGCCGTTGTGCTGATCGTTCAGTTGCTCGATCTGCCGGCGCGCGGCGTTGATCTGCTCCTGCGTCGCCATGCTGGGACCCCTGCGGCTGCCGACGGGCGGATGGACCCTACGAAGGGTAACCAGCGCGGGCGCGATTCGCCGGGTCGTACACCGAAGCGGCATGAAGAACGCCGAGGCAGGGCTTGGCAGTGCTTTTTTCGGGAAGCCGGGGGTCGCACACTGCGGGTATGAAGGCGTGGCGCATCGGGACGATTCTCCTCGCGATCCTGCTGACGATCGTCTACCTGGTCTATCTGGCGGGCATCCCACTCGGCCTGGTGACGCACCGGCTCGAGGTGCACGAGGTGGCGCTGGCGGCGGCGCTGCTGGCCGGGGTGTGGTTCGCGGCCTCGTCCTACTCCATCACCGACTTCTCGATCGGCGCGGGAGGGGTGAGCGCGCGGCTGGACAGGACCGAGGCCAGGCAGCGGGTGCTGGAGTCGGAGTTGCGGGCGTTGCAGGTGGCGTTGAGCGGGCTGGTCACCAAGTACGAATGGGACCATCTGCGCCGGCTGGCCGGTGAAGGGCCGGTGCCCGCTCGGTTCCGGCAGGACGGCAAGCTGCAGCTGGAGCTGGAACGGCTGGACGCCATGGGGTTCGTGGAGCCGGTCGACGCGCAGCGGGGGCTCAACGCGATTCGCGAAGATCATGGGCATACGTACGAGGAGTTCGACCTCACGCGGTATGTCAGGATCACGAAAGCGGGGCGCGAGTATCTGCGGCTGCGCGAGAAGTTGTGAGCGGCGCCTCGTCAACCGAGCTGTGAGCTACTTCGCCAGCGACTCCGCGATGAGACGCCAGGTCTCCGCCGCCAGGTCCATGTTGCCGCTCTGCTGGGCCCGCTCGGCGAGCTCGCGCACCCCGTCGAGCGCCGGGTCCTGCTTGCCCTCCGGGAGGGCGAGCCGGGCCGAGCTGGGACGCAGCCGCATCCACGACGTCAGGTCGTCGCGGCCGTCGAAACCGGCGATGGCCTGGTCCATCAGGTTCGTGGCCGTGTCGACCTCGCCCTGACGGATCCGCAGGCCGGCGACGAGGCGCGGGTTGCGGTGTCGACCGCGCCACTCGGCGACCCGCCAGAGCGCCTGCCAGTGCGGCAGCGGATCTTCACCTTCCGAAGCCTTGAGGGCCTCGGCTGAGCGTCCGGGCGGCCTCGTCGTGGCCGAGGCCGGTGGCGAGCGTGAGGCTCCGCGCGAGGGACGTCCCGTGGACTGCGTGAGCTCGGCCGGGCTGACGCCGAGCTGCTCGGCCGCATGTCAGCGACGGTGTCAGGACGGCGACGGCTCCGTATCAGGGCCGCCGGCGAAGGTTGGAGCCATCAAGGGGTTCGGCGGCGAGGAACGCACTCGCCGGAACATCACCACCATTGAAGGAGACCGATATGAGCGTCAACGGCTTCACCGCGACGGGCCTGCGCCGGCTGCGTGAGGTGCTGACCCGGCACGTCGATTCCGGCAAGATTCCCGGCCTGGTCGCCCTGGTCAGCCGCGGCGGGCACACTCACGTCGAGGCGATCGGCACGATGCGGCACGACGGCGGCGCCCCGATGAGCCGCAACACGATCTTCCGGATGGCCTCCACCAGCAAGCCCGTCTCCATCGCCGCCGCCATGGTGCTGCTGGACGAGTGCCGGCTGCGGCTGGACGACACCGTCGATCAGTGGCTGCCCGAGCTGGCCGACCGCAAGGTGCTGCGCAGCCCCGACGCCGAGCTGGACGACACCGTCCCGGCCCGCCGCCCGATCACCGTCCGCGACGTGCTCACCTCCACCTTCGGCCTGGGCATGGACTTCACCGCCCTCGGCAAGCCCATCATGAACGCCGTCTTCGCCGCCGGCCTGACCCCCAACCTGCCCGTCGAGGTGCCCGAGCCGGACGAGTGGATGCGCCGCCTGGGCGAGCTGCCCCTGATGTACCACCCCGGCCAGCAGTGGCAGTACCACATCGCCAGCGACCTGGCCGGCGTGCTGGTCTCCCGGGTCACCGGCCAGAGCTTCGAGGACTTCCTGCGCGAGCGCATCTTCGAACCCCTCGGCATGCACGACACCGCCTTCCACGTCCCCGCCGACAAGATCGACCGCCTGCCCACCCTCTACGCCCCCGACCCGGCCACCGGCGAGTTCCTGGCCTGGGACGAGCCGGAGAACGGCCGCTGGAGCAAGCCCCCGGCGTTCCAGGGCGGCGGTGGCGGGCTGGTCTCCACCGCCGACGACTACCACGCCTACTTCCGGATGCTGCTCAACGGCGGCACCCACAACGGCCGCCGCATCCTGTCCAAGCCCGCCGTCGAGCTGATGACCACCAACCGGCTCACCCCCGAGCAGAACGCCGCCCGCACCGAGCTGGCCACCAACAACGTGCACATCTCCTTCGGCCAGGGCCAGCAGGGCGGCTGGGGCATGGGCATGGCGGTGCGCACCTACCGCGGCGACTACGCCCCCGTCGGCCAGTTCGGCTGGGACGGCGGCAGCGGCACCTCCGCCTACGCCGACCCCGCCAACCAGCTCACCGGCATCCTGCTCTGCCAGCTCGGCTACTCCGTCCCCAACCCCGCCCACCTGATGAGCGACTTCTGGACCACCGTCTACCAGGCCATCGAGGACTGACGCCCGGCGGGCCGCCCGAACTCACCCGGGCGGCCCGGCCTCAGCGTGCTCGCCACCACTCCTGGCGAGCTGATCGCCCGCCCGCGTGGCGATGGGCGTCGGCGGCTCGCTGATCACGCCCACCAACCTGTCCATCATGATCACGGTGTTCACGAACGAGGCGGAGCGGCGCAAGGCCCTGGCCGCCGCGACGCTCATGCCCGAATCGAGAGCGCCCGCGATCAGGGTCGTGTCAGGGCGGCGGCGGCCCGGTATCAGAGCGGTCGGCGAAGGTGAGTACCACACACCAGCACAGCACAGACGGAACGGAGCACCCCCGCCATGTCCCTCACCCTGACCGCCCAGGACAAGATCACCATGCGTACCGCCGCCTGGGGCACGGTCTCGCTGATGGCCGCGGCCGACGCCGCCGGCCGGCCGCACCGGGCGGCCACCCACGGCTCCGTCGCCCTGGCCTCCGCGACCGGCCTGACCGGGCACGTGCTCGCCGAGTGGCCCAAGGGGGTGAACCTGCGCGGCAAGTCCGTGGCCGAGCTCGCCGACATCGTGCTGCCGGCCCTGACCGCGGCCATGCGCCTGCTCAACAGCAGCGATCCGGCCGAGGCCGTGAACTTCCGCCGCACCGTCCTCGTCGCCGTCGAAGCCGCCGCCCGTACGCACCAGAGCGAGCCCAGCCCGACGCTGGCCGAGATGATCCGCAAGATCACCGCAGCACTCGATGCCGCCTGAGCACAACCAGGGATAACGCGGGCATAACCACTTCCGGTGACGGCCGGGTTATGGCCTGCTCGCTGGACTACCTCCCCGACGGCCGGGACAAGCCCGGCCCGCTCCTCGGGGGGAAAGTCCGTGACAGCCACCCTGGCCCGGGCGCGCGTGCGCGGGGTCGCCTCCGGCCGCGGCCTCTCGGGGCATCGGGTGTTCGGGTGCGTGCTCGTCCTGGCCGCCGCACTGCGCGTGCTGGTCATGCTCGGGTACGACACCGCGCAGCTCTACTGGTACGACTCCTTCACCTACCTCGACACGGCCGTGCACATGAGGCCGCCGGGCGCCTTCCACCCCGCCGGGTACTCGTGGTTCCTGTGGGCGTTGCGCCCCTTCGGCAGCGTGGAACTGGTGGCGGGGGTGCAGCACGCGATGGGCCTCGGCGTCGCGGTGATGCTGTACGCGCTGCTGCGCCGCTGGTCGTCGCCCGGCTGGGCGGCCACGGCGGCGACGGTGCCGGTCCTGTTCGACCCGTCCTTCGTCCGGCTGGAGCACGCCGTCCTGTCGGACCTGCAAGTGATCTTCCTCGTCACGGCCGCGCTGCTGGCGCTGCTGTGGCGGCCCGGGGCGCGTCCCTCCGCCAGGGCCGTGGCCGCGGCGGGGCTGCTGCTCGCGCTGGCCGGGCTGACCCGCACCGCCGCCGTCCCTCTGCTCGGGCTGGCCGCGATCTTCCTGCTGGCGCGCCGCACGCCGTGGCGGCGGGTGGTGGCGTTCGCGCTGGCCGGCGGGCTGCCGTTGCTGGCCTACGCCGGCTGGTACGCCCAGCACCACGGCCGGTTCGCCCTGAGCGGCTCCGACGGCGTCGCCCTCTGGGCCCGCACCATGACCTTCGCCGACTGCTCGCGCATCCAGCCGCCACCCCATCTGGCCCCGCTCTGCCCGAACGGCACCGTCCTCGACGCCGCCTCCGAGTACGTCTGGGCTCCCGGCTCCTCGCTCAACCGCCTGCCCGGCGACCGGTTCACCCACAACGACCTGGCCAGATCGTTCGCCATCGCCGCGATCACCGCCCAGCCGCTCGACTACCTGCGCGAGGTGGCGCGGGACACCTCGCTCGCGTTCACCTGGCAGCCCGTCGCCCACCCCCGGCGGGTGAGCGCGCACACCACGTTCCCGCGCGGCTCCTGGCCGCTGCCCGAGCAGCACGCCCTCATCGGCAAGGTCCGCAGCGAGTACGACCGGGACATCCGGGGGATGCGCTCCGTCGAGCCGTTCGCGTCGGTGCTGGCCGCCTACCCGTACCCGTGGCCGCTGCACGGGCCCGCGTTCGGGGCGCTGCTGGTGGCCGGTGGGGTCGCCGCGTTGCGGCGGGGGCGCAGGGCGGCGTTGCTGCCGTGGTCGTTCGCGATGTTCCTGCTGGTCGCGCCGGTGGCCGCGCTCGACTTCGACCACCGGTACGTGCTGCCCGCGATCCCCGTGGCGTGCGTGGCGGCCGCGCTCAGCTGGGCTGGTCCTCGACCCGGTGCCCGGCGTTCCGCAGAGCGGTGACGGCCTGGTCCCTGCTTCGTGCGGGAACGAGGACCAGGTCGGCGTGGAAGGTGGAGGCGACGAACACCGGGATCGCGGCATCCGCGAGAGGCTTGAGCACCGCCGCCAGCATCCCGGGAACGGCCAGGTCGTGGGCGGTGGCGCCACCATAGAAGCCGATCCATGCCTCGTCCGGGTCCGCCGAACAGGGGGCGGCGCGCACGACGGTCAGCCCTTCCGGCGCGCGGACGAGCACGACCCATTCGTCGCCTGGAGGCGGCTCCGCCTCTGGCAGGTGCTCGATGGTGAAGACCGAGGGCACGATGCGCAGGTGCTGGGGCGGCGGCTGCTGGTTCACGGGCGCATGTCTACCACGAGGCCGGTCGCTTCACGGGGGTGTGCGCTGTTAGCGTGCCCGAGTGGATCTCTTCTCACAGTCTTGGGCGGCGCTGCGCGCGGCCGTCGCCGAGCTGCCCGACGAGGACTTCGAGCGGCCGTCCGGGTGCGCCGGCTGGCTCATCCGCGACCTCGCCTGCCACCTGGTCATCGACGCGCAGGACGTGCTGATCACCCTCGCCACTCCCGAGGACGGGGAGCCGACCCGCGACGCGGTCACGTACTGGGACCTTGTCGAGCCGCCGACCGGCGACGACCCGCTCGACGCGCTGACCGTCCGGCTCGCCGCCGCCTACCAGGAGCCGCGGCTGCTCAAGTTCCACCTCGACGACGTCGGCTCGGCGGCCGGGCGCGCCGCCGAGCTCGCCGACCCGGCCGCCCGGGTGGGAACCAAGGACCAGGTCCTGACGGTGGGCGACTACCTGTCCGCGTACGTCCTGGAGTGGACGCTGCACCACCTCGACCTGATCGCCCACTTGCCGGGCGTCGCCGGGCCGTCCACCGAGGCGCTGGCCCACTCCCGCGCGACGCTGGAGAAGCTGGCCGGGGCCGCGTTCCCCGCGTCGTTCTCGGACGCGGACGCGCTGCTGGTCGGCACGGGACGGCGGGCGGCGACCGCCAAGGAGCGGGCCGAGCTGGGCGAGCTGGCCGGGCGGCTGCCCCTCGTGCTGGGCTGATCCCGGGCCGCGGCGCCGGTCCGAGCTCGGTGGCGCTGATGCCGAGGTCGTGGTGTTGATCCCGGGTCAGCGGCGCAGGTCGCGGAGGGCCAGGGCGAGCCACGCGTACGGGAGTGGCAGCAGCGCCAGCCAGAGCTGGTGCGCCTGGTCCCAGTAGCCGAAACCGCACGTCGGCGGCCAGAGCCGGACCTGGTCCGGCAGCAGGATGGTGGCCAGCACCAGGCCGAGCTGCACCACCACGGCGGTCATGGCGGCCTGGCGGCCGGGTGCGTGGCGGACGGCGGTGGCCGCCGCCGCGAGGGCGATGCCCAGGCAGGCGGCCATCTCGATCAGCAGGTCGCCGACCGGGAACAGGGCGCCGTCGGGGAGCCGGGTCAGGGCGTAGGCGAACGCGGCCAGCCAGATCGCCACCGCCGCGCCCCCCGCCAGCAGGCAGCGCAGCGACTGGCGCACCCAGCGCGGGACGGCCGCCGCGCCGAGGTCGGCGGACATGGCGTCCACCAGGGCGAAGGCGGCGGCCGAGCCGAGCAGGGTGCCGGCGACGCGCATGAGCAGCAGGGCGTCCTGGCCGGACAGCGGCTGCCCGGACTGTGTGAGGGAGAGCAGGCCGCCGACGAAGGCCGTGACGAGGGCGAGCGGGCCCCAGTCGATGGCCTTGGCGAGCGGGCGGATCAGGAGGACGGCCGCGTGCCACCTGGTCCGGGGCACGGTCGTCGCCAGCCCGGCGGGCATGGTCAGGGACATGGGTTCGCTCCTTGGGGCGTGTCGTGCGTGCGGGACAGGCCGAGCAACGGGAGGGCCTGGTCGATGGTCGTGGCGGGGTTCGTCAGCGTGGCCCAGTGGGCGTGCACGCGCTCGCGGGCGTCGGGCACGGTGAGCAGGCGCTTGGCGTAGTCGACCTCGGCGGCTCCCCATGTGGCCAGGAAGAGCTGGCTGCGCTTGTCGTCCAGGTGGTGCTCACGAGGGGGTTCGGGCGGCGAGACCTGACCGATGATCCAGAGCGTCACGACCGTGCGGGCCTGCCCGCCCGCGTCGCACATCCGGCTCCGGGCCGGTCCGCCGCGCAGACCGGTGGCCCAGACCGCCACCTCGCGCGCGAGGATGACGCGCTGGTCCGGGTGGCCCCACGTCATCGGTGGGCGGATCATGAAGGTGTCGAGGTCGGCGCCGTGCATCCAGGTTCTGGTGAGCTGCTGGACGCGGGGGACGCGGGCGCGCAGCGTGGCGGGCAGCGCGTTCGCCGCCGGGAGCACGGCCTGCTCCCACAGCGGGATCCACGGCTCGTACCCCTGGTAGGCGCAGTACGTGATGCCCTGCCGTCGCTCGCAGCGGTAGGCGTCGGGGCCGAAGTAGCGCTCGCGCACCCGCGGGTCCACGTCCTCCATCGTCTGCGGGCCGGGCTTCGGCCTCGGGGCCGGCGGCTCCGACGCCACGGCGGCCCCCGCGGGCACCGCGACGGCCAGCGCCGCCACCAGGGCCAGGGCGGGCACGAGCCGGGCGCGGTGCCGCAGCGCCGCGACGGCCGCGCAACCGGCGGCGAGCGCGAGCACGTACAGCAGGTGGATGGCGGACGGGCGGTCCGCCCAGTCGGCCTCGTGCACCTGCATCACCGGCAGCAGCCACCCGGCCGAGCCGTGCTGCGGGTTCATGTAGATGAGGTAGCCGAGCACGGCCGCCACCATCGGCCCCGCGACCAGCCACCGCGCCCACCGTCCGACGGCCACCCCCAGCGTGGCGGCCAGCATCGCGGCGGCCACGGCGGTCAGCGGCTCCCACACGTCGAGCCGGCCCGCCGCCGGGCCGCTCAGCACCCTGATCGCGAGGTACCCGCCGACCGCCACGGCCGCCGCCAGCCCGGCGACGAGCGGCGTGGCCAGCAGGATCGCCCGGGTCCTGTGCTCGGCCCGCCCCGGCAGGGCCGACAGGCTCTCGGGCATCCCGTGGCGGCCGTCGCGCGAGGCGGCCAGGCTCGCCACGACCAGCACCACCGCCCCCAGGCAGGTGGACAGGCCGGTCGCGTGCACCGGATCCACGCCCAGATGCGGCCGGCGGTCGTGGCCGAGGTAGGTCTGCAGGGCCAGCACGAGCGCCGTCGCGCCCCACACCAGGGGGTGCCGGGCCAGCCGGCGGGCCTCGAACAGGAACAGCGCCCACGTCACGCCGGCTCGCCGGGCGTCCACGGTCGGTCTCACGTCGCCTGATGTCACGCCGCGACCTCCTCTCCGAGCAGCATCAGGTAGCCGTCCTCGACCCCCGGCGTCGCCTGCTCGGCGGCGGGCGGCCGGTCGCCGAGCGTCCGGTAGCGGCCGTCCGCCGTGCGCCAGAACATCCGGGACGCCGCCGGCGCCTCCGCCGACAGCCACACCTGCCCGTCCGCGACCCGCGCCAGCTCGCCCGGCGTGTCGTCGAAGACGGCCCGGCCGCCGCGCAGCACGATGACCCGCTCGCACAGCGCCGCCACGTCCTCCGTCTGGTGCGTTGAGAGCACGACCGCCTGGCTCTCACCCAGCCGCGACACCAGCGCCCTGAACGACATCCGCTGCTCGGGATCGAGCCCCACCGTCGGCTCGTCGAGGATCAGCAGGTCCGGCTCGCCCAGCAGGGCCTGGGCCAGCGCGAGCCGCTGCCGCATGCCGCCCGACAGCTTGCGGACCTTCGTCCTGGCCTGCCCCGTCAGGTCCACCTCGGCCAGCACCCGGCGCACCTCCGCGTGCCGGTGCTCGCGGTCGGTCAGCTCCTTGAGGATGGCCACGTAGTCCACCAGGTCGAACGCGGTGAAGTGCGGGTAGAAGCCCGGGTCCTGCGGCAGGTAGCCGAGCCGGCGGCGCAGCGCGGTGCGCTGGGAGGGGCTCGCCGGGTCCAGGCCGAACGCGGTGACCGAGCCGGAGTCGGGAGCCAGGGTGGTGGCCAGGCAGCGCAGCAGCGTCGTCTTGCCGGCGCCGTTCGGGCCGAGCAGGCCGGTGACGCCGGTGCGCAGGGTGAGGTCGAGGTGGTCGAGGGCGGGCCGGCCGCCGTACGTCTTGGTCAGGCCGTTGATCTGGATCATGAAATGCTCGCCTTACGGATGCGGAGGATGAGCAGGAGGGCGACCCCGGCGTAGCCGAGCTGGGCCAGGGGTCCGAACGCGGCCAGCGGGCCGCTGACGAGCAGGCCCGTGCCGACGATGGCCAGCCACAGCCCGCCCACGGCGAGCGCGGCGATCGGCACGGGCAGCCTGTGAGACAGGGCCAGGCACCCCGCACTGGCCGCCAGCGAAGGCAGCAGCCAGGCGGCGCTCAGCCCCGGCGGGGCGGGCAGCAGCGGCGCGGCGAGCGCGGCCAGCGCGGTCGCGACCGCCAGCACCGCCACCGCCCTGGTCAGGAGCAGGCGAGGGCCGGCCATCGGCGTGGCGGCCATGAGCTCGTGCGCGGGATCGACGCGCGGCCCGTACGCCAGCGAGATCCCCGCCAGCGGCAGCACCGGGGCCATGACCAGGAACACGGGCATCAGCTCCGGCGCCTCCCGCGCCGCCAGCACCGCGAACGTCAGCGCGGTCACCACCGCCGCCAGCCAGGCCCTGCTCATCGTCGGCGTGGCCGCCACCAGCCGGGCGAGATGGTCCGGGACGCCGCCGTGGCGCAGGATCCGCTCGGCCGGGCTCGGGTGCGGCCCCGCCAGCCGGGACTCCAGCCGCTGCCAGGACGTCTCCAGCCATTCCCGTTCGTACGGGATGGCGGCCCGGCAGGCCGGGCACCGTTCGAGATGGGCCTCCACGGACATCGCGGGGGCGGGGGGCAGCGTGCCTGCGAGGTAGCGTTCGCGCAGGTCGTCCGGAATGTGCCAGTTCGTCATGACAGCTCCTCAAGAGGGCGGATACGCACGTTCGTCATGACAGCTTCTCGCGCAGCCGGGCCCTGGCCCGCGCCGCGCGGGACTTGACCGTGCCTTCGGGGATGCCGAGCAGGTGCGCCGCCTCCTTGGTGGTCAGGCCGTCCAGGACGGTGGCCTCGATGACCGCGCGCAACTCGGGGGAGAGCCTGTTCAGTGCCGTGCCGAGATCGCCGTGCTCCACGCCGAGCAGCACGGCCTCCTCGGCGGACCCGGTCACCTGGCCCGCGTGCCCGTCGGGCTCGGCGCCGGTGCCGATCCAGCGGGCGCCGCCGCCGCGCAACGCGGAGATCAGCCGCCGGACGGCGATCGTCCACAGCCAGCCCGCCGGATTCCCGCCGTCGAACCGGCCCGCCGATCGCCACACCGCCAGGAACGTCTCCTGCAAGGCGTCGTCCACGACGTCCGGATCGGCGCAGCGCCTGGACAGCCTGGCGCGCAGCCAGGGGGCGTGGCGCTGGTGGAGCAGGCGCAGCGCGGCAGTGCTGCGCGCGGCCACGGCGGCGAGCAGCTCGGCATCGGTGCTGTCCGCGTCGACGGCCGGCGGGTCCGCCGCGCGCCCGCGCCAGAAGTCGGAGGGTCTCACGTCTCTGTCTATCGCCGCGTGCGCGGGATCCGGTTCGCGCCGCGCCCTCACGTAAAAGGGTTCGAAAACTGTCGGTGGCCGGTGATACAAAGCAGGTTCCACCTAGCAAGGGGCCTGAGCATGTCGATCACCAGTGGCTCGGAGTTCTCCGTCGCCGGGCCGCGCACCAACCGTCGCGGCCCCGCGCGCTGGCTCTGGTCGCACCTGCGCCGTCACCCGCTGCACCTGCTCGGCTTCCTCGGCGGGTCGGTCGTCATGGTGGTGCTCAACGCGCTGGTGCCGCAGCTCACCGGCGACGCGTTCGACGCCGTGCTGGGGGTGCGGGGCGAGCCGATGGACGCGCTCGGGCTGATCGCGTGGGCGTTGCTGGCGATCGTGGTGGCGCGCGGGGTGTTCGACCTGGTGGCGCGGCTGTCGAGCGAGGTGCTGGCCAAGCGGCTGGAGCGCGACGCGCGTGACGAGCTGTACGTGAGCCTGCTCGGCAAGAGCCAGACCTTCCACAACCGGCAGCGGGTCGGCGACCTGATGGCCCGCGCGGCGAACGACATCCGGCAGCTCTCCATCATGATCACACCCGGGGCCGACCTCATCGTCGACTCGGGGCTGACCGGGCTGGTGCCGCTGTTCTTCATCGCCGCCATCGATCCGCGGCTGCTGCTGGCGCCGGGGATCTTCGCGGTGGTGTTCGTGGTGGCGCTGTGGCACTACATGCGGCAGCTCAACCCGGTCGCGACGCGGATGCGGGAGGAGTTCGGCGAGCTCAACGCCGGGCTCAACCAGGCCGTGCGCGGCATCGAGGTGATCAAGGTGACCGCGCAGGAGGCGCAGGAGCGGCTGCGCTTCCGTGCCAACGCGCGGCGCTATCGCGACTCGTTCGTCCGCAACGGGCTCGTGCAGGCGCGCTACCTGCCGACGCTGCTGTTCGCGTTCGCCATGGCGGCGGGGCTGTGGCACGGCCTCTACCTGCAGAGCGTCGGGGCGATCACGATCGGCGAGCTGGTCGCGTTCATGGGGCTCATGGGCATGCTCGGGTTCCCGACACAGATGTCCATCTTCACGTTCTCGCTGATCCAGATCGGCATCGTGTCCGCGCGCCGGATCCTCAGCATCATCACCTCAGACAGCGAGATCGAGCAGCGCGCCGACGGGCACGCCGCGCCGATCAGCGGCGAGATCGTCTTCGAGGACGTCACGTTCGGCTACGACGACGACGGCGAGCCCGCGCTGCGCGGCGTGTCGTTCACGGTGCGGCCGGGAGAGACGGTGGCGATCGTCGGCGAGACCGGCTCCGGCAAGAGCACGCTGACCAAGCTGGTGCCGCGCATCTACGACGTCACCTCGGGGCGCATCCTCGTCGACGGCGTCGACGTACGCGAGTGGGACCTCGACTCGCTGCGCTCCCAGATCTCCACGATCGAGCAGGACATCGTGCTGTTCTCCCGCTCCGTGGCCGAGAACATCGCCTTCAGCAAGGGGCAGCGCGCCGACCGCGAGGCGGTGGAGCGGGCGGCGCGCGACGCGCAGGCCGCCGAGTTCATCGAGGAGCTCGACGACGGCTACGACACGGTGATCGGCGAGCGCGGCGTCACGCTGTCCGGCGGGCAGCGGCAGCGGCTGGCCATCGCGCGGGCGCTGCTGACCGACCCGGCCATCCTCGTGCTCGACGACTCCACCAGCGCCATCGACTCCGCCACCGAAGACAGGATCCAGCAGGCCATCGGGCGCATCCTCGAAGGGCGCACCACCCTGCTCATCACCCACCGGCTCTCCCAGATCCGCTGGGCCGACAAGGTGCTGCTGCTGCGGCGCGGCCAGGTGGCCGACTTCGGCACGCACGACGAGCTGATCGGGCGCAGCCGCCTCTACCGGCGCGTCTTCGCCCACTACGACGAGGCCGACCTCGCCGGTGAGCCGGTCCTGGCCGCTGAGCAGGGAGGGGTGCGCTGATGGGCTTCCTCATGGACGGCCTCGACGCCGAAGACTACGACCGCACCTACAACGACCGCGACCTGCTGCGCCGGATCATGTCGTACTTCCGGCCCAAGCTGGGCGCGATGGTGCTGGTGGCGTCCATGATCGTGCTGGGCTCGGCGGCCCAGGCGGTCATCCCCACGCTCGGCAGCCTCGCCGTCGACGCCATCGCCGACGGCACGATCGGCGAGGTCGGCTGGCTGCTGGCGGCGGGCATCCTGGCCACCGGCGTGCTGTCGTGGGGCCTCAACTACGTCCGGCAGAAGAACAGCGCCAAGGTCACCGGCGACGTCGTGCTGCGCCTGCGCGAGGACGCGTTCGACGCGGTGCTGGCGCGCGACCTGTCCTTCTACGACGAGACGCCGTCCGGCCGGATCGTCAGCCGGGTGACGTCCGACACCGACGACTTCGCCACCGTCTCCACCCTGACCATGGACCTGATCAGCCAGGTGCTGATGGTCGGCTTCGTGACGGCGCTGCTGTTCGCGCGCAGCGTCGAGCTGGCCCTGCTGACGCTGCTCGTGGTGCCGGTCGTGGTGGGGCTGGCGCTGCTGTTCCGGCGGCTGGCCCGGCTCAGCACGCGGCGCGCCCAGCGCTCGCTGAGCCGCGTCAACGCCAACCTCCAGGAGACCATGGGCGGCATCGCCGTCGCGAAGAACTTCCGGCAGGAGCAGCAGGTCTACGACGAGTTCCGGCCCATCAACCAGCAGAGCTACCAGGTGACGCTGCGGCAGGGGTTCGTCTTCTCCGCCATCTTCCCCGTGCTCTTCCTCGTGGCCGGGCTCGCCACGGTCGTGCTCGTCCAGCTCGGCGGCGCACACGTCGTCGCGGGCGGGCTGTCGGCCGGCGACTGGTACCTGTTCCTCCAGGGCGTGTCGCTCTTCTGGTTCCCGCTGACGTCCATCGCCGCGTTCTGGTCGCAGTTCCAGCAGGGGCTGTCGGCGTCCGAGCGGGTGTTCGCGCTGATCGACGCGCCGCCGCGGGTCGTGCAGAGCGACGCCCAGCCGGCCGGGCGGCTGGCCGGCCGCATCGAGTTCCAGGGCGTGACCTTCGGGTACGACCCGGCGCAGCCCGTACTCCGGAGCTTCGACCTCGTCATCGAGGCCGGGGAGAGCGTGGCGCTGGTCGGGCACACCGGTGCAGGCAAGTCCACGCTCAGCAAGCTGATCACCCGCTTCTACGAGTTCCAGGACGGGCGGCTGCTGATCGACGGCCGCGACATCCGCACCCTTGAGCTGGGCAGCTACCGCCGCCAGATCGGGGCCGTGCCGCAGGCGCCGTTCCTGTTCAGCGGCACCGTCGCCGACAACATCCGCTACCCGCGCCCCGACGCCACCGACGAAGAAGTGCTGGCCGCCGCGTCGGCGGTAGGCGGCGGCGACTGGATCGACGCCCTGCCCGGCGGCCTGGAGACCGACGTCGGCGAGCACGGCCGCGCCCTGTCGATGGGGCAGCGCCAGCTCGTCGCCCTGGCCCGGCTGCTCATCCAGGACCCGGCGATCGTCGTCCTCGACGAGGCCACCGCCAGCGTCGACCCGCTCACCGAGGCACAGATCCAGGAAGGGCTCGACGTGGTGCTGGCCGGCCGCACGTCGATCGTCATCGCCCACCGGCTGTCCACGATCGAGCACGTCGACCGCATCATCGTGCTCGACCACGGGCAGATCGTGGAGGAGGGCGACCACGCCACGCTGCTGGCCAAGGGCGGGCGATACTGCCAGGTCTACAACACCTACTTCCGGCACCAGTCACCCAACTACCGGGCGGGGGCCGGGTTCGTGCCGGTCAGCTCCGGCTGAGCGCCTTACATGAGAATGAGAACGAGCACCAGGAGGACGAGCGCGCCCGATAGGCCGAGGCAGACGTTGCGCTGGCGGCGGTAATACGTGATGTCTCTTTGCGCCGATCGGGCGGCGTGCCAGATCTTACGCAGCTCATCGCTGTTCGCTCTGGGCGCCGAGCTTTGGTACGCCCACAGCGTCAGCAAGGCATCGAGCCATGACCATCCGCTCGCTGATGTCGTAGCTTCTCGGGTCATCTGCGATCGGAAGACGGCGGCCAGGCGCCAGGGAAGCCGCGACAGCACGGCGTCGGACCCCTCGATCGACACTCTGGACAAAGCCTGCAGCAGGCTGACCGCGGCATCGAAGGGGAGACTCCTGACGGCCGCGGCGAAGGCGTCCACGCTGTCCAGCCCTGCCAGAAGCCGAGCGGTGCGGTCGCTGTCCTCGGCCACCAGATGGTGCAGCAGCCCGGGCGCATGTGGCACCAGCACGGGCACGGATTCCCGCTGACCCTGCTCGGTGACCGTCTCCTTGAACAACAGCGCGCGCATCAGGTCGCGAGCCGCATCGTCTTCCAGCGCCAGCAGGAAGTCGGCGGTGGGCACCAGCTCGATGGCCCTGTGCTTGTAGTCGAAGGCCGGCGGGGTGTCGAGGGTGGCGATGGCGAACAGCAGCCAGGCGGCACACTCCGGATCGACGGCCGCGTAATCCCGCAGCCGGTTGGTGGCGGTGTCCACGTCCTCCCGCGTGAGGCGGTGAGCCAGGTGAACGAGGACGTTGTTCCGGTTTTTCGCACCGAGCTCCCGCAGCCGCCTCCACAGTCGCTCTGCCCCCATTCCGTACAGGAGGCCCGCGCAATGGTCGGCGCCCATTCTCGAACAGATCAGATCGGCAATTCTGCCTCCGCGCTCGTACTCGTACAGGAGCTTCTTCTGCCTCGCCGGATCCCTGGCCGTGATGAGGGAATAGGCCTCCTCCACATCACAACGCCCCAGGTCGCTGAGATCTTCATGAAGTGATTGGTCGGTCATGGGAATGCGCCCCTCGCCCTTGCTGACCTACATGTCACCGCACCGTATGAAGCGTCCTTTCCGTAAAGCGGAATGCCTTGGCGTCAATATGCGGGTATATCGCGGAGCCGTCAATCGTTGTCGCGGAGGGCGCGGAGGGTTTCGGCCTGTTCGGCGGTGACGCCCCTGGCGCGCTGGGCGACGGCCTCCTCCGGGGTCAGGCCGGCGCCTGCCCAGGACGCCGTCTCCTCGAACGGGATGCCGGCCCGCCACCACTCGCGCGCCACCGCCATCGGGGTCAGGCCGCGCTGGATGTAGCGGGCGGCCTCGGACGGTTTGAGGCCGAGCTCCTGCCACATGCGGGCGGTCGGGGCGTCCACGTTGTGGCGGGCCCAGGCGGCGGCCTCGTCGTCCACCCAGTCGGCGCCGCAGTAGCTGTAGATGACGAGGGCGTCGGTGTTGCCGAGGCGGGTGATGAAGCGGTGGGCGCGGTCGCGCGGGTCGCCGCCGCCCGCGAACGCCATGAGGCTGGTGAACGCGTCACCCGGGGCCGTGGGGTCGTCGGGGTCGCGGGGTTTGCGGCCTCGTTCGAGGTCGTACGCCTGCTCCGGGGTGTGACCCTGGTGCTTGAGGGCGATGGCGTCGGCGAGGCCGAACGCGTACTCGTGCCAGAGGAGCGCCTCCGAGGCGGTCATGCCCGCGGCGCGGCACTCGCCCACAGTGTCGGGGGTGACGTGGGCGGTGCTCCACTGGGTGGCCCGCGCCGGGTCGGTGATCCCGGCGCGCCGCCACGCTGACGCCTGCTCGGCGGTCAGCCGCCACGTCCACCAGCGGTGGGCTTCGGCGGGCGGGATCCCGGCGGCCTCGTACGGGGCCGGGTCGAACGGCGCCGTCATGATGCTCCTTCCAGATGTACGGTCTCCGCCCACCCGGGCGCCTGCCCGTTCGCGTCCAGGAGGGCGACGATGACGCGGGTGGTTCGCGGCGGGCGGGCCGGCCACGGGGTGCGGCCGTCGGTGATGGCGATGATCAAGTCCGGTGGCGGGCGTCTGGCCAGGGCGGCGGCGAAGCCGGCCCGCAGGTCGGTGCCGCCGCCGCCGTCCAGCTGCAAGGCGGGGATCCGGGTGACGGTCTGCGGGCGGTACGCGCGGGCGTCGCAGGTGATCACCGTGAGCAGGCGCCGCCCGACCCCCACGGCCCGCAGGACGCCGGTGACCTCGGCGAGCGCCCGGGCCAGCATGGTCTCCGTGATCGAGCCCGACGTGTCGATCAGCACGGTCACCGAGGGCAGGGGCCGGCGCAGGCTCGGCAGGAGGACGCCCGGCAGCGCGGCGGCCCTGCGTGACGGCCTGCGGTAGGTGTAGTCCACGCGGCCCGCCGCCTCGGCGAGGCCGTGGCGTACCTTCGCCGACAGGTGGCGGCGCCAGCTCACCGCAGGCTCCAGCACCTGGTCGGCCCAGCGGCGCCAACCGGCCGGGACGTCGTCCTGGGCGTTCAGGCGTTCGCGGATCCTGCGGGCGGTGTCCAGGGCGGTCAGGCGGGCGGTGGTGGGGGAGAGGGCGGGCAGGTCGTCACGGTCCCAGGCGCGGGGCAGGCCGTCGCAGCCGCTGCCGCAGTCACCCGGGATGTCGGGGGATGGTGGGCTCGGTGGGTTTCCAGGCTGTGGCTGGTGGGGTGGGGAGTTCGTGCGTAGCGCGTGCCAGTAGTGTTCGGCGGTCTCGTTGTCCGGGAGGCCGAGCGTGGATGGTGTCGTCACCTCCGAGGAGGGGTGGAGGGGTGTGAGGTCGTCGTTGATCTCGGCGTCGGTGGCCAGGTTCCACGCGTGTTGATCCCCGGCCTTCGGGTGCACGGTGCTGCCGGGGTAGCGGCGGAAGTGCTCGCGCAGGAGGTGGGTCACCTGGTGGATGAGCCAGAAGCTCACCTCCTGGACGCTCTGCCGCGCCAGTTCCTCCGTCCCGACGTACACGTGCCACCCGGGATCCGCGGGGAAGCGGCGCAGCTCGCCCGCGGAGGGGCCGCTGACCAGGACAGGAGTGAGGGAGAGCAGGGCGTTCGCGAGGTAAGGGGCCTGGTGGGCGGCGCGGACGCGGGCGGCCGACCACTTCTCCCACAGCTCGGGGCTAGCCATCGAGCAGCCCGGCCGCGCGCAGGATCGGGGTCAGCTCCAGCAGCGCGTCCGGGATGCGGGCGCCGGCAGGGCGGTGGGCGGCGAGCGTGCGGGCCGCGAGGGTGGCCACGTCCGGTGCCGTACGGGCGGCCTTGGCGATCACCCGCCAGGCGGCGTCCCACCGCTCCACGTCACCTGCGGACACCGCGACCGCCACCACCGAGGTGAGCACGGCGAAGGCGCGGTCGCCGCGCCGGGGCAGCTCGAACGCGTCCGGGTTCGCGAGCACCGCCGCCGGGTCGGGCAGGTCCAGGTGGTCCCGCCAGGACAGGAACTCCAGGGCCGCGCCCTCCCCGACGGCGCCGGTCACGAGCACGGCCAGCACGTCGTCCGGGGCGCCGGCGGCCTTGCATGCGGCCATCAGCTTGGCGGTCGCCTCCCAGGAACGCGGGCTGGGCCACCCCTGCCCACCGCCGCCCGTCCCCATCCCATGACCGCCCGCGCCCGGCGCGCCACCGCTCGGTCCCCGCGCGCCGCCGTTCGATGGGACCTGGAGTGCCAGGGTGGGTCGGAGTTCCAGGAACGCCGCCACCGTCGCACGCGCCTCCATCACCTGCTCGCGGGACGGAGGCTGCGCGAACCCGGACAGCGACGGCGCCGGGAACCCCACCGCCAGGCCCCGCGCGATGTGCCGGCCGTCCACCGGCCAGTTGAGGTGCACGAGCCGGTTGGCCAGCGGCGGCGCCAGGTCCCAGCCGTCGGCGGCCTCGTCGGGCGGGTTCGCTGCGGCGACCACCTGCACCTTGTCCGGCAGCCGGACGTCGCCGACCACCCGCTCCAGCACCACCCGCAACATCGCGGCCTGCACCGCCGGGGGAGCGGTGGTCAGCTCGTCGAGGAAGAGCAGGCCGTGCCCGGCGGCGGCCAGCCGCTGGGCCCAGGCCGGCGGGGTCAGCCGGACGGCGCCGTCGGAGATCACCGGCAGGCCGGCGAAGTCGCTCGGCTCCCTGATCGAGCCGATGACCACCTCGATGGGCCAGTTCAGGGAGGCGGCGAGGGCCACGACGGCCGAGGTCTTGCCGGTGCCGGGGCTGCCCCACAGCAGGGTCGGCACGCCTGCCGACACCGCGATCGCCAACGCCTCCAGCACCGTGCGGCTGTCTCCCACGCTCACCTCCCCGCCACCTGCGGTCCGGAGTCACCGGTCGCGTGTGCGTCTCCCGTCGACGGCGGGCTCGAGTTGTCCGCCGCACGTGCGTCTGCGGTCGCCTGAACGCCCGGGCTGCTCGCCGCACGTGCTGCCGGCAGGCTGGGGTTGTTCGTCGGACCTGCGTCCCCGGCCGTCTGCGGGCTCGGGCTGTTCTCCGTACGAGCGGCGTCTCCCGCCGCCTGCGGACCCGGGCCGGTCGCGAGTTGGGTGGCCAAGCCGGGCACGCCGAGTTGCCGGGCCAGCAGTGCTAGCTCGTGCGCCGGCAGTTCCCGCCGCATGGTGGCCACGCCGTCCACCAGCGGCGAAGCGGTCAGCCGTACCTGCTCGACAGCCTCCCGGAACGCCTGCGGGTCCCATGGGAACGAGACCTCGGCCCGTTCGGCGATCCGGGTGACGTCCTCGGGGGACGGCTGTGAGGCGATGCCGAGCCGGGAGGTGAGGCGGTCGCCGACGAGCAGGCCGGCCAGGTAGGCGCGGCCGGTCGCGAGCGGGCGGCGGGGGCGGGGGTCGGCGCCGTGGACCCAGGCGGTGACGATCTCGGCGACCAGGCGGGCGGCCGCGTGCCCGGGCCGGTCGGACAGGCCGAAGTCGCCCAGGTCGAACTGGTTGGCGGAGATCACCAGCGCCACCCGGTCGTCGGTCCAGCCGCGGGTGAAGTGGGTCCAGCCCCAGGGGTACTCGCCGCCGTGCCCGATGTAGGGGCGCTCGCCGCCGAAGACGTTGAACACGAACCCGACGGACATGCCGGGCTGCGGCCCGAAGAGCGTGCTCCCGGGAGCCTGGGCGGTGATCATCTGCCGCGCCAGGTCCGGGGAAAGTACGGGGGACCCGCCGCCGAGGATCGCCAGCACGAACCGGGCGTGGTCGGACGGCGTGCTCAGCGCCGAGCCGGCCGGGTAGTCGCCCGGGTACAGGTCGGGCAGCGGCAGCCGCAGGCCGGGCAGCGTGGCGTAGCCGGTGGAGCGCCGGGCGAGCAGGTCGTCCGGCACGAAGTCGGGGTGCTGCGCCCTCGGGAACACGGTCGATTCCATCCCCAGCGGCGCGAACACGTGCCGCCCCACCCATTCGGAGAACGTCACCCCGTCGGGGTTGAGCAGCTCGACGAGGTGGCCGGCCACGGCGATCCCGACGTTGCTGTACTGGTAGCGCGCTCCCACGGGCCCCGCCCAGAACGGCACCATCGTGCCCCCGTACGCGTCGGAGCGCTCCGCGTCGAGCACCCGCCGCAGGTGCTCACCCAGCGGCGGGGGCGGCACGCGGTCGAAGTTGCCCATGCCGGCGCCGAGCCCGCTGTGGTGGGTGAGCAGGTCCCGCAGCGTGATGGGGCGCGGCCCGTGCGGGTTGACGGCGTGAACATACGGCTCGATGGGCTCGTCCAGCCCGATCACGCCGCGTTCGACGAGCTGGAGGGCGGCGACCCCGGTGTACGGCTTGCAGTCGGAGCCCGTGGGTGCGACCGTGCCGGTCGTCATCGGGCGGCCGGTGGCCAGGTCGGCGACGCCGTACGCCCTGGCCAGCGCCACCTCCGTGCCGAGCCCCACCGCGATCGACAGGCCGGGGGTGCCGCAGTGCTCCATGATCTCCGGCACGAACGTGTCGAGCGCCTCTCCCAGCGTGCTGATGTCCATGCGTCAAGGCTGGCATTGACGCTGCCATATCGTCAAGGTGAACGTTGACAGTCATAATGGTACGGTGCCAGAGCTACCCGACCTCGCCGAGCTGCTGTCGATCGTCGAAGCACGCAGCGCCGACGACACCGACGCCCTGACCCGCCTCACCGTGGCCGAAGGCGTGCTGTCCGACCTGCGGCAGGTCGGCGACCGCCTGCTCGGCTACCTGGTCGAGCTGGCCAGGGCCGAGGGCTGCTCATGGGCCGACATCGGCGACCACCTCGGCATCAGCCGCCAGGCGGCCCAGCAGCGTTACGGGCGGCGCTGGTCCAGCCTGACCATCGCCGATCTGGCCAGGTCGGGGGCGTTCGAGCGGTACACGGGCCGGGCCAAGGAGACCCTCGAACGCGCCGAAGCGCACGCCCGCCGCCTCGGCCGCGCCTCCATCGAGGCCGGTCACGTGCTGCTCGGCATCCTCGACGACCCGAACACCCTGGCCGTCCGCGCCATCGCCGCCCAGGACACGGACCCGGCCGCCGTACGGGAAGGGCTGGAACGCCGGCTGCCCACCGGCCCCGGGTCGCCGGCGGCGCTCTCGGTGGGCGCCGACGCCCGGCGCGCCCTCGCGGCGGCGCTCACCGAGACGGCCGAGCTGCGGCACAACTACATCGGCACCGAGCACATGCTCCTCGGCCTCCTGCACGACAAGTCGGGCACGGTGGGCAAGCTCCTGTGGGAGCACGGCATCGCCCTGGACCCGACGCGGGCCGCCGTCCGGGCCGAACTGGAAGCGTTCCTCCGAGCCAGAGAAGGCTGACGCGGGCCGACGTACGGGCTGCACGGGAAGCGATCCTGGGCGCGCCAGGGAGGGCTGACGCGGCCCGCCGTACGGGCCGAGCTGGAAGCGTCCCTCCGCGCCAGGGAGGGCCGGCGCGCTTCGGGGAGGGGCGGTAGGGCAGGCCCTACCGCGAGGTTTCCCGTGTACGGGATCGAGATCATCCCTGACCGTCCGTAGTTTTGACCGCATGATCGTAACGAGCCTCCGCCGGTGGACCGGCGCCTCCGCCCTCGCCCTCGCCGTTCTCGGCGGCACCGCCACGCAGGCCGCGGCCACCGCCCCCTCGCTCCAGGCGACCCTGAACGACCTCGTCGCCAAGAACGGCTTCCCCGCCGCGCTGGCCTCCGTGCAGGCGCGCGACGGCAAGCTGCGCAACCTCACCGCCAAGGGAGAGGAACGTCCGCCGGCCGACGGGTACGTCCGCATCGGCAGCAACACCAAGACGTTCACCGCCGTGACCGTGCTGCAACTCGTCGGCGAGGGCAAGGTCAAGCTGGACGCCCCCGTCGAGAAGTACCTGCCGGGCCTGCTGCGCGGCAAGGGCATCGACGGGCGGCGCATCACCGTACGTCAGCTCCTGCAGCACACCAGCGGGCTGCCCGAGTACACCGACACCCTGTTCACCAACGGCATCCTGCCGATGCTGCACGAGCACCACGAGCCCCGTGAGCTTCTTGACATGGCGCTGCGGAAGAAGGCGCAGTTCGCCCCCGGCACCAAGTGGGTCTACACCAACACGAACTACATCGTCGCCGGCCTGCTCATCGAGAAGGTCACCGGTCACCGCGCGAGCGAGGAGATCACCAGGCGTACCGTCGACAAGATCGGCCTCAAGCGCACCTACTTCCCGGCGGACGGCGACGAGAAGATCCGCGACCCGCACCCCACCGGCTACCACCGGGACGAGGCTGAGCAGCCGATGACCGACGTCACCGAGCTCGACCCCTCCGGGGCCTGGACCGCCGGCCAGATGATCTCCACTCCCAGCGACCTCAACCGCTTCTTCACCGCTCTCCTCGGCGGCAAGCTGCTCAAGCCCGCCCAGCTCAAGGAGATGCGCACCACGGTCGCGGCGCCGCAGATCGGCCGCGACGGCGGGTACGGGCTGGGCCTGATCCGCGTGAAGCTGTCGTGCGGCGTCACCGCCTGGGGTCACGGCGGCTCCATCCCGGGCTACTACACCTCCAACGCCGCCACGGAGGACGGCCGCGCCGCCGCCATCGCGGTCACCCACATCCCCACCTCGGCCCCCGCTCAACAGCAGGTCGAAGCCACCCTGGACACCGCCCTCTGCTCTCAGCACTGAGCCACAGCCCGGGACACCCGTCAGCGCTGAGCCACAGCCCGGGACACCCGTCAGCGTTGGACAGCCGCCCGGTGCACCACCCTGTCGTCGCCGCGTCCCGGCCAGGCCATGACGAGCAGCCGCTGCCCCACCCTCTTCTCCCAGTCCGGCGGGTCGTAGTGGACGCGGATCCGGTAGTGCCCCTTCCTGCCGCGCAGCGCGAGGTCGGGGAGCTCGACGCCGGCCAGGTTGTCGGTGAGGACGATGCTGCCGGTCGGGCTGTCGTAGCCGACCTCGACCACGTGCTCCCAGCCCTTGGTCTCGACCGGCGGGCGGCGGTCGTAGGTCTCGGTGGTGACGCAGACGCGGTAGGTGGTGTCGACCTCGATGAGCAGCCGGCCGGGCGAGGTGGCCACCAGGTCGAGGTCCTGCTCGTACGCCCCGTCGTCCGGTATGCCCTCCTCCTCGTACGCCTCCAGCCAGACCTCGGGCCAGACCGGCTCCTTCTCCCTGGTGGCCCGCACGGGCTCGATCAGCGGCCGGTGCCGCGGCGCCCGGTCGCACTGGGCCTGCTCCTCGGCCTCCCACGCCAGCATCTCGGCCTCCTCCTCGGCGACCGCCGCATCCACGTCCGCCCTGGCTTTGGGGCAGATGTCGCCAAGGAGAGCGGTCTCGTCGAGCACCGCGACGCCGTGCGCGGCCCGGAACTCGGCCGCCTCGCGCAGGTCCCCGCGCGTGTAGACGCCGCAGAGCCGCCGCCCGTACGCGATCAGCCGCTCGTCGGGCATCTCCTTGCCGAACGGCGGGCTCTCGATGCGCCGGACCGCGCAGACGAACCGCTGCTCGCCCGACATCCTCGGGTCCGCCGCCTCGCAGTCGCTCGCCGTCGTGAACCGGCCGGGCGCCTGATCCGACGGCGGCACAAAGGCCAGCACCGCCGCCGTCGCCGCGCTCGCCACCACCGTCTGGTACGGGCGGCGCCTGCGCGGGCTGCCGCCGTGGGCGAGGAGCAGGAGCAGCGCGGAGGCCGTGAAGGTGGCGCTGTACCAGAGCGGGGAGATGCCGGGGCCGGCCGAAAGCATCTGATCCGGAAATATCGGGACACCACGTAACGGGCTCTCGTACAAGGCCGAATCCGGCAGGAGAGTGCTGGAGGGGCCGACGACACCGCTCACCGCGCCGACCACCGCCGCGACCAGCAGCACCCCGGCCGTGCCGAGCACGAGCCGGGGCGTGCGCACCAGCACGGCCGCCAGCACCAGCCCCGCCGCGCCGCCGATGCCGACGAGGATGTCCAGGGGCAGCCAGAGCTGCCGCAGGAACCAGCCGCCCGTGTCGAACCACGACGCGACCGGGCCACGCGGCCCCACCCAGGTGAACACGCCGTCCACGCAGTTCACGACGGCAGGCACCAACGGCAGCACCACCGCCACCACCTGCACCGGCCACCACCGCAACCGAACCGTGGCAGCACCACCACGAGCCTGGGGACTCAGGGCTGTGCCACTGCGTGATGCAGGAGGCCGGGTGCTCGTGGATGCGGCACTGTGCGGCTGCGGTGGCACGCGGGGCTCGGCGGCGCTCACGGCTGTGGTGCTGTGCGGCCTCGGCGGTGCGGTGGACGGCGGGCTGGCGGACGCGCCGGTCGGGCTCGCGGACGTGGCGGGTTGCGGGTTCGGGAGCGTGGTGCTCGGCGGGCTCGGGGATATGGTGTCGTGCGGCTCCGGCGGCGCGACGCGGGGCCCAAGGCTTGGGGGTGTGGCGTTGTTCGCTGCCCTGGGCGGGTTGCCGGCTTCGCGGGCGGAGCGGCCGAGCCACACAGCCGTGATCACCTCGATCACCAGCCCGGCCCCTTCGCCCCAGATGTACGCCGGGCTGAACGGGAACGACAAATCAGGCACCAGCACGGGCGCGGCGGCGACCGCGGCGCCCGCCCACAGGGTGCCCCGCCGCCACCGCCCGTCCTTCGCCTGCGCCACCAGGGTCAGCACGAGCCAGAGCAGCCACGTCACCCCGCCCAGCGGCAGGACCCGGTACAGGATCTCGGCATCGATCGAGGCCGGCTCCAGTGCCAGGTGGGCCAGGGCCCGCACCGGTTGCAGGAGCCCTACGACGAGTGCCACCAGCCGCAACGACCGGGACACCCCGCGCATCACGCGATAGAGCAGCACCACGGCGGCGGCCCATACGACGATCTCCGGCAGGTCCACCCAGGGCAGGCGGTCGGTGAGCTCGCACAGCGCCCACACGTACAGGGTGATCCGCAGCCACCGCTCGTCCGCGCCCGGCCTTCCGCCGGAGCCGTCGTGGCGCTTCGGGAGGAGCTGCCACAGCCCCCAGACGCGTACGAGCCCCACCAGGACCAGCATCAGGAGGTGGTCGGTGTCCAGCTCGTCGGGATCCCCGGCGTACCGGCCGTAGACGAGCAGCAGGAGCAGGCGGGCGTCGCCGCTCAGGAGCGCGGCGGCGCCGGACGCGGCGACCAGGACCGCGAGGGCGGCGATGAGGATGGGGCCGAGGCGGTAGCGGAGCATGGGAGGTTCCTCGGGGGGCGAAGGAACAAACCGCCCAACCCTAGCGGTGCGGCGGAAAGGCGTCGAGGAGGCTATCCGGCCAGCTCGTCTCCCTCCACGGCCATCGGTGGCGGCACCCGCTGGGGGGTCAGGGTCGTGCGGCCGATCAGCCAGTCGGCGAGCTGGTCGCGCTCGATCAGGAGGAGGGGCTGGCGGGCGTTCGACGCCTCGGTGCGGGCCTGGCGGGTGAGGCGGCCGGAGGTGACGAGGACGCCGGTGTGGCCGGCGAAGGTGTTGGCCAGCGCCCCCAGGAAGTTGCGGACCTCGGGGGCGCCGACCGTGCGGCTGTAACGCTTGCACTGCACCGCGTACGGGGTGCCGCCCGGCGCGACGGCGGTGATGTCGACGCCCCCGTCACCCGCACGGCCCCGCTCGCGGACGCGCCGGAACCCTTCGGCGATCATGCGCTCGGCGACGAGATGCTCGAACTGGGACCCGGTCATGAGATCGACCTTCGCCAATTCGGTGTTGGCCGCGAGGAATTGCCGCCGATGCGCTTGGATAACCCGATATCGCAGGAATATGGCCCCGCAGAAAACGGCGATCAGGAGCACCGCGATGCCGACCGCCTGCGCCGGATTCTCCATGGCGAATTTGGCCATGAGTGCGACCGTGATGGCGGCGCCCACGAGGCCGAGCAGCAACAACTGCTCCCGCGCGCTCGACTTGGAGCGCTTCCTGCGACGTCCGTGCCGCTTCGCCATCGTTTCCTCCCGAAGGTTGGTGCTGATGGCGAGTATGAACGGTGACACCGACAGAATTCGAGCCCGCGGTCCTTTGTGGAGAAATGCCCTTGATGTCGGAGAACGACTAAAGCGAGGGCGCCGGGATGAACGCGGCCACCTGCTCGGCGAACTCCTCCGGGCTCACGATCGGCACGCCCAGCGTCTCGGCCTTGGCCCGCTTCGACCCGGCCTTCTCGCCCGCCACCAGCAGCGACGTCTTGGCGGACACACTGGAGGAGGACTTGCCGCCGGCCCGCTCGATCAGCTCGTTGACCTCGTTGCGGGTCAGCGCCGCCAGCGGCCCCGTCATCGCGCCGGTCACGACCACCGACATCGAGGCGAGCGGCAGGCCCTCGGCCGGCGCCTTCGGCTCCTCGCTGGGCGGGGTCGCGCCGGGCTCCACCATGTTCACCCCGGCGCGGACGAGCTTGTCGATCAGCGGGGCGAGCTCGATCAGCTCCTCCACCACGACCGGCGCCTTCTCCGGCCCGATGCCGTCGACCTGCTGGATCGCCTCGGCGTCGGCGGCGCGCACGGCGTCCATGGTGGCGAAGTGGCGGGCGATGCGGCGGCTCATCGAGCGGCCGGTGCCGCGCACGCCGAGCGCCGCGAACACCCTGCTCAGCGGCCGCGTCTTGGCCTGCTCGATGGCGGCCAGGAGGTTGTCGGTGCTGGTCTCGCCCATGCGCTCGAGGCCGAGCAGCTGCTCGCGGGTCAGGAAGAACAGGTCGCCGAAGTCGGCGATCAGGCCGGTGTCGAGGAGCTGCTTGATGCGGTTTTCCGCCAGGCCCTCGATGTCGAGGGTGTCGCGGCCGACCGCGTACGTGATGGAGGCGATCGCCCGGCAGCCGCGCCCGCGCACGCACCGCCACCGCTCCTGGGAGCTGTCGATCGCGTCGCCGCACGACGGGCAGACCTCGGGGATCGGGATCGGCCGCTCGTCGCCGGTGCGCAGGTGCACCACCGGCGCCTCGACGCGGGGGATGACGTCGCCCGCCTTGTAGACGGTGACGCTGTCGCCCAGCATGAGGCCGCGCCGGGTGATGTCGGCGACGTTGTGCAGGGTGGCGTAGGTGACGATGCTGCCGTCGAGCTCGACCGGCTCCAGCACGGCGCGGGGCGCGATGACGCCGGTGCGGCCGGTGTTCCACGTGACGTCAAGGAGCTTGGTGATCTTCTCCGTGGCGGGCAGCTTGTAGGCCACCGCCCAGCGCGGCGCCCGCGAGCTGAACCCCGCCTCCGCCTGGTCGGCCGCCAGATCGCACTTGATCACGATGCCGTCGATGCCGAACGGCAGCTCCGCCCGCGCCGCCGCGATCTCCCCGATGCGGCTCTGCGCCTGCTCGAGCGTGGTGGCCACGATGCCGGCCACCGGAGTGGCGGCCGTGGTCTGCACGCCCTGCCCGGCCACCCACTCCATGATCGTGCTGTGCGGCCATTCGCGCAGGCCCACGGCCAGATCGGACGTGTCGCCGGGTGCGGGCAGGGCGCCGTAGCCGAAGAACGTCAGCTCGCACACGTACGGCCGGTCCTGGGCGCGCAGCGTGCCCGCGGCGGCGCTGCGCGGGTTGGCGAACGTGGTGCCGTCGTGCGCCTGCCGCTTCGCGCACGCCTGCTCGAACTGCGAGGCCGTCATCATGACCTCGCCCCGCAGCTCCACCGTCACGGCGTCGGCCAGCCGCTCCGGCAGGCCGACGATGGTGCCGATGGCGTGCGAGACGTCCTCGCCGGCGGTGCCGTCGCCCCGCGTGACGAGCTGGGCCAGCCGGCCGTGCCGGTAGCGGGCCGAGATCGCCAGCCCGTCGAGCTTGGGCTCCACGCTCCACGCCGTGACCGGCCGCCCCAGCCGGCGCTCCACCCCCGCCGCCCAGTCGGCGAGCTGCTCGGCGCCGAAGACGTTGTCGAGGCTCAGCATCGGCACCGTGTGCGGCACGTCGCCCACCACCGCGCCGCCGGCCACCTTCCCGGTGGGCGACGACGGCAGCACCGACTCGGGATGCTCCTCCTCGTACGCCTGGATGCCGCGCACCAGCCGGTCGTAATCGTCGTCGTCGATCGTGGAGGTGCCGTCGCCGTAGTAGGCGGCGGCGGAGTCGACCGCGAGCTGCACCGCCTCGGCGTAGGCGGTGTCGTCGGCGAGGGCGGTGAAGGGGGGTGTCTCGGTCATGCACCCATCATGACCTGCGGCACCGACAATTCAGCGGGCCGGCTCAGCGGGCCGTTCCGAACGGGTTGTCGATCGCGTACCGCCACCGGCCGTCCGCGCCGCGCCTGGCCACGTCGGTGGCGGTGCCCTCGATGTGGACGTGCTCGCCGTCGAGGCCGGTGCCGTCGATCTCCCAGTCCACGACCAGCAACGCGAGGTCGCCGGCCGCGTACACGTGCCGGGGACGTACCGTGATCGGCACCCCCAGCCCCATGAACGCCACGTTCGCGGCGTGCGCGTCGGCGCCGGTCAGCGCCCTGCCCGGCGCGGGCACGAACATCGCCCCGCCCTCGTACACCTCGGCCACCGCCGCCGGGTCGCCGCTGTTGAAGCGCTCGGCGAACACGCCGGGCACGTCCTGCGGCCGCTCCGCGAGCTCACGCATCGTCCACCACTCCCTCTGAGCAGGTAGAAAACAGGTGACGGCAACGCTAGGAGGCTTCTCGGTGGCTCACCAAACGGTTCGTTACGCGCCCGGGCTGCCGGACGACTCCCGGGCCGCCGTGGCCGAGCCCACCCCGTCCTGCCCGGTGGAGATCACGCTCGCCGCGCTGCGCGGCCGGTGGACGACGCTGGTGGTGCGCGAGCTGCTCAAGGGCGAGCACACGTTCACGCAGCTCGCGCAGGCGTTGCCGGCGCTGTCGGACAAGGTGCTGACGGACCGGCTGGCGCAGCTCGCCGACAGCGGCGTGCTCGTCCGCGACCGCCGCCCCGGCTGGCCGCCCCGCACCTCCTACCGCCTCACCCCGCGCGGCCACCGTCTCGGCCCGGTGCTCCAAGCACTGTGGGACTGGGGCGCGGCAGGGGGCGACACCGACTGGGGCGCGGCGGAGAACGACAGCGGCCGGGGCGCGGCAGAGGACGACAGCGGCTGACAGCGATCCGGCAGCGATCCGGCAGAGCCTTTTGGCACCGTCGCGGCCATGGACATCACGGACGTTCTCATCGCAGGTGCCGGCCCGACCGGCCTGACCCTCGCCGTCGACCTGGCCCGCCGCGGCGTCGCCTGCCGCGTCGTCGAGCAGTCGCCCGAGCCCGCGGGCGGCTCCAAGGGCAAGGGCCTCCAGCCCCGCACGCAGGAGGTCTTCGACGATCTCGGCGTGGTCGCACCGATACTCGCGACCGCCACCCCGTACCCGCCGCTGCTGGTCAGGGTGGGCCGGGTGCCCGTCTGGCGGACCCGCATGCACAAGCCCGCCGCCGCCACGGACGCGGTGCCGTACCCGACGGTCATGATGCACCCGCAGTGGCGCACCGAGGCGGTGCTGCGCGAGCGGCTGGCCGAGCTGGGCGGGAAGGTGGAGCAGGGGGTGGCGCTGGCCGGGTTCGAGCAGGACGCGGACGGGGTGACGGCCAGGCTCGGCTCGGGGCGGAGCGTGCGGGCGCGTTACCTGGTCGCCGCGGACGGCGGCAGGAGCCCCGTACGCAAGGCGCTCGGCGTCGGCTTCACCGGCGAGACTCGCGAAGAGCAGCGCAGCGCGCTGGCCGACGTGCGGGTGGCGGGCCTGGACAGGGAGCACATCCACGTCTGGGTACGGCCGGGCAAGGGCATGGTGGCGCTGCACCCGATGGCCGGCACCGACACCTTCCAGCTCCTCGCCACGCTGAGGCCCGGCGTCGAGCCGGAGCGGACGCTGGCCTGGTACCAGCGGCTGTTCGCGGAGCGGTCGATGCTGCGCGGCGTGCGGCTGACGGAGCTGCTGTGGTCCTCGCTCTACCGGGTCAACATCCGGCTCGCCGACCGTTACCGCTGCGGCCGCGTCTTCCTGGCGGGCGACGCCGCGCACGTGCACCCGCCGGCGGGCGGCCAGGGCCTCAACACCGGCGTGCAGGACGCCTACAACCTGGGCTGGAAGCTGGCCAGGGTGCTGGCGGGGGCGCCGGAGGCGCTGCTGGACACGTACGAGGAGGAGCGCAGGCCGATCGCGGCCGGGGTGCTCGGCCTCAGCGCGGGCCTGCACGACAGGAAGTCGGTCAAACGCGACGAGAAGACCTACCAGCTCTCGCTGAGCTACCGGGGCGGCTCGCTGGCCAGGAGCGGCGGCGAGCGGGTGCCCGACGGCCCGATCACGCTCGCGGACGGGCGGCGGGCCCGCATGTTCGACCTGCTCAGGGGGCCGCACTTCACGCTGCTGTCCCCGGACCCGGCGCCGCGCATCCCCGGTGGTCCTGAGGTCCGGGCGTACGTGCCCGCGCGGCCGTACGGCACGGAACGGCACACCCTCGTCCGGCCGGACGGCTACGTCGGCATCGCCACCTCCTCGGCCGACGACCTGGCCGCCTACCTGGCGATGGTGTGAGGAACGCGGACGAGGCGGACCCCGTACACGACGATCCAGACCACCCACAGCAGCCAGCCGGCGAGCCCGATCAGCCCGAGCGGCCCCTCCTCCCGCACGACCGCGTAGCGAGCGTGGCCGAGGCGAACTGGAGCGCCGCCGTCACGAACCCCAGCACCCCATGCCAGAGCCGGACGAACCCGGCGCGCAGCGACCACGCCTCGGCGCGCTCACGTTCGGAGCGCCACAGGACGACGCCCGCGCCCGGGCCGATGAGACCCGCGTGGCGGTCTTCTCCTCCTGGCCGGCCGGCACCCTGCGCGCGGGCCTCGACGTGCGGGCCGCGACCGACGTGTACGCGGGCCTGTGCAGCATCGACGTCTACACCACGCTCACCGTCGAACGGGGCTGGTCACCGGATCGGGTCGAGCGGTGGTGGGGCGAGGCCCTGGCGCGCGAACCGCTTTCCTGATCAGGTCAGTCCGCCGACACCAGGCGCGCCGGGAAACCACCGGTCGCGATGGGCCCCCAGCGGTCGATGGCGATGCGGATCAGCGACTTGTCCTGGCGCCGCATGGCCTCGCGGTACTCGTCCCAGTCGGGGTGCTCGCCGGCGATGCACCGGTAGTACTCCACCAGCGGCTCCAGCGCCTCCGGCATGTCCAGCACCTCCGCGTGCCCGTCCACCTGCACCCACGGGCCGTTCCAGTCGTCCGACAGCACGCAGATCGACACCCGGTCGTCACGGCGGGCGTTGACCGCCTTGGCGCGGTCGGGATAGGTGGAGACCACGATCCGGCCGCTCTCGTCCACGCCGCAGGAGACGGGCGAGAGCTGCGGCCGCCCGTCCGCCCGGGTCGTGGACAGCAGGCCGTGGTGCCGGGGGCGCAGGAAGTCGAGCAGTTCGGGCAGGTCGACGCGGCGGGCGGTAGCGATGTTCGGAGCCATCTCGATGCCTTTCACTTCAGAACGTGCTCCGATCCTTTCAGACCGCCGGCAACCGCCTCATGCGGCACTCGCCTCCATGTCAGGCCGCCAGCAGCAGCCCCATGTAGTACTCGTCCACCCGCCGCCCGTCCACGTCCAGCGCGGAGCGCCGCAACCCCTCCACCTGGAAGCCGCACGCCAGGTACAGCCCGAGCGCCCGCAGGTTGTGACTCATCACGGTCAGCTCCAGCCGCGCCATCCCGGCCGCCCGCGCCTCCCGCACGGCCTGTTCCAGCAACCGCCGGCCCAGCCCCTGCCCCGCGTGTGCCGCCCGCACCCCCATCACGACATATCCGGTACGCCGGGCGCGCCTGTACGGAAGCACCTCCACCTCCACGTACCCGGCCGCCACCCCGCCCTCCGCCATGGCCACCACCACGAACGACGCCCCATCAGATCGGAGCGGCTTCGGCACCGGGTCACGCTCGCCCGGCTCCAGCAACATGAAACTGCTCTCCTCGTCCAGCCGCAGCCGCAGGTCGAGCAGGGCGGGCGCGTCGTCGGGCCCGGCACGGCGAATCTCGATCACGGACGCCGAGCCTGCGCGCTCCCGGCGCCCGCCGTCAACCCGGCCGGCTCCGATCCCTACAGCTGGACGAGCCCGACCCCCACCAGGACGAGCCCGGCCGCGGACGCCACGGCGCGCAGCGTGTTGAAGGCCGTCCACCGCGGCGAGTAGTCCTTGAACGACATGGAACCGGCGTCCAGCGCGTTGTTCATCGGCACGTTGATCACCACGGTGACGAGGAACGAGCCCACGAAGCTCACCGCGGCGGCGGCGAAGAACCACAGGGCGGCCGGGCCGTTCGCGAGGATGCCCGCCACCAGCGCCGCCAGCGGCGAGCCGAGGAAGGCGAGGTAGAGCCACGGGTTGAGGATCTTGCGGTTGATGCTGCGCATCGCGGCCTCGGCTTGGGCGGGGTCGATGGCGTTCAGGCCCGGCATGACGGACATGGAGAAGGTGTAGAACAGGCCCGTGAGGGCGCCGTGCAGCAGGAGGGTGATGAGCGCGAGTGCAAGCATGGTCTTATCGTGACGCCCGCCGAGTGAGACGGTCCAGCGGTGATGCGCTCGCTTCCATACGCGAGCGTCTACCTACGTGTGCTGCCGCGCCGCTGGTCCGCCAGGCCCGGACGGCCAGGGCGGCCTCGTCCTCGAACGCCCTGTGCGGTGCCATCGGCGCCGCACCGAGGAACAGCGGCACCGCCACGAGCGGCACGCCTGATCACACCATACGGTGATCTTGACGGAACCGTCCTGAGGGTTGCCAAGCGAACGAGATCGGGAGACCGTGGCGGCGTGCGCGATATCCCCGGACCTCCCACCCAGTCAGACAGCGGGCTGAGCGCCATCACGGCGGCGGGCGGCCTGCACGCCTACCAGCTCGACCTGCACGAACGGTACGGCCCGCTGGTGCGCTTCCAGCTCCCCGGCGCCCCGTCGGCCGTCTCGGTGGCCGATCCCGTGCTCCTGGAGGCCACGGCCGCCGTCAACAGCCGCCCGGACCGGCTGTTCGCGTTCCTGGAGCCGCTGTGCGAGGCGGGCAACCTGCAGACCCTGCCCGCCGACGAGCACGGCCCGTTCCGTCGCGCGCTGCTGTCGGTCCTCGCCGGCCGCCGCTCCCATGAGGCGCACTTCCCCGCGTTCACCGCCCTGGCCACGGACCTCGCCGACCGCTGGGCCGCCGCGGGCGAGGTGGCGCTCCAGCAGGACCTGAGCGCGTTGTCGCTGCGCATGATCTGTCAGTACGCCCTCGGCGGCGACATCGACGACCCCGCCGGGGTGGTCAGCGCGTTCGAGACCGTGCTGACCGTCTACCTGGGCCGCGGCCACGAGAGCGACGACGACCTGGCGCGGGCCGAGCAGGCGCTGGCCCACCTGCGCGCGGTCGTGGACGGCGTCCTCGCGGCCGGCGGCAGCGACCTGGTGGCCGCCCTGGTCAAGGCCGACATGAGCGCGGCCCGCATCCGCGACACCGTCCTCATGATCATGCTGGCCGCGCACCACACCACCGGCGTGGCCGTCTCCTGGACCCTCCACCTCCTGGCCCGCCACCCCGACGCCGCCGCCCGGGTGGCCGCCGAGCTGGACGACGTGCTCGGCGAGCGGCCCGCCCCGTCGTACGCCGACCTCAAACGCCTGCCCTACCTGGAGATGGTGCTCAAGGAGTCGATGCGCCTCTACCCGCCGGGCCCGTACGGCGCCCGCGAGACCACTGAGGACCTCACCCTCGGCGGCCACCCCATCCCGGCCGGCACCACCATCTTCTACCCGTTCTGGGCCGTCCACCTGAACCCGGAGCACTGGCCGGACCCGCACGCCTTCATCCCCGAACGCTTCACCCCCGAGGCGTCGGCGAGCCGCCCCCGCTACGCCTACGTCCCGTTCGGGCTGGGGCCGCGCAGCTGCGAGGGCGCGAGCCTGGCCATGGTCGAGGCCGAGCTGGTGCTGGCGGTGCTGCTGAAGCGGTTCCGCTTCGAGCCGGTCGAGGGCCACCCGGTGGTGCCGGTGGAGCGGTTCGTGCTGTGGGCGGAGGACGACATCCGGATGCGCCTGACGCCCCGCTGACCGGCGCGCGTACGAACGAGAGGGCCCGCCGGATGACGTGATCGCGTGTGGCACTGATCACGGCCGATGTGTGGATTCCTGCACAGATGATCGCTCGCGGTCTCCGTAGTGTCCCTGCTGTCGGGACAAGCCCGGCAGCACCGACACGAAGGAAACGGAGCCCGATCATGCGTAAGACCCTCGCGACCGCCGCCCTGGCCGGCTCGATGGCCGTCACCGCCCTGGCGCTCAGCCCGGCCGCCGCCCAGGCCGCCACGCCCGCCACCACGACCACC